>NZ_JAHZBQ010000003.1:0-300000 GCF_019423325.1 Campylobacter sp. | reverse complement strand
ATATCATCGCGATGATCTCGCTATACCGCCCGGGACCGATGGATCTAATCCCTGATTTTATCAGGATCAAACACGGAGAGCTAAAAGCAAGCTATATCTTCCCCGAGATAAAAGAAATTTTAGAGCCAACATATGGCATCATCGTCTATCAAGAGCAGGTCATGCAGATCGTGCAGAAGGTGGGCGGTTTTAGCTTGGGCGATGCCGATCTGGTGCGTCGCGCGATGGGTAAGAAGGATGAGAAGAAGCTCGCTCACATGCGCGAGCAGTATCTAAACGGCGCCAAAGAGCTGGGCTTTGACGTAGCTAAGGCGGATGAGTTATTTGATCTGATTATGAAATTTGCCTCCTACGGCTTTAACAAATCCCACGCCGCGGCGTATTCGATGATCACCTTTCAAACAGCCTATCTTAAGACCTACTATCCGGCGGAGTTTATGGCGGCACTGCTTACTTCGGAGGAGGGCAATACCGATAAAATTTCAAAATATATCGACGAGGCAAGCCGCCTTGGTATCGGGCTTTTGCCGCCGTCGATCAATCAAAGCTTAAGAGGCTTTAGCGTCGTGGACGACGAAAATTCCAAATCGGGCACCTCGATCATCTACGGCCTAGGAGCGATTAAGGGCGTAGGCGGCGCTGCAATCGAGAATATCTTAGAGCTTCAAAGCGAGGCTAAATTTCAAAGCATCGACGATTTTGCTTCGCGCGTGGACAATTTCCGCGTCAATAAAAAGGTCATCGAGTCGCTGATCTACGCAGGCGCGATGGATTGTCTGGGTAAGAGTCGCTTGGCGATGATTCAAAACATGGAAAATATCCTAGACGTGATGAAAAAGATCACCGAGATTAAAAAGGACGCCGCAAGCTCGCTTTTTGGCGAGGATGAGGATATGACGAGCGGCATGAGCGTAAGCTTCGTCGATACCGATAAGGAATTTCCGCAGGGCGAAATTTTAAAATTTGAGCAGCAGACCGTGGGCGTGTATCTCTCGGGGCATCCGCTGGATGATTACAAAGAGGAGATGGAGGGGATCGATTATGCCCTATCCTCGGCGTTTAGCGAGATCGACGGAGATAGCGCAGAGGTACTTAGCGTAGGGCGGATCGAGGATCTGTCCACGCGCATGACAAAAACGGGCAAAAAAATGGGGATTTTAAACGTGCTTGATCTGCACGGCAGCTTCGAGCTTGCGGTGTTTGATAACGCGCTAAAGGCGATCGAAAGCTTAAGCCCGCAGGAGCGGGAGCGCCCGTACGCCTTTATGATCAAAATTTCAAAAAGCGCGGTCGGCGGCGCGGCGTATCAGCTGTCGTTTCTTTCGATGATGAGCCTACAAAACGCTCGAGATGCGAGCTTTCGTCCGCGCGCGGGAGTATTTTTGGGCGAGAATCCACTCAAAGCCTACGCCGCGCAGCTTGGAGCGATTACACATACTAAATCGAACGAATTCGACGAACTGGTGGGCGAAGAGGATGCGAGCGTTAAAATTTTGTGCGTCGGTAAGATCGAAAATGTTCACACCCGCACGACCAAATCGGGTAAGCAGATGGCAAACGTCACGGTGCTCGATCTTTCGGGAAGCTTCGAGATGAGTGCGTTCGGCGATATTTGTGATGCGGTCACTGCGCTAACGGACGCGGAGCTGGAGCGCCCGATGGCATTTTGGGTGCGGCTTAGCAAAAACACGAGCCCTTACGGCGGCAAATATCAAATTTATCTGGATGAAATTTTAACTCTAGATGCCGCGCAAAATATCGACGGCTACGTACCTAGCAAGGTGCGAGGCTCCGGTGGTAGGGAGCGCGGGGGCTTTAACGGCAGCAATTTCGGCTCCAGCAGAAACTTTGGTAGCGAACGAGGCGGCGGCTACGGCAGCGGGAATTTCGCGGAGCGAAAGGGCGGGTTTGCTGCGGAGGATCCCGTTCTTAAGGCGCGCAAAGAGCGCGAGACGCAGCGCAAAAACGCGCAGGATTTCGAGTTTGAGCTAAGCTTAGGCGAGCTTAGCCGCGAGAAAATTTATAAAATTTACCATCTCGCCTTTTGCGACACGGCGCTAAAAAACACCAAGCGGCTGATTCTGCGGATCCGCAACGGCAGCGAGGTGCTCGTTTATCCGACCGAATACATCGTGAGCGATAGCTTTACCGAAAAGGTACGTGAAATCATAGCGGCGTAGGTGCGGCTCTTTCGTCGCGCTGGATCGGTTAAATTTTATTCTTGCCTGTCGCCGCACGTAAGCGGTTTTTGGCGCCGCAGAGAGCCTAAACTTTGGCGCGGTTGTGATAAGAGACGACAATATTTTTGGCTCAAAGCTTGCCGCATGTAAAATTTACTGTGCGACGCACAGAAATCAAAACCGCACGGATCGCTCTCGATATCTAAATTTATTGTGTTTATCGCGGTGGAATTTTATCTGTCAAAATTTACAAAAACGCAGACCGCCTCTGCTTTATTGCGTCGGTGAGGCTTGGTGGCATGCCGTTTGAGTTACCGCAATAACAGCTCGCCATACCTCGACAGAGCATGAATTATATTGTCGCACTTAGCCTACCTTCGGTACAATAAATGGCGCGGACACTTTTAAATTTCTAGCTAAATTTTTGCGAAGTTTTACTTTGGCGGTTCTCTACGCAGCTTTAAAATTTTAAACTTTAGCGGATTTGAAATTTTAGGCATAGTTTTACTACGTAAAATTTCGCCGAGCAAATTTAGTAAAGCACGCAAAAACGGACTCAAGACGTGCAGAAAAAATCCGAAACAAAAGCTGGTCCGAGCAAACAGTGCCCTAAAATCGAGCTAGCGCGGACTAGGCTCGAGCCGAGCCGCGCGCTGGGATGCAACCTGTCTTAAATCCAAAATTTATCAAAATTGTTACACGATTGTATTTGGCATTTTTCGCGCTATATATATTGATCGTGCTAAGCGTGTTTGTCCTGCCCGAAAATGTAGGAGATAATGCCGCCTGTGCGGGCTTTTTAAGTCTTATAAAGCAGTTTTTCAAATATCGCCGTAACAGGGATTGATCCGTACGCGCGGCTAGCATCTTTGATTTTGGCGCAGGCTACTTTCTATACTTAAAGAATGGCGCTAATTAAATTTCGCGCGATTTTTAGTGGCGAAATTTAGCGAGTTGAAATTCAGAAATTCTGCCGTTTCCAAGCCGCTGGAATTTGAGCTCAAATTTAGAGTTCGCGAGAATTTTAAATTTTACGACGTGAAATTGTGAAGCGGGATTTTAGAATTTTGAAATTCTGCGCCGCGGAGGTTTGTGCTTTGAAATTTTGCGAGCTGTAAATTTAGGGCTAAATTTAGAATTTCGTAACGACGAATTTTAAAATTTTCGCTGCGCGGTTCGGCAAAGTGCATCCACCTCTTGATAAATCAAATTCGCAGGATTTCTAAATTTAAGCAGTGCGGTTGCTTCCAAAAAAATTCTATCTGTAGCGGCAGTTTTTAAACGACAGCGGCAAGGCAAGCAATGATGATTTACGGAAGTGCGCCGCGCCGGTCGCAAATACTGTGCGGCGAGCAAGCGAGCGTTAGGCGATCGTGCGGGCTAGTTTATCTCGCAGGTTTAAAATTTCATCGCGTTTTAGTACGAAGCTGTTTTTGTTGGCGATGAGGTGCGCGGAGCTTTGCATTATGGTTTCTGCGGGCTGCAGCCCGTTTTGTTTCATCGTAGCGCCGGTCTCTACGACATCGACGATAGCGTCGGCAAGCCCTATGAGCGGGGCGAGCTCTATCGAGCCGTAGAGTTTGATGATATTTACGGCGACCGCTTTCGAGGCGAAGTATTCGCGAGTGATGTTGGGCATTTTCGTAGCGATTTTTAGGCTCGGAGCGCCGTAGTTTAGCTGAGTGCCCGCATGTACGCCCACGCAGACGCGGCATTTTCCGATTTTAAGATCGAGCAGCGTAAGTACGTCTGGGCGGTGCTCCTCAAGCACGTCAAGCCCCACTACGCCGATATCCGCCGCACCGCCCATAACGTAAGTAGGGATATCTTGGTTGCGGACGTAGAGGAATTTAAAATCGCCCTCTTGCATTATGAGTTTGCGATCCTCAAAGGCGAAATCAAGCCCGAAGATGGTTTTGAAAATTTTGAGCGTATCGTCGGCTATGCGGCTTTTCGGTAGCGCTATGGTTATCATGCGAGCCCCTTTTTTGCGATCAAGCTTACCATCGATTTAAAGATCAGATCCTTTTCGTAGATCGAGTTGCGAAAATACCGCATTAGATAGGCTCCGTCGCCGCCCGTGAAGTAAATTTTATTATTGCCCGCGATGTTTTCGATCGTAAGCACTATCGGCTTTAAAATCCCGTAGTTTACGGCGCTTGCGGTCTTTTGCGGCAGCGGATCCAGATCGATATTGGTTGAAAGCGTCACGTCCAGCACCGGCGCGATGCTCGCGAAAGATTTTAAAAGCGTGCCGATACCAGGCATTATAAATCCGCCTAGGTGTGAGCTTTTAAACATCAAATCTACGGTGATCGCGCTGCCCGCATCGACGACGACGCCCGTCGTCACCGCCGAGCACGCCGCTATGCGGTCGATCCCAAGTCCGCGGTAGGCGGTTTTTAGCTCAAAGTGCGGGGCCAGATCAACAAACAGAGGGTTTTTCAGCTTTTTTTTCACGCTATCATTGACGCTAATGAAAAAAATTCGCTCCTTCGGCTCGTACCGCATAAACTCCGCTACGGGCATACTTTGCGTTACGCCGCCTTTATAAAATTTAACCCTGGAATTTCCTACGTCACACAAAAGCATAGAGGCTAAATCCGTTTTCTTTTAAAAATTTCGCGCTTTTAGAGCACATCTGCGAGTTGTAAAACAGCACGCGTTTTTTCACGACCTTGCCTAGGCTTGCGCTAATGTCGCTTGCGAGCGATAGCAGAAATTCCGCGTCGCGCATTACAAAGCGAGATTTTGCGTCGCGCATAAACAAAAGGACGTTGTAGCTTTTCAGATCCACGCCAAAATACGCGCCGTATGATCGCGAGCGCGTGAAGCTAGCGATATCTAGCGTTTGGAATTTTTGAAGCAAAAGGTCTTCGCGAACGCAGAGTTTTGAAATTTTATCTAGCATCAAAATTTAAAATTTTATCGTCGTAGTAAAACGAGCTGCCTGCGATAAAGGACTTATCCTCGAACTCGCCATTTAGCTCGTAGATCGCCTGGCCTTCTAAATTTTCGTCCACGCGGATGACGTAGCCATTACGCTCGATGATATACAAATAGCCGCCGCTAAGTAGCGCGCCGCTAAACTGTGCGAAGGTGAATTTGCGCGATTTGATCAAATTTAGCCCGCGATCGAGTAGCTCGACTCTGCCGTCTTTTAAGAAAAGATAAATTCTATCGCCGCTAAAAATCACGTCTTTGATGTCTACGTTATGGTTTTTATTGCCCGTAGGACTTACCAGCATTAGCCTAGTGGCAGTTACGGCATAAAGGTTATCGCCCTTGTTTTCTAAGGCGATAATGTTGTTAAAAAACGGCTGGTTGCTCACGACGAAATCGCGTGCCGAGCGCCCGCCTACGTTTTCTGCGATGCTGACTAGTCCGTCTAACGCAGGATAAGCGATAAGTTGGTTGATAAATAGCGGTGACGCCACGCGCGAATCGATTGCGAATGCATCGCCTACTTTATGATCGAGTACCACTGCGCTCGAGCTTAGCTTGATAAGCATAATCGAGTCATCACTCATTACTAAAGCCAAATCATCGCCGCGTATATTTGCACTGAGCGCTTGTCTGCCGAGGGCTTTTTCAAATTTTACGGCGCCTGTGCCACTAACTACTTTAAGCGTACCATTGATGTCAGTTACGACGAAATTTCCGTCATATTCACCTAAAAATTTTTCACTTTTTAGGACTTTGAAATTTTTCACCAATCCGTTTTTAGAGATGACTTCGCCGTCTTTTAGCGTAGCGCCATCTTTACTAACCGCTACGATTTCCGACGGCAGCGAGCCGTTAAATTTCATATCGCCTGTGATGTTTTCGTCGCTAGGTTCGAAATACTGGCGCTTCGTCGAGCAGCCTAAAAATAAAAACGATAGCAAAAGCGTAAATATCAGCGTTTTTTTCATTATTTATTGCCTCCATAGTGTTTCAAAGCAAGTGCGATTTGACGAACTGGCGAGTTGAGTGGAATTTTATCTAGCTCTGCGTGAGCTTGTTCGATTTTGCCCTCTTTTAGTAGGTCGTAGCCCTTGAGCAAAGAATCGTAATCGGCGAGTAGCACTCCGCCTTGTTTGCCGTTTTGTAGATTTATTATCTCTTTTAGCATAACATCGATGCCTTGGGTATTTTCTAGCGCCGCTCGCTCGTCTGCAGAGCCGTTTTGCAAAATATAAAGAGCGTATAGATTTATATCTTTTTGCTTAAGCTCGGCTAGCTTAGCGTCATCGCGCTTGTTAAGCAGCTCGTCATAGATCGCATTAGCACTTGCTATGCGGCGATCGCTTAAAAATTCATTTGTGTAATATCCGATAAATGCTACGATCAAAACCGCAGCCAAAAATATCAGCGGCTTTTTATATTTTTTTACGAAAATTTCACTTTTTATGACGCTTTCTAGAAACTGCTCTTCTGTGCCGATCTCTTTTTTCACGCCTTCGATGTCGTCTTTTAAAGCCAAAATTCAGTCCTTTGTTTGAGAAAATCGGCGTAATTGTAGCATAAAAAATTTTAAATACCGCCTAAGATAAAGAATTTTTATGATATAATGTCGCATTTATCAGAAAAAGGAAAGTTATGATAATAGACGACGCCTTGCTAAGTAAGCTGGAAAGGCTATCCGCTCTTAAAATTCCAGATGCTAAGCGAGAAGAATTTAAAGGTCAATTAAATAATATCGTAGATTTTGTAGAAATTCTAAATGAGCTGGATTTACAAAGCGGCGAGGCGGCTATCACTACGCTGAAAGGCGGTACTCCGTTTCGCAAAGATATTCCACGCAAAAGCGACGTCGCAGAAAGCGTCTTAAAGCATGCTCCGCAGTCCGAAGGTGGCTACTTCGTAGTACCGAAAATCATAGATTGAAAGGAATTTTATGGAAGAAGTTCAAAGAAATTTAGTAGATATCGAAACCCTACTAAAAACCGTCGTTTTTAACAAAGCGAGCGACCTTCACTTAGTTTCGCGCTCGGCGCCTCAAATACGTATCGACGGAACATTGCGCCCACTTGCTATGGATCCGCTTAAGGGCACGGATATCGAGTATATCTGCTACGCGCTCATTACCGATGCCCAAAAAAGTGCGCTCGAGGAAAATAAAGAGCTCGACTTTGCGATCGAGCTTCCTAATATCGGACGCTTCCGTGGAAATTACTACTACACTATGAACGGCGATTTGGCTGCCGCATTTCGTATTATTCCTATCGATATTCCTAGCCTGGATGATTTAAAAGCCCCTACGATTTTTAAAGAGGTAGTCAAGCACGAAAAAGGCATGATTTTGGTTACCGGACCTACCGGTAGTGGTAAATCAACTACTCTTGCCGCGATGCTAAACGAGATTAACGAAAAAGAGCGCAAGCACATCATCACCGTTGAAGATCCGGTTGAGTTCGTCCATACCAATAAAAAAGCGCTTTTCTCTCACAGAAATATCGGCACTGATACCCATTCCTACGCTAATGCATTAAAATTTGCCTTGCGTGAGGACCCGGACATTATCCTAGTTGGTGAGATGCGTGATAGAGAGACTATCTCGATCGCCATTACCGCGGCTGAGACCGGTCACTTGGTATTTGGTACGCTACACACCAACTCCGCGATGCAAACGATCAACCGTATTATCGATAGCTTTGATGGCGGCGAGCAGCTCCAAGTGCGAAATATGCTCTCCGTGTCACTTACCGCGGTCATCTCGCAATCACTTTTGCCAAAGCTTGGCGGCGGACGTATCGCGATCCATGAAATTTTGCTCAATAACAATGCCGTAGCAAATCTAATCCGCGAAAACAAGGTGCATCAAATTTACTCTCAAATGCAGCTAAATCAGCAATCTACTGGTATGATAACTCAAACTCAAGCGATGGTTAAAGCGATCCGTGCAAATCAAATTTCAAAAGACACGGCATTTAGGTATTCGACTAACCTACAAGAGCTAATAGGCGTGGTGGGTGCTTGATGGAAGGTATTAATTGGTTCGACGTCGGCTGTTTAGTACTCGTAGTGCTCTTTGGACTGCGCGGCATCACCAACGGCATCGTTAAAGAAATTTTTGGAATTTTGGGTCTCATCGGCGGTCTTTTTGCCGCGATGCGTTATAAAACTATGGCAGGCGAGTGGATTGCGGCCAAAATTCCAGCTTTGCAGAATGCAAACGGCGTGCTTTCGGGCGACACGACGCAAGTTCTCATCGGCTTTATCGCTGTGCTTTTTGGCGTATGGATCTCGTGTCTGATTATAGGTGAAATCATTTCAAAATTCTTTAAATGGAGCGGACTCGGATTTGTCGATAAGATCGGCGGCTTTGTGTTTAGCGTAAGTAAAATTTTCTTGATTTTTGCCGTTATTGTTACACTTGCAAGCGGTCCTATGTCGATGAATGAACAGACTAAAAAGTATTTTGAAAGCAGCAAAACTGCGCCGATTTTCTTAAAAATCGGAAATTGGATTTTAAATCTCAAAGATGATCCGAAGATCAAACAAAGCTTGGATTCTATCGGTTCTAAGATGGATGATAAGCTCTTAAAAGATCAAAATTCTACCACCCGTATGAACTCGGATCAAAATCAAAGCACTGAACCTAGCGATTTTAACGCCAGTTCAGAAGTAAATTCTACAGAAAGGACAAAATTATGAATGCAAAAATCGAAAATTTAGAGTTTGACGCTCTAATTGTTGAGTTTAAAAAGGCGCTTGCCGCTAGCGGTTTAAAATATACTAAGCAGCGCGAGGTTTTGCTCCGCACGCTTTATAACAATAACAAACACTTCACACCTGAGGCGCTTCACAACGAGATCAAAGCGAAATTTCCGGAGCTGAACGTAGGCATAGCGACGGTGTATCGTACCTTAAATTTGCTTGAGGATTCAGGTATGGCAACGTCGATCTCATTTGGCGCACAGGGTAAGAAATTTGAGCTTGCCAACAAGCCTCACCACGACCATCTAATCTGCAAAAGCTGCAATAAGATCATAGAATTTCAAGACGCCACTATCGAGCGCAAACAGCTTGCCGTCGCCAAAGAGCACGGATTTACGCTCACGGGACATATGATGCAGCTGTATGGAATTTGCCCTGAATGCGCGGTAAAAAGGAAGTAGATTGTTTGATAGCCAGTTAGAAATCCAAAGGATAGACAAGGCGTCGGAACTTCGGAATTTAGGGGCTAATCCCTATCCGCACTTTCTAAAAAAAGATATGAGCATAGCCGAGTTTAAAGAGAAATTCGGCTACATAAAAGATACCGAGGATAAAAAAGCGAGCGAGGAGGTAAGCCTTGCCGGAAGGTTAAAGCTAAAGCGCGTCGCGGGCAAATCCACCTTCGCAAACATAGAAGATCAAAGCGGCAATATTCAAATTTATTACTCTCGCGATAGCATAGGTGAGGAGGATTACGCTAAATTTAAGAAAAATCTCGAAGTAGGCGATATAATTTTGGTGCGCGGATACGCTTTCGTCACCCAAACGGGCGAGTTTTCGATCCATGCTAGTAAAATAACGCTTGCATCCAAAGCGATCTGCCCGCTTCCGGAGAAATTTCACGGCCTTGTCGATATCGAGATGCGCTACCGCCAAAGATATCTTGATATGATAATGAACCCCGAGGTCCGCGAGGATTTTATCAAGCGCTCGATCATCGTTAGCGAGATCCGCAGCTTTTTTGAAAAGCATGGATTTTTAGAGGTCGAAACGCCGATGATGCACCCAATCGCAGGCGGCGCGAACGCTAAGCCATTTATCACGCACCACAACGCCCTCGACGTCGATCGTTATCTGCGTATCGCGCCGGAGCTGTATCTCAAGCGTCTCGTCGTAGGCGGCATGGAGGCGGTCTTTGAGATCAACCGAAACTTCCGCAACGAGGGTATGGACCTGACGCACAATCCGGAATTTACAAGCATAGAATTCTACTGGGCGTGGCATGATTATAACGACGCGATGAACCTAACCGAGGAGCTATTTAAAGCGCTATTTAAGAGGCTCGGGCTAGGCGAAATTTTAACCTACGATGAGCGCGAGATCGATTTTTCAAAGCCTTTTGCGCGCATAAAGTATCTCGATGCGCTTACTCAGATAGGCGGCATCGAGCCGCAGATCGTAAATGATCGCGAAAAGATCATCGCTAAACTCAAAGAGGATAGGTTTGAAGTCAATGAAAAGCTCGATCTAGGCCACCTGCAGAGCGAACTTTTTGATAATTACGTAGAAGCTAAGCTCATAAATCCGACCTTCATCGTGGATTTTCCGATCTCGATCAGCCCGCTTTCGCGCAGAAGCGACGAAAATCCGCAGATAGCCGAAAGATTTGAGCTTTACATCGCAGGCAAGGAGCTAGCCAACGCCTTTAACGAGCTGAACGATCCGCTCGATCAATACGCCAGATTTAAGGCGCAAATCGACGCTAAAAACGCGGGCGACGACGAAGCTCACGAGATGGACGAGGATTACGTCCGCGCGCTTAGCTACGCGATGCCACCGACTACCGGCTGGGGGCTTGGAATCGATCGCTTGGCGATGATTTTGCTGAATAAAAAGTCGATCCGCGACGTGATTTTGTTCCCTGCGATGAGGCCGCTAAATTTAGAGAAGGAGTGAACGTGTCAAATTTAGAAAAATTCGATAATGAAATTTTTAGTTTAACCAACAAAGAGCTTGCGCGCCAGTGCGATTATTTGGAGATGATCGCGAGCGAAAATTTCACCTATCCCGAGGTGATGGAGGCTATGGGCTCGGTGCTAACGAACAAATACGCCGAGGGCTATCCAGGCAAGCGCTACTACGGCGGTTGCGAGTTCGTAGATGAGATCGAGCAGATCGCGATCGATCGCTGCAAAAAGCTCTTCGGCTGTGAGTTCGCAAACGTCCAGCCAAATAGCGGCAGCCAAGCCAACCAAGGCGTCTATGCCGCATTTTTGAAACCGGGCGATAAAATTTTAGGCATGGCGCTTAGCCACGGCGGACATTTGACGCACGGCGCGAAGGTTTCAAGCAGCGGAAAGATGTATGAGAGCTTCGAATACGGCGTAGAGCTCGACGGCCGCATAAACTATGATAAGGTGCTTGAGATCGCTCAAATCGTAAAGCCGAAGATGATCGTTTGCGGTGCGAGCGCCTATACGCGCGAGATAGATTTTGCTAAATTTAGACAGATCGCAGATAGCGTGGGCGCTTTTCTTTTCGCCGACGTAGCGCATGTCGCAGGGCTAGTCGTCGCAGGCGAACATACTAATCCGTTTCCGCACTGCCACGTCGTAAGCTCGACCACGCATAAAACGCTTCGCGGTCCGCGCGGCGGCATCATAATGACTAACGACGAAGAATTTGCTAAAAAGATTAACTCGGCGATCTTCCCGGGTATCCAGGGCGGCCCGCTAATGCACGTCATCGCCGCTAAGGCGGTGGGCTTTAAACACAATCTAAGCCCCGAGTGGAAGGTCTACGCCAAGCAGGTCAAGGCAAACGCTAGAGTTTTGGGCGAGACGCTGGTTGGGCGCGGCTTTGATCTAGTAAGCGGCGGCACCGATAATCATCTGATTTTAATGAGCTTTTTAAATAGAGATTTTAGCGGCAAGGACGCTAGTGCCGCGCTTGAAAATGCAGGTATTACGACGAATAAAAACACCGTACCGGGCGAGACGCGCAGCCCGTTCGTCACCAGTGGTATCCGCGTCGGCAGCCCCGCACTTACCGCGCGCGGAATGAAGGAGAAAGAATTTGAGTTTATCGGAAATAAAATCGCCGACGTACTAAGCGATATCTCAAATTCCAAGCTTCAGGCGCAGGTCAAAGAGGAAGTGCGGGATTTGGCGCACCGCTTTATCATCTACGACCGCGCGATGTATTAAATTTAATAAATTCGGGTAAGCTTACCCGAATTATTTATTTCGTAAATTTTGCGTGGTAGAATTTACGAAGTAAATAATAATCTTAGGAGAGAGTATGAACGATAAAAATTTCGATATGAGCAGCATAGACGATATAGTGATAAATAGCGGCAATGTCGATAAGAACGCGAATTTGAAAAAGGGTCTTACCGTCGCAGCCGGCGTCGTAGTTTTATTCTTAATCATTTTAATCATAATGAAGGCTATTAATAAAGACGATATTGATACTAACGCAGGTCTTACTATGCCTAGTGAAGAAGAGCTTGCCAAAGCGGAGCAAAAACCTGCCGTACAAGTTCAAAAACCTGAGCCTTCGCAGCCTGAGCCTGTAGAGGTGAAATCAGAACCCAATACAGCATCTGCAGCTCCAACCAAAGTAGAGATAAAAACCCAAGAGCCTAATTCCGAAAGCAAGGTCGTCGCAAGCGCTCAGCCTGAAGCACAGAAAGTAGAAATCCAAAAGCCCGAAATCAAAGAAGAGCCAAAAAAATCCGAAGTTAAAATAGAAAGTAAAAAGATTGAGCCTAAAGACGAAGCTAAAAAACCTGAAAAAACTGACGTAAAAAAGTCCGAGCCTAAAAAAGAGTCTGCAAAAGACGAGATAAAAAAAGAACCTTCTAAAACCGAAATTAGAAAAGTCGAGCAGAAAGTAGAGCCTAAAAAAGAACCTGAAAAACAAGCAAAAACAGAAGTTAAAAAAGAGCCTTCAAAAACGGAAGCTAAAAAGGAACATGCTAAATCTGAGGCCAAAAAAGAGCCAGCAAAACCTGAGTCTAAAAAAGAAGCTAGCAAACCAGAGTCTAAAAGCGAGAGCGTAAAGGCTGGCGTTGCAGCAAAGAGCACCAGCACCAGCGTGGCAAACGGCAGTTATGTGCAGGTTTTCGCATCCAATGCCTACGATCCAAACGGGTCTGATACCAAAAAAATCACCAAAAAAGGCTACAGCCCAATTGCGCTGCAAACTCACGTCGGCAGTAAGAGTGTGACTAAAATTTTAGTTGGACCTTTTGAGGGCGAGGCGCTACAAAAGGCGCTTAGCGATATGCGCAGCATCAATAGCGGAGCGTATATCTACCGAGTGAAATAGTGGACAGATTCGCGGTTTTCGGCAACCCGATCGCCCACTCCCTCTCGCCGCTACTTCATAATTACACTATAAAATTTCTAGCCCTAAACGCCTACTATGGGCGAGTTTTGCTGCAGCGCGGCGAGGAACTGCGAGCTAAATTTGAAGCTTTAAGGCTTACGGGTGCGAACGTGACCGTGCCTTTTAAGCTCGACGCGCTCAAAGCCTGCGATGTCCTAAGCGAGGCGGCGCAAAGGATCGGCTCGGTAAATACGCTGGTGCTAAAAGGCAGTGCGCTGCACGGCTTTAACACCGACGCCCAGGGGTTTTTCTGCGCGATCTTGGATTTTGGCGAGATTCGCAACGCGCTTATTTTAGGCGCAGGCGGCACGACGCGAGCGATCGGCTACGCACTAGGCAAAAACGGCGTGAAATTTGACATCCTAAATCGCAGCACAAAGGATTTTAACTTCGGCTGCGAGGAATTTTTTACCTATGAAAATTTCAAATCCAAAGACTACGATCTTATCGTCAATGCCACCGGCGCGGGTCTCAAAGATGACGCGCTACCAGCGCCCGAGGGAGTAATAGATGAAATTTTATCCCGCGCGAAATTTGCTTTTGACGCTATCTACGGCAAGCAGACTCCGTTTTTGCAAGCCGCGCGTGCAAAAAATCTGCCCGCAAAAGACGGCAAGGAGATGCTTGTAAATCAGGGCGCACTTGCTTTCAATCTCTTTTTCGGTGGTAAATTCGACTTAGCGGAGATTGTAGCGCTGATGAGCCGTGCTGCAAATTTACGCTAAATCGGCTCTTAGGCTTTTCAATTATCCGCCCAGCCCAACGAAATGCTTTAAATTTTGCGTCGAGTTAATTATCCGTTCTTAAATTTTATATCGTGTAGCTTTGGGCGTTTGATTTTAAAATTCTTACGTCTGCTTTCAGCCGAGCCGTGTTAATTTGCCTACAAAAAATTCTATTAAAAATCGCTACGAATTAGGCACAAAGATGCTTGGCAAAACCTCGCATATTTTTCTACTTGCTTCTTGATATGTTCTATTCTAAAATTTTGTGCAGTTTAAGTAAAATGTGATTGTTTGTGAATTATACCATAAAACTTACTTGAGCAAGATCGCGCAAGACCGAGGCGTTTATTAAAAAGATAAAATTGCTACCAAAATTTCAAAATTTAAAGCTAAATTTTAATTAATTATTATACAATAAAAAATATAAACTAATAATTGCTAAAGGTTAAAATTTGATGTTTTTCGGCAAAATTTTAAAATTTTACGCGCAGGGATTTGCTTCGATGAAGCTTGGTAAAACGCTATGGGCGGTGATTTTGATCAAGCTATTTATAATTTTTGTGCTACTGAAATTTTTCATTTTCGACGAAAACTTGGATTCTAAATTTAAAACCGATCAAGAAAAAATCGATTTCATCTATAAAAATTTGACTAAGGAGTAGGAATGCAAGAGCTTGCTAGCGTGGATTGGTCGAGGGCGCAGTTTGCGCTCACGGCGCTTTATCACTTTCTTTTCGTGCCCCTAACGCTGGGGCTTAGCTTTATCGTGGCGTTTATGGAGAGCCTGTATGTCGCGACCGGTAAGCAGGAGTGGCTCAAGATCACTAAATTTTGGCTGCGCCTTTTCGGTATAAATTTTGCCATCGGCGTCGCGACCGGCATCATAATGGAGTTTGAATTCGGCACCAACTGGGCGAATTACAGCTGGTTCGTAGGCGACATCTTCGGCGCGCCGCTTGCGATCGAGGGCTTGCTCGCGTTTTTCTTAGAAGCTACCTTCTTTGCGGTAATGTTCTTCGGCTGGGGCCGCGTAAGCAAGAAATTTCATCTTCTTTCAACCTGGCTCGTGGCGATCGGATCAAATTTAAGCGCGTATTGGATCTTAATTGCGAACGCTTGGATGCAAAACCCGGTGGGTACGAGCTTTAATCCCGATACGATGCGCAACGAGATGAGTAATTTTTTAGATATCGCGCTATCTCACTTCGGAGTGGCTAAATTTTTGCATACCGTCGGCGGCGGTTATATTACGGCGGCGCTTTTCGTACTTGGAATTTCGGCGTTTTATATGCTAAAAGACAAAGACTTCGCGCTTGCTAAAAAAAGCTTCATAGTAGCGGCAAGCTTCGGTATGCTAAGCTCGCTTTTCGTGCTATTTAGCGGCGATGAGAGCGCCTATCAGGTTGCGCAAAAGCAGCCGATGAAGCTTGCGGCGATGGAGGGTCTGTATAAAGGCAAAGTAAATGCAGGCATCGTCGCGGCGGGAGTTTTAAATCCGAGCAAAACCCCGGGAGACGATAAACAGCCGTTTTTGTTTGAGATTAAAGCGCCTTATGCGCTAGGGCTGATGGCTACGAGAGGACTTAATAATTTCACTCCGGGCATCGATGATCTGGTATTCGGAAATGAAAAATTCGGTATCGAAGGCGCGGATAAAAAGATCGAAAAAGGCAAAATCGCTCTGCAAGCGTTAAAGGATTATAAGACCGCCAAAGACGCCAATAATACCGCAGCGATGCAGCAGGCGCGCGAAATTTTATTCGGCGATCAAAATATGCAAAATTTAGGCTACGGCTACCTTGACGACGCGAAGCAGATCGTCCCTCCCGTGGCGCTTACCTTTTACAGCTTCCACGTGATGGTGGCTTTGGGAAGCTATTTTATCTTGCTATTTTTCGTGACGCTATTTTTGGCGATGCGAAAAAACCTCGCCGAATACAAGAAAATTCTGTGGCTTTGCGTCTTTAGCATTCCTCTGGGATACGTCGCGTGCGAGGCGGGCTGGATCGTAGCCGAAGTAGGGCGCCAGCCGTGGGCGATACAAGATCTTATGCCGGTGGGCGTCGCGGCTACGAGCCTGGCGGGAACGAACATAATGATCTCGTTTGCGCTCTTTGCGGTTTTATTTACGGTTTTATTCATAGCCGAGATAAAGATCATGCTAAAACAGATAAAGATAGGATTTTAAGATGCACGAAATTTTTCAAATTTATTGGTGGTGTGTGGTTTCGCTTCTGGGCGGAATTTTAGTTTTTATGCTCTTCGTGCAGGGCGGTCAGACGCTGCTTTTTACGCTGGCGAAAAATGAGACCGAGAAGGATTTTATAATAAATTCCATCGGCAAGAAATGGGAGCTTACGTTTACTACGCTCGTTATGTTCGGCGGAGCGTGCTTTGCGGCGTTTCCGCTATTTTATGCGACCAGCTTCGGCGGTGCGTATTGGGCGTGGATGGCTCTGCTTTTTTGCTTCATAATCCAAGCCGTCGCTTACGAATACAGAAAAAAGCCCGATAATTTCTTGGGCGCTAAAACTTATGAAGCCTTTCTTTTCATAAACGGCTCGCTGGGCACGATCCTGCTTGGCATCATCGTCTCGACGCTTTTTAGCGGCAGCGAGTTTGCGCTGGGGCAGAATAATTTCGTGCAGTGGAAAAACCCGGCTCGCGGACTTGAGGCGCTAGCAAATCCGTTTAATTACATCTTGGGAATTGCGCTATTTTTCTGCGCCAGAACTGGAGCGAGCTTATATTTGATGAACAATATCGCCGAGCCTGAAATGATCGCCAAGCTCAAAGCCTCGCTTAAATTTAACGCTAGCGCGTTTTTGGTTTTTTTCATCGCGTTTTTGGCGTGGGTCTTGCTAAAGCAGGGCTACGCGATCGGCGCCGGCGGCGTAGTAAGCCTTGAGAGCTTTAAGTATCTGCATAACTACCTAAGCCTGCCTGCGGCGCTAGTCTTGCTGCTGCTGGGCGTCGTGCTGGTGCTGGTGGGGATATTCAAAGGCGCATTTACAAGCAGCGTGCGCGGGATATTTTTCTACGGCGTAGGCATCGTATGCGCGGTAACGAGCGTATTTTTGATCCTAGGGCTAAACAATACGGCGTTTTATCCGTCAAATTTCGACCTGCAAAGCTCGCTTTCGATAAGTAACGCAAGCTCGAGCCTCTATACGCTTAAGACGATGTTTTACGTGTCGTTTCTAGTGCCTTTCGTGCTGGGTTATATCAGCTATGTTTGGCGCGCGATGGATGCTAAGAAGCTTGATAAAGATGGGCTTTCAAACGAGCATTATTAGGCGCGCCCGCTCTAGCGCGGCTTCCGCGCGCCGTGTGGCGGCGAGGCTGTACTTTTTTGCTCGGCACTGCGTGCTTTTGCGCTTAGTTAAATTTCATATCGGCGGCGCTTTTTATGCGACGCATTATAAAAATTTTAAGGATTAAAAATGATCAAATCTTTAGTTTTCATCGCGATTTGGATGATCTTGCTAGTCGCGAGCTATAAATTTATAAAGCTAAACATTACTCATCAAGAAAAAAGAGAGCAGTAAAAGCGTAGAAATTTTAAAAGCTAGCGGCCCGGGATTTTGTTTTAAATTTATAAAGCGAAATCTAGAGCCGCAAGATGCGGGCGAAATTTTATCTAGCCCTTGTAATCGATATTTTTTTCAAACTCTTTAAGTCGCATATGGATTGAGCGCAGCTCCGTAATCGTCGTCCAGTTATCGATAAAAACGCTAAAGCTGCCGCGTACTTGGTTAAAAGCATTACCCACTTGAATCATCACTCCAAGCGTAATCGCCTTAGTAAAAAGCCCCGGTCCCATTATGAGATAAGGCACGATAACCAGGATTTGCGAGAAAGAATTTAGCCATAAATCAAAGTAGCAGTAGTGCAAAAATAGCCTGTAATAGTTGTGCTTTAGTTTGCCAAATAGCGTCTTTGTGGTCTCTTCGCTCGCATATTCCGCCTTATTCTCCTCGGCATAAACCAGCTCTTTGCGAAACGCAGCTTCCGCCTTTTGATTGTTGTATTCAAGCCTAGGCAGAAACCAACCTACTAGCCAAGAAATTATCAGTCCGCCGATGCTTACTGCAAGTGCGATCCACACGAGAGAGCCGGGAATTTTTTTGAGCGCCTCAAAAGGTACTTTCTCGCTAAGGCTCCACAAAACAGGGATAAACGCAAAAAGAATCATCGCCGCCGAAAGTACGCGCGTGCCGATATCTTCGATGATTTTTGAGAAGCGGTAGATGTCTTCTTGGATACGCTGCGAGCTTCCTTCGATATCTTTACTTACCTTTTTCCAGTATGAAAAATAGGAAAAGGTCATCGCCTCTCGCCATTTAAACGCCCAAATTCGCGCCACGTATCGCTCCGAAATCGCCGCCGCTACGGCAGGCATCGCTATCCATAAAAAGACCCTCATCTGCGCGTAAAAATCGTTTAACGTATGACGATCTACGTTTTGACACAAATCATAAAATACGCGATACCATTCGTTGAAACGCACGCTCAGCGTAGTTTGATACCAATTAATCGCGATCAAAAATACTAGCCCTGTATATGCTAAAAGTGCCCATTTTTTGCTTTTAAAAAATGAAACGAACATTAGCGTTTCTCGGAGCTTTTTGGATTTAAAATCGCCGTAAATAGCCTATCGCTTAGCATTTGCGCGGCTTCTTGCACATCCGCGCTTTTTACCGCATTTATGCTTGCCGCGTAGCTTTTTTCGTCATAGAGCGGATAGCCGTAAAGCTCGTGCGCAGTGATATTAGCAAGCCAAAAATCATTCGTCTGTGCAGCTCTTTTGGTCGATAAAATTTGCGCTTTTTTGAAATTTGCCAGCTCGCTATCTTTTGCGCCGGAGCTTTCGATCTGTTTTAAAATTTCACTCACGCTTGCTGCAACCGCACGGGCGTCTTTCGGCTCGGTAGAAAACGATACATTCAAGCTCGCTGCGATTTGTGGCTCACGCACATAGGCGCTATGCACCATCGCCGAGTAAATTTGTCCGCGCGCCTCGCGAATCTGCTCGACGATGCGATTGCTTAGTACGCTTTTTAACGCTTGAAATTTATAAGTGTCTGCAAAGTCGAAATTTTGCAGCTCATAGTTTGAAAAAATCATCCGAACTTCGCTTTTATCACTATCGCCGTAATCTTGCACAATCTCTCCGCTAGAAGTATTTAGCATCAAAGTTTTAGGCGTAGCGCTGCTTGTGCCGGGCTTTAGATTGCCGATATATTTGGCTAGAATTTGTTTTGCGCGCGCAGGCTCGAAATCGCCGCTAAGCACAAAGATAAAATTTCCAGCACCTGAAAAAATTTCATCCGCATCGCGCTGCAAATCGGCAAGATTTGCGCTCTTTACGTCATCTACGCTAAGCGGCTGCTTGCGAGCCGTATCTCCCGAATATAGAGATTTTAAAATTTGCTCGCCGAATTTAAATTCCGCCGTCTCGTCTCGTAGCGCAATCGCCGAAAGCGCGTCGGTTTTGTATTTTGTAAGCGAGCTTGCATGAATTAGCGGCTCGCTAAATCTTGCGTAAAGCTCGTGTGTCATCGCCTCCAGATCCGCTCCTGCGCCTCTAAAACCGCAGTCTGCGTCGTCCATCCTAAATCTTAGCTTATAATCAAATTTTGAGGTCAAGCGTCCCGCCTCATATTCGTTTAGCTCGCCTATGGTGCCTGAGTTGAGCAGCGCAGTTAAAATTTCGCCACGAGCCTTGCCAAAATGTGCGTAGCCGCCTTTTTTAACGGCTGCGAGGGCGATTTTATTTTTCTCGCTTTTAAGGGGTTTTAAAATTACGCGAGCGCCGTTTTTAAACTCCAAAATTTCAGTGCCGCTAGCGCCTTTTTGCGTTTTAAATTCCGTCTCTTTTAAATCTGCTCCCGCAAGCTGCTTGGAAGCAAGCTTCGAAGCAGCGAAATTAAACGGCAGCGCTTTTTCGTAGAGCAGCTTCGCGTCTTTTTGGCTAATGCCCAAATCCTTTGCCGAGATAATCTCCGTAAATCTCGCTCCATCCGTTATCTGAGAGAAAAATTTATTAACATCTGCTAGCGTTATTTCTTCTAACGCCTTGAGGCTTAGATCGTGCTCGTCTTGCTTACTAAGCTTTACATTGCCGTTTTGTACGAAATCAAGTAGTGCCCCTATTTGCGCACTTTGTGTATCGTTTTTAAGCAGATCGGCTTGCACTTGATGTTTAAATTCCGCCTTAACGCTATCAAAATCGTCATTGTTAAATCCGTGTTCGCGTACCCCTTTGATCGCGCTAAAAAGACTATTTAATGTGGCGTTGGCGTCGAAATTAAAAATATTCGCGCTTATGCTGTATAGTCTGCGGTTTTTAAACAAATCGTCCGAGCCGAAATAGGCTTTAAGCGGAATTTTGGCATTTACATTCATCGCGTCGTATCCAAGCTCCATCAGCCTCGATACGTAGGCTTGCAGCCACTCATTTTTAAGCGCACTGTAGCTTCTTAGCGGCTCATATTTGCCTGCGTAAAGCACGCTAGCGACATTGGCGCCGAGCTCGGGCTCTACGGTGCTTGCTAGCCCGCCTTCAAATGGGCGTAGACTAAGATCGCGCGGGATTTTTTCGCCGTGCGCAGAAAGAGAGCTAAAATTTTGCTTGATTAGGTTTTTAATCTGCTCAATGTTTACGTCGCCCACGACTATGATGCTAATGGCGCTAGGAAGGTAGTTGCGCGCATAGAATTTTTTTAGTTGCTCGCCGGTGGCGCCTTTGATGATTTCATTTTGTCCGATCGGAAAGCGTCTGGAAAATATGGAATTAGGGTATAAATATGTGGCGCGCTTTTCATAAAAGCGCCTCTCAAAGCCTTTTTTTGCTTCCTCTAAGATGACGCCTTTTTCCTTTTGTGTTTCGTTCTCGTCAAATTTTACGCCGCCTGCATAGTCGCGCAATACCAAAAATACGTCCTTCAGCGTCTCGTCGCTTACTTGGGACTGGATGTTGTAGGTGGTATTTTCAAAGCCTGTTTGCGCATTGAGATCCGCGCCGAATTTTACTCCCAAGCGCTGCAGGGTATGGACTAGTTCGTTTTTATCAAAATGTTCGCTGCCATTGAACGCCATGTGTTCAACGAAGTGCGCTAAGCCCTGCTCGTCATCATTTTCATCGACACTGCCCGCAGCTACGTTGAGGTAAAAAAGCGCGCTATTTTTCGGCACATCGTTTTTGAGGATATAAAATTTCACGCCATTTGCCAGCTCGCCGTGCACGACGCTAGGATCGAGCTTAAGCGGCGCGTCCGGGTTAGCGTCTGCGGAGTAAAGGCTCAAAGAGCAAAGCAGGGCGGAGATAAAAAATATAAGCTTTTTCATAATTGTCCTTGGATTTAAAAACTTGCGATTGTAACAAAAGCTAGTTTAAAGTATGATTTTGCGAGCTTTGTTACAGATGGAATTTTACCAAGGATTTGGGATTTTACTTGCGGTTTTGAAATTTTACTTGTAGAATTTCAAGAAACGGAATTTTTGGGATTTTTGGGATTTTTGGGATTTTTGGGATTCCGCCGCCGCGACTCAAAATTTTGGCAGCGGAATTTAGAAAGCTTTGCTAGCTTTAATAGCCCGTGCAAGGCTAAATTTAAACCTTACGCGGTTAGAATTTGTACGCCAGCGCGAAGAATTTCACGAATTATAGTTTGCTCGCGTTTTTGTCTAGATACTCTGCGACGCCCTTAGGATCTGCTTTCATCCCTGCGTCACCTTTGTGCCAGCCTGCAGGGCAGACCTCGCCGTGCTCGTTTGTAAATAGCATCGTATCGACCATTCTTAACATCTCGTCGATATTTCTGCCAAGCGGTAGGTCGTTGATGACGGCGTGGCGGACTGTGCCGTCTTTGTCAAGTAGGAAGCTGCCGCGAAGCGCTACGGCGTTGCCGAACAGCACGTCGAAGCTGCGCGCGATGTCTTTCGTGATGTCTGAGACGAGTGGGAACTGCACTTTGCCGATACCGCCTGCGTTTACCGGAGTATTTTTCCATGCAAGGTGGGTAAACTCGCTATCGCAGCTAACGCCGATAACTTCGATACCCTTAGATTTGAAATCTTGATATCTGTGATCGAATGCGATGATCTCGCTCGGGCAGACGAAGGTAAAATCTTTTGGATAAAAGAATACGACCGCGCCTTTTTCGCCGATATTTTTATAGAGGTTGAAATCCTCGACTATTTCGTTGTTGCCTAAAACCGCAGTTGCCGTAAAATCAACGGCTTTGTTGGTTACTATCATTTGTTTCTCCTTGTTAATAAAATTTATGGTGGCGATTATACATTTTAAAACTTTAGATTTGCTGAAATTTGATGAAAATTTTTATATAATAAATTTTATTTATCAAATAATATTACTTTTATCATTTTTTAAATTTAGTATGTTATCATCGCGCTTCATTTTTTGATAAAGGAGAAACAATGGCTGTAAAAATCACCGATATTTGCATCAGCTGCGGCTCATGCATCGACGAATGCCCGGTAAATGCGATCGTGGACGATAGCGATAACCCAAGCGGCGAGGATAGCTACTACGTATATGCTGATAAATGCGTCGAGTGTGTCGGTTACAACGACGAGCCTGCGTGCGCTAGTGCCTGTCCGACTGATGGCTGTATCGTCTGGAGCGACATCGTAGCGGGCCAACCTAGTAGGGATAGTATAGGCGCGGATCTACGCAGCGGAGATACCCCGGTATTTGCTTAGCAGATAAAATTCCGCGATCAAATGCGCGGAATTTTAATTCATTTAATCCTTAAATAAATTTTAACCTATTTTTCGATACAATCCGCCTTTCACTTTAAGGAGATTATATGCAGCAAACGCTTTCTATTATTAAGCCTGATGCCGTTAAAAAGGGCGTTATCGGCAAAATTATCGATCGTTTCGAAAGCCACGGACTAAGAATCGCAGCGGCTAAAAAATTATGCCTAAGCGCCGAAGATGCGGGTAAATTTTATGAAATTCACAAGGATCGCCCTTTTTATAAGGATCTGATTGAGTTTATGACTAGCGGTCCGGTGGTCGTAATGGTGCTAGAAGGCGATGATGCCGTAGCTAAAAATCGCGCGCTAATGGGCGCTACCGATCCGAAAAAAGCCGATAAAGGCACGATCAGAGCGGACTTTGCAGACAGCATCGACGCTAACGCCGTTCACGGTAGCGACAGCCTAGAAAACGCAAAAACCGAGATCGCATTTTTCTTTGCAAAAAGAGAAATTTGCTAAGAGTGCCGCGTGAAGATCGCTTTTGCTAAAATTTCCGCATCGCCCGTGCCGTTTGAAATTTCTAGGGATGGACTTAAGCTTAGCGGAAATTTAAAACGAAAGGACTCTAAGTTTGTAGAGTGCAAGGGCGAAATTAAAGGCAAAATTCCATACATTTGCGACCGCTGCGGCAAAGAATTTGATCTTGACGTAAACGAGAGCGTAAATTTGCTTTTAAGCGAAGGCGTTTTTAACGACGAAAGGCACGAGAGCTTGGACGTTATGGAGTTTTTCGGCACCGAAGTTGATCTGGATGAAATTTTAAGAAGCGAAACGGAAGCTTTCAAAAGCGACTATTTTTATTGCGAAGAATGCAAGAACTAAATTTATAAAGGAGAAAAAATGGCAGTTCCAAAGCGAAGAGTTAGTAAAACTCGTGCGGCAAAAAGACGCACTCACTACAAAGTGACCCTTCCGATCCCCGTCAAAGATAAAGACGGAAGCTGGAAAATTCCGCATAGAATAAACAAAACTACGGGCGAATATTAATCCGATGATTTCCGTTGCTATAGACGCGATGGGCGGTGATTTCGGCTGCGAGCCGATAATAAACGGAGTCGTAGATGCGCTGCGAGAGCGTAAATTTAATGCGTTTTTGGTAGGCGACGAAGCGCAAATCAAGCCTTTTATTCCACAAGATCAAGGCTTTGAGAAATATATCACTTACGTAGCTGCAAGCGAAGTTTTCGAGATGAAAGAGGGCGCAACCGACGCTCTCAAACGCAAAGAGAGTAGTATCTTTAAAGCGGTCGATCTGGTAAAAAGCGGCACATGCAAAGCCGTGGTATCGGCAGGACATAGCGGCGCTACGATGAGCCTTGCTACGCTTCGTATAGGAAGGCTCAAAGGCATTTTACGCCCGGCGATTGCTACGCTGATGCCAAATTCCATAGGCGGTCGCACGCTGGTGCTGGATGTGGGCGCTTATGTGGATTGTAAGCCAGAGAATTTGTTTCAATTCGCGATTATGGGCGAAGCATATGCCAAGGAGATTATGGGTTTAAACGCGCCACGCATCGGCTTATTATCCAACGGCGAGGAGGATAGTAAAGGCAACGAGGTAACAAAAGAAACCTTTCATATGCTTAAGAAGATGCAAAATTTTATCGGTAATGTAGAAGGCAATCAAATTTTTGACGGCTCGGTAGACGTGGTCGTGTGCGACGGATTTATCGGTAACATTATGCTAAAATCCAGCGAAGGCGTCGCGAGCGCTATCGGCAAACTTATTAAAAACGAAACTAAAAAATCTCCGATTGCTATCGCTGGCTCCATTTTGATGAAGCGCGTCTTTAAAATTATCAAAAAAAGCACGGACTACGACGAATACGGCGGCGCGCCGCTTTTGGGCGTCAAAGAGTGCGTCATCATAAGCCACGGCAAAAGTACCCCGAAAGCCGTTAAAAACGCGATCTTTCAAGCGCTTAAATTTGCAGACTCCAAAATCAACTCCGCGATAGAAAGCGAAATTTCTTCAAACGAATAGGAAAACGAATGCAAAAAGCCTCGATGATCTCAATCGCAGCATACGCGCCGAGCGAAATTTTAACCAATTTCGATCTTGAAAAGATGGTTGAAACGAGCGATGAATGGATCGTCAAGCGAACGGGCATTCATGAGCGCCGTATCGCGAAGGGCGAGAGTACTAGTGATCTAGGCGCGAAAGCGGCGTTAAAGGCGATCGAGCGTAGCGGCTTACAAAAAAATGAGATCGATGCGATAATTTGCGCCACGATCTCGCCCGATTATTTCTGCATGCCCTCGACTGCGTGTGTCATCGCAGATAAACTGGGCTTAAATTTCGGCATCACGGCATTTGATATAAATGCCGCCTGTACGGGCTTTATTTATCTTTTGGAGCTCGCAAAATCCCTCATCGAAAGCGGTGCCAAAAAACACGTGCTGATAATCGGCACGGAAAAACTAAGCTCGATAGTCGATTGGAGTGACCGTGCTACGTGCATACTTTTCGGCGACGGCGCGGGCGCTGCGGTTATCGCGGCGCGTGACGATAACGAAATCATCGACATTCATACCGCTAGCGACGGCAGCAAGGGTGATCTTCTCATTACCGCAGCCCCAGGCAGCGTCAATCCACTCAGCCAAAAAATTATCGACGAAAAGCTAGGCTTCATGCAGATGGCCGGGCGCGAGGTCTTTAAAATCGCGGTACCGACGCTTAGTAACGACGTCGTGGAGATTTTGGCGAAAAATAAAATTTTGCCCGAGCAGATCGATCTTTTCATCCCGCATCAGGCAAATTTACGCATCATCGAGGCGGTTAAGGCGAGACTAGAATTTAGCGACGAGCAGTGCGTGCTTACGATCGGCAAATACGGCAACACGAGCTCGGCGTCGATTCCGATGGCAATAAATGACGCTTACGAGAGTGGCAGGCTCAAAAACGGCTCGCTTATGCTACTTGATGCGTTCGGCGGCGGTTTTACGTGGGGTAGTGCGCTTTTGAAATTCGGTGGTAAGAACACAAACTAGCGCTTTTTAAATTTTATTATCTTTGAATTTCGCTATATTTAAGAGTTAAAATTTCAAGCTTATTTATAAAACTAATTTCAAATTTATATTTATTCCGAGTTAGGTTTCAAAATTTTAAAATGAAGCGTTTGCGATTGAAAGCATATTATAATTTTGCGCAGTTTGCATATCGGCTTCTGCGTGAGATAGTAAAACGACGTTAGTCTTAGGTCTGCTGCTTTTTGGTGGCGGGCTTTTAGAATATAAAAGAAATCAAATATGCAATAGCTTAAATGGGTGTTAATTTCAGCTGATTCTATACATTAACGGCTTGTAATTAGCTGCGAAGCTCGGCAAGTATTTTTACGGCGGCGTATGGTGGATCTTTTTAGCGACTTACATATAGGCTGTAGAATAAAATTCAAATACCAAAACGCTTACAACAGCAAGCAACAAATTGCCTTAGATTTGAAATTTAGCATAAATGCTGGTAAATTTAAATCAAATACTACGAATGGAGCAATAAAGGACGCTATGTTATGAGTGCAGGAGCGTCGTATCTATATTGGGTTCGTTAAAACCTCCAGCTATCCCATCTCTCCGCTATACAATATGCTCTAAAAAAGGATAGGATATTAAAATTATCCCTGTGTAGATAGCGGCAAGCCGGAAGGTGCGGTCGCGTCGGCTGCAGACTAAAGGCGGTTAATGCACTTAGTTTTAGTGCGAAAACTACAGCGATTTATAGGTTTGATGATATGCCTAACTCAATGCCATTGCAAGCATTTAAAAATTTTAGCACGAAATATCATCTTGCAGTTATGGACGACAGTTATTAAAGCATATTATTGGGGCAATTTTTTATAAATTTTAAGTTCAAATTCCATTCGGATAAAATTTCGATTTATTTTTCAGAAAGCGATCTAAAATTATTTAAAATTCCTCCGCTAGCTTGGACTATCTAGCGTTTTGTTCGTGCGCCCGGTTTAAAATTTTAAATAACGTAAAATCCCAAATTCTCGTGCTTAAGGATAATTTTTCTGATCTCTTTTAGTAAGCTGAGCGAGGCTTCGATTTCGACGCGGCGGGTGCTGACACTCTCGACGTTTGCGCCCACGCTCACCCCTTTTGCGAGGGCGTATTTGTAGATGAAATCAAACATCTCTGCGCACAGTGCTGTTGAACTTTGCAAGATATCGACGCTGCTTTGCAGTCGCTGCTGCAGAAAATCTGGCACCGAGATGCCAAGCCATTTCATAAACTCAAGCGTCTTTAGGCTACCGCACGGCGTAAAAGTAAAGATTATCGGCACCTTTTTGCACTCCAAAGCGGCGTAATCGTCGATGAAATCTTTGGCATTTTGCACATTATAAACCGCCTGAGTGATAAAAAATTCGCACCCGTCCGCAGTCTTCTCCGCGATTTTTAGGTGCTCGTCGTGGCTCTTTTCATGGCGTTCAGGAATGCAGATGCCGCCTAGGCAAAGATGCGGCGCCACGAGTCGCTTGATCTCATAGGCGCGGCTTAGATGCAGTTTGCATTCTTCGTTTTTAGAGCTCGCCCCCACGAAAACGCCCAGCCTGCTTGCGGCATGCCTTAGAATTTCGCAAAATTCCGCTTCATCGTATTTGCCTACTGCGCGGTAGATGATCGCTTCTTTATCAGTGTGTAGATACTGCGTGTAATAGCGCGCAGGATCGATCGTATGCACAAAAGGAAAGGTCCGCTCATCTTTCGTGCGCGCGCTTTCATCTTGTAGATCGTAGATGACGATGCCGTCGCATTCGCATTCGCCTAGGCGCTGCGACCACGCCGTACCTAGGCGCTCGAGCTCGTCTTGAGAGGACGTGATTTTAGGCGGAACGATGCCGTAGAGTAGAATTCCGCTTTTTCCATTTCTAATTTTTTCTTTTAACACTTGCCATTCCTTGATTTTTCGCACATTTTAGCAAATTTAAATTTAAAAATTTAAATGATATAATGCCGCACAAATTGCAAATTTAAGGAACGCAATGAAAACGCTTCAAGAAAATTTAAAGCTTTTTTATCTGGGGCTTGAAAACGGTGAGCCGTTTTTTTATAAAAACAAGGACCTGACGACCCACGCGCTTATCATCGGAATGACGGGTAGCGGTAAAACTGGACTTGGCATCACGCTGCTAGAGGAAGCCGCGATCGATAATATCCCATCCATCATCATCGATCCGAAGGGCGATCTAACGAATTTAGCTCTTACTTTCCCGCAGATGAGGGCTGAGGATTTTGAGCCTTATATCGATGAGGCTGAGGCGCAAAACAAAGGTCTTAGCGTGCGCGAGTACGCCGAGCAAACCGCAAATACCTGGCGCGAAGGGATCGAGGGCTCGTATCAAGATCTGGCGCGGGTGGAGCTTTTGAAAAACAGCGCCGATTTTAGAATTTATACGCCCAAATCAAGCGCAGGGCTTGGGATCAGCCTGCTAAGCGACTTTGAAGCGCCGAAGGGCTTAAACGAAGAGGATCTGAACAACTACGTCGGCGGCATCGCCATTAGCGTGCTAAGCCTTGCAGGGATCGGCAGCGATAATCTCAGCTCGCCGGAATTTTTACTAATCAGCCAAATTCTGACCTATCATTTTAACAAAGGCGAGGGGGTGAGCGTGGTGGATCTCATCGCGCAGATCGGCAACCCGCCTTTCGATAAGATCGGCGTTTTCGACGTTAATACCTTCTTTCCGAGCGATAAGCGAATGGCGCTTGCGATGAAGATTAATGCGCTCATCGCAAGCCCGAGTTTTAAGCTTTGGTGCGAGGGCGAGCGGCTAAATATCGCCAAGATGCTCTTTGATGAAAACGGCAGGGCGAGAGCGAATATATTTTCCATCGCGCATCTAAACGACGATGAAAGGATGTTTTTTGTCACGCTGCTTTTGGGCGAGATGATCAAATGGATGCGCACCACCAGCGGCACTAGCTCGCTACGCGCAGTACTTTATATGGATGAAATTTACGGCTTTTTTCCGCCAAACGGCAATCCGCCGAGCAAAACCCCGATGCTTACGCTACTAAAACAGGCTCGCGCGTTCGGTCTTGGTTGCGTTCTATCGACGCAAAACCCGGTCGATCTCGATTATAAGGGGCTTAGCAACATCGGTACGTGGTTTATCGGGCGCTTGCAGACCGCGCAGGATAAAGAGCGCGTCATCAGCGGTCTAAGCGGCATCGGCTCAAATCCGATCGACAAAAGCGTGCTGATGGAGAAAATTTCAAACCTCAAAAAGCGAAATTTTTTGGTAAAAAACATCAACGAGGACGTGCTGCGAGTGATCGAGACGCGCTTTGCGCTAAGCTATCTAAAGGGTCCTTTAAGCAACGAGCAAATTTCAAATTTAATGAAGGATAAAAAGGCTGAAATTTCGTCCGTGTCGGGCGCCGCGCAAGGCGTCAAATCCGCCGGCGCCGCCAAACCCGTAGTTTCTGCTGAAATTTCGCAGCTTTACAGCTATGGCGCGAGCCTTGAGCTAAGCCCGTATCTTTATGCAAGCGCAAAGATGCGATTTTGCGACAAAGGAGTCGATTTTACGCAGCAGCACTCCTTTTTGCTTTCGCTTTCGGACGTAAGCGAAATAGATTGGAGCGAGGCGAGCACGCGAGAAGTTGCAAATTTAAGTGG
Source organism: Campylobacter sp. (assembly GCF_019423325.1). NCBI lineage: Bacteria > Pseudomonadati > Campylobacterota > Epsilonproteobacteria > Campylobacterales > Campylobacteraceae > Campylobacter > Campylobacter sp. The sequence goes on along the minus strand of NZ_JAHZBQ010000003.1, from coordinate 270,650 downwards.
ACAGGAGCAGGCGGGCTCGCTCTACGGCGCGCTTCCTAGCTTCATCGCGGGAGCAAAAAATTTAAACGCTCAGCTTAAAAACTTTAAGGAGTGGCTCTACCGCAACGAAAAGTTAGAACTTTTTAGCGCGCTTGATCTGCTCTCAAAACCGGGCGAGAGCAAGGAGGAGTTTTTCGTGCGCCTAGGCGATAAGGCAAACGAAATTTTAGAGGCCAAAACCGATGAAATCGCGGCTAAATTTGAAAAGGAAAAAGCGCGCCTTGAGGATAAAATTTCGCGCGCTAGCGAAAAATACGAGAAGGAAAAGGGCGACGTGCTAAGTCGCGGGGTGGATGCGGCGCTAAACATAGGTGGAGCGATCTTAGGCGCGTTTTTAGGCCGCTCGCGCAGCGCTAGCAATATCTCTAAAGCGATCAGCGGCGCCAAGAGCGCGCATAAAATTTTAAATGAACGAAGCGAAGCCAAAAATGCCGAAAATAGCCTAAGCGCGCTACAAGAGGAGCTGGAGGTGCTTACGCAGAAATTTGAAGCTGAAGTGGACGCGCTAAAACAGAGCCTGGATCTAAAAAATATTAAACTCGAAACGAAAGAAATTTCGCCGAAGAAAACCGACATCTACGACGAGAAAATTTCGCTACTTTGGAAGAGCTAAAGGGAGAATTTTATGGATAAACTTAGTGAAATTTTAAATATCATATACGCCGCTCTCTGCGATCCTAGCTCAAAATATTTTCTAGGAGATGAGCATGGAATTCTAGGAAGCGGAATTCTTGGAATTTTATATAGGACATTTACGGCGCCGAATTTTTGGTGCTACTTTGCTGCGTATCTGATCGCTGCGATCCCCTTTGGGCTTTTGATCGGCAGATACCTCGGTGGCGTGGATATCAAAAGCGAAGGCAGCGGCTCCATAGGCGCCACCAACGTCCTTCGCGTCTTAAAAACTCGCGATCCGCAAAAAGCAAAAAAGCTCGCGATCCTCACCGTCGCCTGCGACGCGCTAAAGGGCGTCCTGCCGATACTGATCGCGCGGGCTTTGGGCTTTGATGAAAATGTGCTATGGAGCATGGCTGTCTTTGCAGTGCTTGGGCATTGTTTTAGCCCGTATCTGAAATTTAACGGCGGCAAGGGCATTGCGACGGGAGCCGGCGTGCTTGCTTGCTTTATCCCTATCGAGATCATAATCGCGCTTGCAGTTTGGTTTGTAGTCGGCAAGACGGTTAAAATTTCATCCGTAGCCTCGCTTGCAGCGGCGCTTGCGCTAGTCGTAGCAAGCTACGTGATCCATCCGCAGATGCCAGCGATCAACACTCATGCGCCGATCTTTCTGATAGTTTTCATCGTATTTTACAAACACGCGCCGAATATCGCTAGGCTGCTTAAGGGCGAGGAAAAGCGCGTAGTATGATTAAAATTTTAATCGAAAAGCTGGAATTTGGCACGATAATCGGGACGCTGGATTTTGAGCGCAAGCGCGAGCAGCGCGTCTGGGTGTGGGCGAAGTTCGGAGCGGAGGAATTTATCGACTATGCGCGGGTTTGCGAATATATCAAAGCAGAATTCCGCGAGAAAAAATTTCGCCTCGTAGAGGACGCGCTAAAATACTTCGCGCAGGAGTTTCACTCAAAATTTCGATCGATGGATTATTTTTATATGAAAATTTTAAAGCCCGAAATTTTACAAGACGCGAGCGTCGGCGCAGAAATAGAGATAAAATTTTAAAATTTCTTTAAAAAATCTTGAAATTTTGCTTAAAATATGTTAAAATCGCCGCAAAATTTTAAGGCAAGGAAATTAAATGAGAATTTTAATAGTCGAGGACGAGGTGACTTTAAACAAGACGATAGCGGAGGGCTTGATGGAGTTCGGCTATCAGACGGATACTTCCGAGAGCTTTAAGGACGCAGAGTATTATATCGGCATTAGAAATTATGATTTGGTGCTAACCGATTGGATGCTAGCTGACGGCAACGGCATCGATCTCATCGCATTAGTTAAGCAAAAATCCGCGCGCACCTCTGTCGTCGTGCTATCTGCAAAAGACGATAAAGAAAGCGAGATCAAAGCGCTTCGCGCTGGCGCGGACGATTTTATCAAAAAACCTTTCGACTTTGATGTTTTAGTAGCACGCCTCGAGGCTAGACTTCGCTTTGGCGGCTCAAATATCATCAAAATCGACGATCTCATCATCGATCCGGATGAGGAAAAGATCACATATCTAGGTCAAGAGATCGAGCTTAAGGGCAAGCCGTTTGAGGTGCTAACTCACTTGGCGCGCCACAGCGATCAGATCGTCAGTAAAGAGCAGCTATTAGATGCCATCTGGGAGGAGCCTGAGCTCGTTACGCCAAACGTCATCGAAGTCGCGATCAATCAAATCCGCCAGAAAATGGATAAGCCTCTAAATATCTCTACGATCGAGACCGTTCGCAGACGCGGATATAGATTTTGCTTTCCACAAAAAGCCTAAGAGTCCGCTTTGTAATACAATTAGCATCCGCTTCGTTGATGCTAATTGTCATTTTTTCGGTAATGCTCTATAATTATATGAGAATTACCATCTTCGAAACTCCCGTTCAAAATTTAATCCAAAGAGCACAAAAAATCGTAGAGGTCTCCGTGCCGCCTGAGAAAATTTCATCTTTTTTACAAGACGCATCCGGTGAATACGAAAGCAAAATCATCGAAAACGAAAGTATCAATAAACCTAAATTTATCGAAAGCTCCGAGGATGGTAGGAGCTATTTACAGCTGCACTATCCCTACGACAAGGATAAAATTTTAAGCATCAAAGCAGACGTGAGCGTCTATGCAAACATCGTAAATCAAATACTCATCGACATCATTTTGGTAAATTTGACGATGATATTTTTGGTGGTGTTTTACGCGATGTTTCTTTCGCGCATGCTACTAATGCCGATTAAGCTGATCAGCCAAAGGCTCGCTTCGGTGGATGAAAAATTTCTAAAGCCGATCGACGCAGCGGAAATTCCAAGCGAATTTAGCCCGCTTTCAAACAGCATAAACCGCCTACTTGAGCGCATTGAAACTTTCATTTTGTATCAAAAAGAGCTTTTTATCGGCATCGCGCACGAGCTTAAGACTCCGCTGGCGGTGATGAAAACCAAAAACGAAGTCACGCTAATTAAGCCGCGCGAGAGCGAGAAATATATCGAGGCGCTTAAAAATAACAACGATTCGATCGATAGTATGAATAAGATGATCAGCTCCATTCTGGAGATTGGACGGCAGGAGGGGGCGCAGTTTGAGGCACCCGAGCAGACCGATATGATCGCGTATCTACGGGAGCTATGCGTGGGCTTTAAAATTTTAGCGCGTACGGCGGGCAAGGACTTGACGATGGATCTTAAGCCCGAACAGCTTGAAATTTCGGTGCAGAAAAGTCTCTTTATGCACGTGATTCAAAATTTTATCCAAAACGCTATAAAATTTTCTCCGGACGGCGAAAAGGTACTGATCGAGAGCGAAATTTCGGACGGAAATTTCATAGTGCGGGTCGCAAACAAAGGCGAGCCGCTTAACGAAGAGATCGATTATTTTGCTCCTTTTAAACGCTACGGCGGCAAACCGGGAGCCGGGCTCGGGCTATTCTTAGCCAAAAATGCTGCTCAAGCGATGGGTGCGCAAGTAGATCTTAAAAACGATGAAGCGCGCTTGCTAATCGTCGCAATTTTCAAGCTTCCGCTAAAAAATTTAAGAAATAGCCCGAAATTCCGCTATTTTAAAACAAAATGAAGCTTTTTATGGTATAAACGCCATAAATTTTTTCGTAAGGTAAAATTATATGTCATTGTTGATTACAAAAGAATGCATCAGTTGCGACGCGTGCCGCGAGGAGTGCCCTAATGAAGCTATTTTTGAGGATGAGCCGATATACATCATAGATGCCGATCGATGCTGCGAGTGCGTAGATGATTATTCAGAGCCCGCTTGCATCGTGGTCTGCCCGGTCGAGTGTATCATCACCGATCCCGATAATATCGAGACGGCAGACGAGCTGAAATACAAACACGTCCATATGGAAATTTAAATGCCCAAGCGCGTCGCCGTCATAGATCTGGGCTCAAATTCCGCCAGAGCCGTGATTTTCGAGCGCACGAGTAGGCTCGGATTTTTTATCTTAGCAGAGCACAAGATCAAGATCCGCCTAGGCGAGGGCGCTTACGAAAACGGCGGAATTTTAACCAGCGAAGCGATGCAAAAATGCCTGCTGGCGTTTAAAAAATTTAAAACCCTCGTATGCAATTACAAGGCTAAACGCGTGCTTTGTATCGGCACCTCCGCGCTTCGCGATGCACCGAACGGGACCGAGTTTATAAATCTCGTCCGCAAGCAAACGGGCATTGCGATCCGCAAGATAGACGGGCAGATGGAGGCCTATCTGGGTGCCTATGCGGCGCAAAATTTGCTTAGCGACTTTTCCGAGGGCGTTACGCTGGACATCGGCGGCGGCTCGACCGAGCTTGCTTACATCAAAAACGGCAGGATAGAAAATAAAATTTCTTTAAATTTAGGCACGGTGCGGCTAAAGGAGCTGTTTTTCGACCGCGGTGACACAAAGGGGCTAGAAAAATACGTAAACAGCGCGATATCTCAGGTCGGCGCCGAGTTTCGCACGCAAAATTTAATCGTAATGGGTGGCTCTGCGCGAGCGCTTTCCGGCGCCGTGATGAGCCTGCAAAACCATCCGCTAAAGATCGTGCATAATTTCAGCTACGATTATGAAAAATATGCACCGTTTTTTGCCAAGCTGATGAGCGCAAAGACGCTTGATTTGGCAAAATTCCCGATCAAAAAAGACCGCTACGACACAATCAGAGAGGGCGCCATCATCTTTGATAAGATCGTAAGGCGCCTAGGGGTGAAAAAGATCATCACCAGCGGCGTGGGAGTGCGAGAGGGGGCGTTTTTAAGCTCGATTTTGCGCGGCGCAAACCTGCCTAGAGGCTTTAATCCGAGCCTAAGAAGCCTTAAAGATCGCTTTGCCTCCGAGCCTAGCGAGGCCCCGAAGTTCGCAAAGGCGCTGTTTTGCACGCTATCGCCGCTACACGGCTTGAATGAAAAATATATTAAAATTCTTCAGACCGCGGCATCGCTTTGCGAGATCGGGCGGGCGATCGGCTTTTACGCCAAGCATGAAACCAGTGCGGATATGGTGCTCGGCGGGCTGAACTACCGCACGACGCACAAAGAAAAAGCGCTCATAGCCGCGATCATCTCGATGCACGGCAAGCGCGAGCTGGGCGCTACGTTCGCGCCTTTGAGCGCGATTTTGCCCGATGCCGCCAAGCTTGCCTGGCTCAGCTACATTCTGGAGCTCGCGCGCCTTCTAAGCGAAAATGCGCTGAAAAATTTAGAATTTAGCTTTGAAAATTCCACTCTTAAAATCTCCGGCGCCGATAATTTGATAATGCTTAAAGGAAGCCTTAAAAAGCTCGCAAAACCCGCAATTTTTGCGATAAAATTCCTTTAAATAGCGCCCCTACTTGTCGCGCAAGTTTAAGGCGGGCGATAAATCTCTATCAATAGCGCTTTTTAAATTTTAATTCCATTCTCGGCTAAAGAATAAATGCTAAAAAATCCATAGTCGGTGCGGACGTAAAGGCGCTCGCTCGAGATTTCAATAGCAGCAGTTTTGACGCAGTGCTCGCATTCAAACTCGCCTAAGAGGCGAAAATCCTCCAAGCTGAATGCTTTAAACCTACCGTAAAAATACGTAAGAAAAATTTGATCGTTTGCGGCAAACCTCATCACGCTTCTTGGCAAGGTTTTTGGTACGCTTAGACGCTTTTTGCTTGCGACGTCCCAAAAATACAGCTCATCAAAGCCGTTATTTACGACTAAAATCGCATCATTCTTGATGAGCCCCACGTTTAGGGAGTGGATATAGCCCACGTCGCATTCGATACGGCAAAGCTCGGCGAAGTCTTTTAGGCGGTAGAGCCTGGCGATATTTTTGCCGCCTTCATCCCCACAGGCTGCGCAAATTTTATTGCCGAAGCCTATTGCTTTTGCCGAAAAATCCGTTTTAAAATTTAGCTTCTTGTCGCTTCCGAAAGCTAAAATTCCATCCGTGCCGCAGGCTAGAATTTCGCCGTTGCCGCTTAGAGCAGAGCTAAAGCCTCCTCCTGTGATACCCCAGGCTTCAAAAAGCCTGCTGAATTTCTCTCCATCAAAAAGAAAGAATTCGTGGTCCAAATCAAGCACTAAAGCTTTTTTGGTAGCGGTCATTTTCCACGCTAAAATTTTTGGTAGCTTAATTTGCGCAAGAGTTCTTAGCTCGTCGTCCAGCACGATTAAATAATCGCAGCCATGCTCGTCAAAATTACATTTATAGACGTAAAATTTATCCTCAAACTCGGCAAATCCAAGCGCTCCGCTGTATCCGCCGCCGATATAGGCATGCGCTAGTGCCTCGCCGAATTCCGCTTTTTTGTTTTCATAGATGAAGCCCTTTTTTAGGGCATCAACTTGCTTTTTTACAAAAGCTTTTTGCAGAGCATCGCAATTTGCGAATTCTTTAGAGCTTAGCCTTTCTTTGCCGTTTTGTAGCGTCTTTGAAATCAAACTAAGCCCTTGCGTTTGAAGTAGAATTTCTTTCTTGCCGTCGGTAAATTTTTTCATAGCAGCCCCTAGGTATAAATTTGAAATCTAATTTTATAATTTCAAAGCTTAAACTACTGGGCGCGGCAAAGCTGCTTAAAATCTACCGAGCGCTTCTTTGACGTGATCCTCCGCCATGTCGATATTCCACATCGGCTCAAAGACGAGATCGATCTCCACCTCGCCGATGCCCTCCACGCTCTCGGCACCTGCGCGCACCCATTCCACCATCATCTCATGTAGCGGGCACGACTGAGTCGATAGCGTCATTGTGACTTTAGCGTTGTTCGCCTCATCTACCGCTACGTCGTAGATGAGCCCCAGCGACACGACGTCAAAGCCCACCTCAGGGTCCACCACGGCGCGAAGCGCGTCGTAAACTTGCTCTTTCGTTACTTTCATTTTTCCTCTCCAAATTTTATGTAGTTAAAGATATTTACGATGTTGATTAGCACCAAAATTATGCTTGCCGCTTGCAAGATCACCGCAGGCGTTAGCGCTCCAAAGCTCGCGCATGCAAGCGCTAAGACGTTCGGCACGCAGGCTGCGTAGGCGATCTTTTTGATTATCATATCATCTAGCATAGGGATTTTGCGCTTGCCGACGAAGGGCGAGACGTAGTGGTACCAGATGAGAAAGGGCGCGATTTTATAAAGGTGCGCGACGATGAAGGCGAACAAAAAGCCGTATAGCAGCCAAAACGCCGCCAAATCCGCGCGACCCATGAGCCAAAACGCCGCGCTAAATCCCAAAGCCGCCAGCGAGATGTAGACGTTTAAATTCCAATAATCGATCGCTTTTCGCACGCGCCTAGCCAGGATATAGATCGCCTGAGCCGCAAAGCTCGCAAGCGCGGCAAATGCGATGAAAATTCCAAAGTCTTTTAGCAAAAACAGCCCCGCGAGCAGATACAGCGCCAGTGAAGTTTTTGCTAGTGCGAAGCTTAGATCGTGCGCCAAGCTAAACATCGGCAGCAGTACGCACGCAGCGCCTACGATGACGAAAAATACAAAGCCCAGCACGAAGTATATGTGATAGGATAAAATTTCTGAAAAATACACTCCAAAAATCTCCACGCCGCTAAGCGCTAACACGAGCGCGAAGCCAAGGCTGATCCCTACCGCCAAAAACGCAGCCGAGATCGCAAGCGCTACGGCAGGGAAGCTCCATTTGGGCGTGCCGATGAAGCTTAGCGCGTAGCAGATCGTAAAATAAAATAGGCTAAGCAGTAAAATGCCGCCGCCTGCGTGCATCAAAGGGATGCTTGAAAGCAGCAATCCCGCGCTTAGCAGAGCCACGCCCGCAGCGTAAGCAAAGAGATTTAAAAACACAAATTTGACGGTGAAAAATTCCTTTTGGATGATGACGGAGGTAAGCTGATAGAGCGCTCCGATGATTATGCTGATTACGAATCCGAGCAAAAATACGTGAAAAAAGCTCGCCGTCTGCGGCGCTTGGATCGCGCCGAAATCGGCCTTTAAAAAGCTCGCCGCGCTTAGAAGCAAAAAGATAAACCCGCAGATGAAATAGCCGCCTACGATCCGAAACGGCGGCGAAAATGTCGTGATATTCATCTAAATTTTAAAGCCCTTTAGCCGTGGCACTTCGCGTCGGTGTCGAAGCCCTCATTGACCGCACCCGGTTTTAGGCTGATGGTGAGCTTGACCGCGTCGCCGTCCAGATCCTCGCGTGCAATGTCAAATTTAGACTCGATCTTCGGGATTAGCCCCATCGGAAATTTATGATTGACCATGACGACCTTTTTGGTTTCGTCTTTTACGAAATTTAGCGCCACCAGCGCATTTACCATAGGCTCTGGTGGGACGCATTTGCGCGAATCAAAGCCGATGTATTCTATGCCGCCTTGCGATTTTTTATAAAATTTCACCGTAGCGCCCGCTGCGTCAAACTCCTGCCAGTCTGTGAAAAAATCCATATCTGATCCTTTTTTAAAATTTCGCGCGATTATATAGCAAATTTTAAAATTTTGAAATGAGGTAGGTCAAGTCCTATTTGGAATTTGTAAATTTAGCCGAATTTTAATACACTACGCGTTAAAATTTTAAATCCGAGGACCATTATGCAGACCATCACGATCATCGATACGTTCGGCTTTTTTTTCAGGCTCTACTACGCTATGAGCGGGCTTAAGACCAAAGACGGCAAACCCAGCGGCATGGTGAGCGGATTTGCGAGCTTTATCGCAAATCTTTCGAAGGAATTTAAGAGCGATTATATAATTTTCGCTCTGGATAGCAAAGGCAAGACCTTCCGCTCGGATATCGATCCGAATTACAAAACCAACCGCCAAGCCCCGCCGCCTGCGCTTTTGCAGCAGCTGCCCGTCTGCATCGAGATGATCGAAAAGATGGGGCTTTACTCTCTCGGGCGCGAGGGCTACGAGGCGGACGATCTCATCGCAAGCGTCGTTAAAAAGCACGGCGCCACGCATAAAATCAACATCGTTACCTCCGACAAGGACCTGTATCAGCTCATCGGCGAAAACGTTAAAATTTACAGCCACGGCAAAAAGATGCTTTATGGCAGAGAGGAGTGCTTGCAGCGCTACGGCGTCTATCCCGAGCAGATCGTGGATTTTTTGGCGATCTGCGGCGACAGCGCCGATAATATCCCGGGCGTGCGGGGCATCGGCGACAAGGGGGCGAAGAAGCTTTTAGACGAATGGGGCTCGCTCGATGGGATCTATTCAAATTTAGACCGCCTGCCGCAAAACAAACAGCGCGAGTATCTGATAGAAGGTAAGCAGAGCGCCTACATAAGCAAGCGCCTGGCTACGCTTTACGATGAGCTGGAAATCCCGCCTTTGGAGGACGCAAAATTTCCGCAGCAAAATCCACTTTTTAAAATCCGCGAAATTTTAAAAGATTACGCGCTAAATAGGCTTCTTTCGGCGTTAAGCCTGCAGGAGCAGAACGGACTTGATCTTTGGGGCGAGGGCAAAGGCGCAAGCGCAAAAAGCTCCGTTTTGGGCGCGGGCGGGAAGGGTTCCGCCGCAGAGCCGTCTCGCGGCGGATCTATCTTGGACGCTGCCGTAGGGGGGATAGACGGGCAAAATTCTATCCCGGGCGGCTCCTCTTCAATCGGACAAAATTCCGAGCGCGCTTTTAAAACGCCATTTGAGCCTGTTTGTATCACCGATGCCGCGGAGCTTGCGAAGTTGTGCGAGGGCGTGGGCGCCGAGACATTAGTGAGCTTCGATACGGAAACCACTAGCATCGACAGCAAAAGTGCCAAGATCGTGGGCTTTTCGTTTGCGTTTAACGAGGAGCGCGCCTACTACGTCCCGCTCGCGCACAGCTATTTGGGCGCTCCTGCTCAAATTTCTTCGGACGCGGCAAAGGCTGCGATTGGCTCGCTGTTTCGCGGATATGTAGTGGGGCAAAATTTAAAATACGATTTTGAGATCGTGAAAAATAATTTTAACATTGAGCCGCCTGCGCGCTTTGCCGATACGATGGTGCTAGCGTGGCTTCTCGATCCCGCAAACGCCGTGGGGATGGACTCTATCTCGCCGCGGTATCTGGGCTATGAGACTGTGCATTTCGGCGACGTCGTCAAAAAGGGCGAGACCTTCGCCTCCGTGGAGCTGGACGCCGCCACGATCTATGCGAGCGAGGATGCGTGGGTGACGCTGAGGCTGTATTTTAAGCTCAAGGGACTGTTAGAGCCCGCGCTTTTTAAGCTCGCGCAGGAGCTTGAGTTTCCGTTCGTGCGGGTGCTTTGGCAGATGCAAAGATGCGGCATCAAGATAGACACGGAGATGATAAGGCGCCTTATCGCGCGCAACGAAAAGTCCCTGCGAGCGCTCACGGATGAAATTTACGAGCTTTGCGGCGAGCAGTTTAACATCAACTCTCCCGCTCAGCTCGGCGCCGTGCTTTTCGAGCGGCTTGGGCTACCTGCGGCGAAGCGCACGAAGACGGGCTATAGCACCGACGAAAGCGTGCTGAAAGATCTTACGGCGCTGCATCCTGCGGTGGGTAAAATTTTAGACTACCGCGAGCTGTTTAAGCTGCAAAGCACCTACTGCGAGCCGCTGCTGCAGCTTGCTCTGGCCGATGCGCAAAACCGCGTCAGATCGAATTTCTTGCAGACTGGCACGGCCACCGGGCGGCTAGCGAGCAAAAATCCGAACCTGCAAAATATCCCCGCGCGCGGCACCTTTGCGAAGGACGTGCGGGACTGCTTTCTGGCAGACGAAGGCTACTCGCTGATCTCGCTTGATTACTCGCAGATCGAGCTGCGCCTGCTAGCGCACTTTTCGTGCGATCCTGCGCTTTTGGCGGCGTTTAGGGCAGATGAGGACATTCACGCTCGCACGGCGATCAGCATCTTCGGCGACGCACAGCCCGCGCACCGCACGATCGCAAAGAGCATAAATTTCGGCCTCATCTACGGCATGGGCGCGGGTAAGCTAAGCGATAGCCTAGGTATCGCGCGCGCCGAGGCGAAAGGCTATATCGAGCGCTATTTCGCGGCGTTTTCCACGATTAAAGAGTTTTTGCAAAGCATAAAATCGGACGCGAAAGCGGACGGCTACGTAAGCACGCTTTTTGGGCGCAGGCGCTACTTCGACTTCGCAAACGCGCGCAACAATATGGTCTACGCAAGCTACGAGCGCGAGGCGGTGAATACGAAATTTCAAGGCTCCGCCGCCGACATCATCAAAAAGGCGATGGTTGAGATTTCGCCGCTGCTAAACGACGAAGCGCGGCTAATATTGCAGATCCACGACGAGCTGATCTTCGAGGTGCGGGACGATTTGGCGCAGAGCTTCGGCGAGCGCGCGCAGGAGATAATGCAAAGCGCGGCGAGCCTGAACGTGCCCTTAAAGACGAGCCTAAACATCGCCAAGCGCTGGGGCGAGCTGAAGTAACTCCGCTAAATTTAAAGTGCAGAGAAATTTTGCCCTGGATGATTAGTAAAAATTTCAGCGCGATTTAGGTATATTGTGAAAAATTTAAGGTAAAAGATGAAATTTAACGATATTGATTTATCAAACTGGCACGAAAGCGATGTTTGGACGGATGATCTGTGGCTAATCAAAAGCCGCGAAAAAAGTGGAAAACATGAAAATGTCTATCATGGAAATTTTGTGCCGCAAGTAGCGTATCAGTTGATTTCTCGTTATACTAAAAAAGGCGAAACGGTTCTGGATCCGTTTTGCGGTAGTGGAACAAGTCTTTTTGAATGCGAAAAGTTAGGACGAAAGTTCATCGGACTTGATATAAATGAGCAAATTTTAAACTATGTAAAGGCTAAAATGAGCAGTAGCCCACAAGATTTTTTTGCTTTAAATTTATGCGACAATGCCAGTATCTCAGCTAAAATCTGTATACAAAATTCGCTTGATTTCTTAGGGCAAAAGCAAGTAGCATTCGCGATTTTTCATCCGCCGTATTATGATATTGTCAGATTTACCCAAAATCCGGCGGACTTATCAAACTGTAAAAGCATAGATGAGTTTTTGATTGGATTTAGGAAAAGTTGCGAAAATTCTTTAAATTTTCTAGCTAAAGATAGATACTTTGCCGTTATTATCGGTGATATTTACAAAAATAGCGAGGTTGTACCGCTATCGTTTTTATGTCTTGATATGATAAAAAGAAATTTTAAAACTAGACTAAAAGGTGTAATCGTAAAAAATATCGAGGGTAATCGCGGAAAACTTGGAGCGGGCGGAATTTGGCGGTATCGTGCATTAAAAAATGACTATTATATTTTTAAGCATGAGTATATTTTAGTTTTCAAAAAGGAATATTGATGACTACACATGTTTTTATAGTTGATTATAATACATTTAAATATCACCTTGAATATATGTTTGCGGGAACTGGTGCTGGGGATAATTTTATAGATTTTAATAACGTTGGTACTACAAATTTACACTATGCGACTGAAAACAATTTGCTTGGAATGATTGCAGATATAAGCAGAATTCGTATTGGTGATAATGTTATTTTCTATTTGCAACAGAATTATTTCAAAGGTATCAATGAGGGTAAATTTTATGGCATTTTTAGAGTAAAGAGCCTTGGCTTTTTAGATAATAATGATGGATTGCAATTTTTGATGGATAGATTACAAAAATCGCTTATCTTTAGAATTTTAATTGAACCTTTGGAGGTCTATACAAATGGTGTTACTGAATGGGAGGCGCTTGATGAGATAAAAAATATACATTCGCCGAATCAAATGCTTTGGAGTTTGATATATAGGAAATTAAAAGGTAACCGTGGAAATACGATGATTACTATTTATGAATTTGAGCGTTTGCGACAGCTTATTAGAGAAAGAAGTAATTGTGTTCCCCTTATCGGTTCAAATTTTACCTTTAATTTGCATACACAGCAAATCGTTCAAACTCAACAATGCAATATTTATAGTGGTAGAATCGAGCCTATCCGTATTTTGTCACGACTTTTAGCAAAATACAAGAAAGGGCAACAGTTCGAGGCTCATCTGCAGGCTTACATTTTACAGAATATAGAGAAAATTTTTAATTCAGATTCAGATTTTGAATGGATAGGCAATGAAGTCTCTTGCGGAGTAGGTATGCAACGAATAGATATTATGTTATCAAAAATAAACGGTATTAACAAAATTTGTATACCTATAGAATTGAAATCAAGCGAAGCCTATCACGGTATAACTCATCAAATTCAAAGATATGTTGATTGGATTAAACAATATTATCTTCCGAATCGTCCGTCCGATTTAGTATCAGTATTAGTATCTAGGCAAATTTTAAATAAGAATTCTTCAAGTTACAATAAATTAATATCAGAGTTTATGGATTTTAATATCAAAAATAGTTTGAAATTAAGATATATAGAATTTACTATCTTAAATGATCAAATATCTTTTAATGAGATAGCTTATTAATGAACTATATTGGCTCAAAATTTTCATTGCTCGGTTTTTTGGATGAGAGTATAAGCTCGGTCGTGGGTGGCGATTTATCTAATTTAACGTTTTGTGATATGTTCGCGGGTACGGGCGTAGTCGGTACATACTTTAAAAATTGTGTTAAAAAGTTAATCGCAAACGATATAGAGCCTTATAGCTACGCTTTAAATAACCACTATATAAAAAATGACTTAGACGAAAACAACTTAGAAAATTTAGTAAATAAATACGCTAATTTACCACCTAAAAAAGGTAAAATTTTTGAATTTTATGCACCTGGCGGCGGCAATGGACGACAATATTTTAGTGATGAAAACGCATGCAGAATCGATGCAATTAGACAAGGAATTTCAGAGCTTAAGCCTGACTCAAATGAGTATTTCGCTATGATTGCGAGCCTGCTTGAAAGCGCCGATATGGTGGCGAATACGGCGTCCGTTTACGGTGCATTTTTAAAAATTTTTAAAAAAACGGCCATAAAACCTCTAAATTTTCGTTTGGCAAAATTTACGCCACCATTGCGGCAAAATGAAGTGTATATGGCAGATGCAAATAAACTAATCGAGAAAATTTCTGGCGATATTTTATATCTTGACCCTCCGTATAATCATCGCGAATACGGAGCAAATTACCATTTGCTAAATACGATTACGCTCTATGACGACTTCGTGCCGCGCGGTAAAACGGGATTAAGAGAGTATCAAAAATCACTTTGGTGCAAAAAGCGAACGGCGATTATGGTATTTGAGGATTTGATCAAAAAAGCAAATTTTAAATATATTTTTTTAAGCTACAACAATGAAGGTCTTATGAGCGAGGTGCAGATTCGAGAAATTTTAAGCAGATATGGCAGATATGATTTAGTAAAGAGGCAGTACCAAAGGTTTCGTGCCGATAAGGAGCAAAACCGCAATCATAAGGCAAACTCTACTCTAGAATATCTGCATATTTTAGAGAAATTTTAAAATTTTAGGACGTATAAATTCGGTAAATTTTAATAGTAGAATTCTGCCTCCAAGGGGAATTTGTATGAAATTTTACTTACTCTAAAATTTTAAAGACTAGGCAAAGTTAGAAAATTTTTTATGTTTTTATAAAAATTCAGCGAGCTTTATAAATTATAATTTCCATTCACGATAGGTGAAAAGCCTAGAATTTTACTTGCCGCAAGCTCAAAATCGAAATTTTAAAATTACAAGCTTACGGTTTTTGGCTTATAAATCCAAAAAATCCTTACTGAGTAAAATTCTAGACAAAGAATATCAAGCTCGCGCTAGCGCAAATTTTGCAAGCTTGCGCAAATTTCGCGCCGCCTATTTTTTAGATTTTTCTAGCGCGGTGGCAAGATCTGTTATGAGATCGTCCGCGTTTTCGATACCTATGGCTAGGCGCAGCAAATTTTGACTGATGCCGATGCGCTCTTGCAGCTCGCGCGGATAGCTCTCGTGCGTCATCGACGCAGGATGGCAGATCAGGCTTTCTACGCCGCCCAGACTAACCGCCAGATCGAATAGCTCAAGGCTGCGCGCAAAGGTTTTATAGTCGTATTGCGGCTTAAGCACCAGTGAGATGACCGCTCCGATGCCGCCAGCTTGGCGATTTTGTATCTCTTTTTCGTTAGCCGAATGCGAGCCTGCAAAATTTACCGCCTCTACCGCAGGATTGCCGCGTAAAAATTCTATTATCTTTAGCGTATTTTCGCTCTGGCGGTCGAAGCGCACGCTTAACGTTTTAAGTCCGCGTATTAGAGAATACGCGTCGGTAGGCGATAGCGTCGCGCCCAGAGTGTTTTTCATAAACTGAATTCTTGCGGCAAGCTCGTCGTCATTCGTCGTAACGATGCCGGCGATCAGATCGGCATGCCCGCCTATGTATTTGGTCGCGCTATAAACCACGACGTCTGCGCCGTGCTCTAGCGGGCGCTGATAATATGGGGTCAAAAAGGTATTATCCATCACCACAAGCGCGCCGTTTTTATGCGCGAGCTCGCTGATGCGCTCAATATCGGTTACGCGCAAAAGCGGATTTGACGGCGTTTCGATGAAGACCATTTTGACGTCGCTCGGAATTTCGGTGATCAAATTTAGATCGTCCACTAAGTCGTAATTGACCCCTTGATTTTTAAAAATCCCGCTTACGTATCGATAGGTGCCGCCGTAAACGTTATTATTTAACAGCACGCGATCGCCGCTTTTAAGCAGCGCAAATGCAGCGCTCGTAGCCGCCATACCCGAGGCTAGCGCGAAGGCGTATTTGCTGCCTTCAAATTTTGCGAAAAGTTCCTCGAAGGCGTTGCGCGTAGGATTTGCGCCGCGCGAATAGGCGTATTTGCCGAAATCATCCAGGCTTTCTTGCACGAAGGTGCTGGCTAGATATATCGGCGGAATCACCGCGTTATGGGGGTTGGACTTAGCCTCTATGCCCTTTACGATTAGGGTATCTATTTTCATCTTTTCTCCTTAAAATTTAATGGATTTAAAAGCTCATCGCTCCGATAAATTTAGCTATGCGCTCATCGCTGCTACCGAAGAATTCCTCTGCGTCGCCGTCGAATGCGATAACTCCGCCGTCTAAGAATAAAATTCTATCTGCGATCTTGCGCGCAAAGCCCATATTGTGCGTGACGATGATAAGCGAGCGATCCTCTGCGGCAAGCTCTGCGATAGTCTTTAGCACCTGCGCCTCAAGCTCGGGATCAAGCGCGCTCGTAGGCTCGTCCAGCAGCAAAAACTCAGGCTGCATCGCAAGTGCCCGCGCGATCGCCACGCGCTGGCTCTGACCGCCGGAGAGGCGAGCCGGATACGCGCCAGCTTTATCCGCCATACCGACTTTTTTTAGCAGCGCCATTGCATTTGCCTCGGCAAGCTCGCGTGGCTGCTTTAGCACGTGTACGGGCGCTTCGATGACGTTTTGCAAGACGTTGAGGTGCGGAAAGAGATTGAAGCTTTGAAAAACCATGCCCGTATGAGCGCGGAACGGATGATACTCGCTTGTTTTATGCGGAGCATCGAAATTTATCTTAAACTCGCCTAGCCGTAGCTCGCCGCCGCTTGGAATTTCGAGCAGATTTATGCAACGCAGCATCGTGGATTTGCCGGAGCCGGAGCTTCCTAAAATCACTGTCGTTTGCCCATCGCGAAATTCTAAGCTTAGCTCGTTTAGCACGACGTGATCGCCGAAGCACTTAGTTAAGTTCGTAAATTTTATCATCACACGAACCTTGAAAATCGTCGCTCTAGCTTGGATTGTAAGAACGTAAGAAGGGTGCAGACTGCTAGATAAAATAGTGCCGCCAGTACGTATAACGTAAGCGGATCGAATGCCCGTGCAGCGATACGTTGAGCGACCATAAACATATCAACCATCGTAATCGAGGCTACGAGCGAGGTGTCTTTAAGCGTAGAGATAAATATATTTGATAGCGGCGGCAGCGATATGCGCGCTGCTTGCGGAGCGATAATGCGGCGCAGAATTTGAGCGTAGCTCATGCCTAGCGAGGTAGCCGCCTCCCATTGTCCTTTTGGCACCGATAGGATCGCAGCTCGCACCGCCTCTGAAGCGTAAGCGCCGATATTTAGGCTAAAGGTAATGATCGCAGCAGCCCAAACATCAAGCGTGATCCCGATGATTGGAAGCCCGAAATAGACGATAAAAAGCTGCACCAAAAGCGGAGTGCCGCGAAAAATCCAAATATAAATTTCGCTTAGCTGTTTTAAAATTTTAAAATTTGCGATGCGTGCGACCGCCGTCAGCACCGCAAGCACGAGCCCGAGCAGAAATGAGATTATCGTAAGCGGGATCGTAACTTGTAACAGGGCTAGCGCCATCGGCTCTAGCGAGCTGCTAACAAGCTCTAGAATTCTGCTTGTTTCGTTCATTCACTCACATCTTTGCCGAAATATTTAAGCGAAATTTCTTTTAGCTTACCTTCGGCTTTGAGTTCGTTTAAGGCTTTGCTGATTTGATCTGCGAGCTCTTTATTGCCCTTCTGCACGATTGCAGCGCTATAATCGACATCTTTTAGCTTTGCAGCGATCTTAATCGGAGCATCCGGACGTTGTTTTAAAAAGTCGTAAAATACGGTATTGTCGCGCACGACGGTATCTACGCGGCGAGCGATCAGCAGCTCCATACTTTTAGCGAAACTATCGACGGTTACGTTTTGCGCGCCGTATTTTTTAGCGACTTGCGCCCAGTTGCTGGTAGCGGAGTCTGCATTTTTCTTGCCTTTTAAATCCTCGAAGCTTTTAATGTCGTTGTTATCTTTATGCACGATGATAGCTCCGTAAACGACGGTGTAGGGCACAGAATACTCATATTTTTTCTTGCGCTCATCAGTGATGCTTACTTGATTAAACACAGCGTCTGCCTTGCCTGCATCAAATGCTGCAAGCATCGCATCCCAAGGCGCGGTTAGAAATTCTATTTTTAGACCAAGTTTTTCGGCGACTGCGCGCGCGACATCTACGTCGTATCCTACGAGCTCATTTTTGTCGTTATAATACGAAAATGGCGAAAAGGTGCCTTCCGTAGCTACTTTAAGCGTGCCTTCGCGTAGTGTTTTAGCGTTTGCGCCGCATATTAAAAGCGCGCACGCAAGCAAAGTTTTTATTAAATTTTTCATAATTCCTCCAAAATTTTATGAGCGAAATTTAAAATGCGAAATTCCGCCCAACCAAGTTTAAAATCCCACGCTTCAACTAAGCGGTTGTAGAATTTACTCCGTAATGTCTTTGCCAAAATATTTAAGTGAAATTTCTTTCAGAACGCCTTTTTGCTTTAGCGATTTTAGCGCGGAATTTATCTGCGCCGTCAGCTCGTCGTCCTTTTTAAGTAGCACGGCGGAATAGATCGGCTCATTACCTTGAGCTGCGATCTTTAGCGGGGCGTTTGGGCGCTGCTTCATATAGTCGAAAAATGTGATATTGTCGTTGATCGTAGCGTCTGCGCGACGAGCTATGATGAGCTCCACGCCCTTGCTAAATCCGTCTGCTGTGACGATATCAGCGCCATAGCTGCGCGCCATGTCCGCCCAGTTACTGGTAGCGGAGTGGACGCTTTTTTTGCCTTTAAGATCCGCAAAACTCTTAATCCCTTCGTTATCAGCTCGTACTACCAGCGCAGCATAAGCCACGGTATAAGGCTCGCTGAAATTATATTTTTTCTTGCGCTCCTGCGTGATGCTTACTTGATTCATCGCTATGTCCGCTTTGCCTGCGTCAAATGCCGCGAGCATCGCATCCCACGGCGCGGTTAAAAATTCCGCCTTTAGCCCTAGCTCTTTTGCCAGTGCGCGAGCGATATCGACATCAAAGCCGGTAAGATTATTTTTCTCGTCATAGAAAGAATACGGCGAGTAAGTCCCCTCCGTAGCTATTACGAGCGTGCCCTCTTTAAGCGTCTTAGCGCTTAGGGTGGCGGTGATTAGCGCTGTTGCGAGCAGGGCTTTAAATATTTTCATTACATCTCCTTGAAATTTAGCTATCGCTCGCGCTGCGAGCAGATGCGCGATTATATCGTGCGGAATATATAATTTTTATTAAAAATTTTAAATTTTAGTAAGACGTGATACAAAATTTCGCCTGCATGACAAAACTTTAGCTCATATATTTTTAAAATTTTGACAGAGGTGATTTATAAAATTTCAAGTTTATTAGGTAAAAGTATCACAGACCAAATTCGGCCTGCGATTAAAATAAAATTTGCAAGTATTTCGAGGCGATTTTTTGAGTTAGAAGCTAAAAATTGCGCAAGCTAGACTTCTGCTTGCAGTTGTGAGTGAAACGAAGCAAAATAGCCTGTCGGGCAAAATTTTAGCAAACTCCGTAAAAGCACTCAAAAAATGCAAATTTAAAACGAATTATCGCGAGCTTTAGGCGAGGCGGATCTAAATTTTAGAGTGCAGATAGAACATTTCGTTCATCAAGCGATAAAATTTAATGAAGTACCGCAAGCCGAATTTTCAAATTTAACTTTAAATTCAGCCTGCGATTAAAATAAAATTTGCAAGTGTTTCGAGGCTGATTTTAGGTTTGAAGTTAAAATTTGACGAAGATAAGGCATGTAGCCTATCGAGTCAAATTTTAACAAAATCCGCAAAAAGCGTCCGAAAGACGCCGCAAATTAGCCTATATTCTCACCCGCAATCATACCAAACGTTAAGCAGTCTGCGATCGCCACGCTACCTAAGCGGCTAGCTCCGTGTACGCCGCCGGTGATCTCGCCTGCTGCAAATAATCTTGGGATAGGCATCTCGGTTTGTAAAGAGATGACCTGCGCTTTGGTATTGATGTCGATACCGCCCATGGTGTGGTGGAGTTTTGGCGTACCGCGCATAGCGTAGAAAGGAGCTTTAGAGATATCTACGCCGTTTGTAGTGGTTTTATCCATAGGTTTGCCAAAGTCCTCGTCTTTGCCTGATTTAACGAAGCTATTGTATCTCTCGACTGTCTTTTTTAGCTCTGCAGCAGGGATTTTATAAGCTGCCGCTAGTTCGTCTAGAGTTTCAAATTTCTTTAGTACGCCGGACTCTAGCGGTTTAGTGTAGTGCTCAGGTATGACCATGTTTTTTACGCCCTCGCTATCGCAGAAGTTGATAGGATAGATATCGGCTTTTGCGTCGATTACTTTAAACATAGCTTGAGAGCGTGTGCGGCGGTCTGCTAGTTCGTTCATATAGCGTTTGCCGGTTCTTGGATCGACTGAAATTCCGTAGCGGAAGCTTCCGTTTACGTTAAACATAGAGCCTACGCCAAATCCCTTTTCGTCAGGGCATGCCCATGGACCAAACTGTATCCAGCTTAGCTGCACCGGAGTTGCGCCGATCCTAAATGCCTCTTTCATAGCGCCTGCTGTTGCGCCCGGGTGATTGGTGCTATCTGTGGTAGGTAGGATAGACGGGTCTTGAACCTGTCTAAAGAATACGTCGCGGCAAAATCCGCCCGCAGCTAGTACTACGCCTTTTTTAGCTTTTATAGTCTTTTTAGTTCCGGTAGTGTTTTCGGCGTCGTCTTTTTGGCTCTTTGAGTCGAATTTATAATCCTCTCTGATGATCACGCCGTCTACGCCGCCGTCTTCGCCTAGGACGAATTCGTCAAATTTAGCTCTTTGTCTTAGCTCGCAGCCTTGTAGGTTTTTAAAGTATTCTACCATCGGCTGAACGATACCTGAGCCTGAGCCGTTAGCTGTTTGAAGCGATCTAGGTACGCTGTGTCCGCCTGCGTGAGTAACTTTATCTATGTATTTAGCGCCGCATTTTAGAGTTAGTTTATATGCGTCTTGCGCGCGAGTAGCGATAGTGTCGATTAGATCTACGTGGTTTAGTCCGCGGCCGGCTTTTAGGCAGTCTTTGATAAATAGCTCGTTACTATCTTTGATGCCTTCTGCTTTTTGTTTGTCGCTGTTTGGAACGGCAAAAATTCCGCCGTTAATAACGGAGTTGCCGCCGACGCGTCCCATCTTTTCTAGGATTAGGACTTTGTTGCCCTTTTCGGCTGCGGTGATACCAGCTGCAAGTCCTGCAAAACCAGAGCCCACGATAACTACGTCCCACTCTTCGTCAAATTTGACGTCTTTAGCGTTTACCGCAGCATTTGCGTTTACGGAGCCGAGCGCTAAAGCTCCCGCGCCAACTAGGCTCATTTTGAGCAGATCACGTCTTGAAACTTTTTCCATGATGTCTCCTTTATTTTACCGTTATACGGTTTTTTGATGCCTAATTTTGCGAGTATTATAGCCAAAGTTAAATAAAAACAAAATAATATTATTTAAAAATTGTTTTTAAATTTTAAAAAACCGCCGCAGCCAAAAAGCCGCTTATCGGCTGCTTGCTAGTTCTGAATTTAGACAAATTCTAAATTTAAATCTTTTCATAAAATTTTGTGCGCTATGGGAGTGTATTCTGCACCGGATAAAAGACCCGCTAAAAGCAGGTCTTTATCTCTCGCAAAGCTTACCGCATGCGTCGGCGCGGCACCTGCTGCAGTGAGTCATCTGCGCCATTGAGCCGCCGATTAACTTTCGCATGCTGCGAATTTCTTCGTTAGAGGGCGATTTGATATTTGCAAAAGGGGTATCATGCACGGGGATCATCGCCATACAGTTCATGATATCGGCTCGCCACTCCTTAGCTTTTTCCGCGATTTGCGGGACGTGAGCCATATTTACGCCAGGGATTACGACCGTATTGATCTTTACGATCATGCGGGCTTCTTTTAGTTTGCGGATCCCTTCCTCTTGGCGCGCCCCAAGAATTCTAGCGCCCTCTTCGCCGCGGTAAATTCTATTTCCGTGGCGCACCCACGCATAAATTTTGCCGCCTACGCCCGGCGTTACGGCATTGACCGTTACCGTCACGTGGCTCACGCCGATTCGCACGATATCGTCCACGTGCTCGGGCAGAGCTAGGCCGTTTGTGGATAGGCAAAGCAGGGCGTGAGGGAAGCGGGCTTTGCATTTTTCAAAGATCGCTAGGGTCTTGTCGGCATCACACATAGGATCTCCTGGCCCTGCGATGCCGATGACCGAGATATCTTGTCTAAATTTAAATAGATTTTCCACGTATAGCGCGGCTTCATCCGGGCTCTGCACCCTCCCTGTTACGCCGGGGCGATTTTCGTTGGCGCAGTCGTAGATGCGGTTGCAAAAATTGCACTGGATATTGCAATGCGGCGCTACGGGAAGATGCACGCGCCCGTAGGCGGCGGACGCTTTTTTGCTAAAGCAGGGGTGGTTGTCGAAAGAGGGCTTGGCGAAAAAATTCATCAATCTTTTTTCCTTCCGAATTTGATGGCGTCCGCGTGGCAAACATCCATACAATCGCCGCAGTTTGTGCAGTTCATCTCGTCCGGTCTCGTGCCCATTTCGCATTTGCGCAAACAAGCATTGCAGTTATCGCAGGCGTCTGTTTTGTAAACGCGAAATATTGAAATTTTACGCAGTAGCTCCATTATGCCGCCGCTAGGACAGGCGAAGCGACACCATAAATTTGCGACGATCAAGGACGCGGCGATAAGAGCTACGACGACGGCAGTGCGAACTGCCCAGTACCAGTCGGAAAATTTAAAAGACATGATAACGGCGTTGAGATACTCGTCGCTGGTGCGGATAGGGATCATGACGCGAGGATTGCCGTAGATAAAATATACGCCCGCGCTAAGCAATACGGCTAGAACCATGCCTATCTGCGCAAATCTAAGCTTTTTATTGCGAATTTTAAGCTTAAAAATAGCAAATTTACCTAGCATTTGATTTACGAATCCGCCTGGGCAAAGCCAGCCGCAAAACGCGCGCCCAAGGAAAATAACAAGCACGGGGATAAATAGCCAAAAGCCGAAAAACACGGTCGCGATCCGCCCCCAGCACGTGACGATCGGACAGGATTGGCAGTTTACGAAAGGCGCGATAAAAGGGCATCTAAAAATCCCGTAGTATGCCCACTGCCCGATCGCGCCGATAAAAATCAGCTGCACCAAGCGACGAATTTTAGTTAGCCTAGAGACTTTTTTCATCTTTGCCATATTTACTATACTAAACATCTTTTACACCAAACCTTTCTATGAGTTCGAGCCCGCGCGCCGAATGGATGGAGGTAAAGCCGTGACGCTCGAAAATTTCCTGCCCCTCCACGGAGCAGACGAAGTCTGCAAAGTCATCGGCAAGCTTCTCGTCTTTTACGTATTTCATGATATTTAGCGTAAAGGTAAGCGGCCCGGGCGGGATGAGTTTCTCGTCGATAGGCATGTATTCGATTTTGTCTTTAAATCTATCGTGCGTCGTTAGGCGCTTTTCGATGATGGACGCATCACCCTTGCCATCTACCAGATCGCACATCATCTGGATGACGCATGAACCGTTGGCGATCATATTTTTCATAACAGGCTCGGTAAGGCCGGAATTTTTCAAAATTCCCTTTACCGGTCCGCTGCCCGGAGGCGAAGCCCTTAGCGGCAGCATCACACGCACGCCGGGTTCTGCTAGATCCTTTAGATCGCGAATGCCCGCGGGATTTCCCTTCGGCACTACTAAAACGTAGTCGGTAAAACATAGCGGTCTAAAGCGAAGGCTAAGGCCAGCCTTGCGTAGTTTTTGGCTTAGCTCCAAAACGCGAGCGCCGAAAACCTCCGTCTTGCCCTGCAAGGCCAGTAGCGACTTTCCGAGCGCACCTGCAAAGGCGCCAGTGTACTGGATATTATGCCCCGTTTTGGACTCGTACACTGCGTTTATCTGCGCAAAAGCCTCAGATAAACCTCCGCACGACCAAACCTGCAGCGAATCAGGCTTAAACGGCGTGAAGCCGGCGAGCATCGATTCGGGTCCGGCGATGGCTGCCGCCGCCAAAGCTCCTTTTAAAAAGCCGCGACGAGATTCGTCTATCTCTTTAAATTTCATGCAACTTCTCCTTTCTTTGGTTTGTTTTTAAATTTAGAAAATTCTTCATTTCAAAATTTCAAGTAAGACTCGCTAAAGTAGCTCGATAAACGCTTCCGAGCGCGTGCGAATTTGCCTGACGCCCTGTTTTGAATAATCAGTCTTTAGCGACATATAGTTCGCTCCTGCTTCGCGGCTCGCCTCTTTGATCCTGTTTGTCAGGGTCGCGTAGGTGTGGCAGCCGCTTAGCACGACGTCGATGACGCCGTCTGCTTGATACTCGCGGATAAATTCCTTGATAATATCGCCTCTGGCATCGTTTTGATACATCACCGAGCATGGAATTTTGAAGTAGCGCTCGGCGATATTTGCTACCGGATCGCCCTTCGTTTGCACTTAGCGAGGACAGTCTCAGCAAAAACCATGCATGGGGGGGCTTAGTTTGATCGCGGGATTTTTGCGGGCGGTTTTGTAAATTTCGCTTAGTTCTAGCCCCAGGCGGCCCGCGCTGATCTCTAAAAATTTGCCCGTGCCCGCCGAGCATTTGTCGTTCATGATAAAATCCGCAGGCTTGCCGTTTAGGGTCTTGATCGCCTTCGTATCCTGCCCGCCCATGCCCTCTACGGTGCAGTCTTGCTCAAACAAAAAGTGCGCCCCAAGGCCGTGGCATAAAATTTCGCTCATGCTAAGCTGTGCGTACTCCACGCTAATGCGCCCGTAGCCCGTAGCCGTCACGAAGCCATCGCCGTAGCCTTTTTGCTCCAAATTTTGCTTGATCTGGCGCGCGACCTTGACCGCGCTAAAGCCGCTTGGCAGCAAAAACAGCTCGCAAAATTCGCCGCGTTCGTCCATAACGGAGAGCTTTGACGACGCCCCGCCGATGTTGGTACCGATAAAATGCATAAAATTTTAAATCCATCGAAAAATATTTCTACACCGTAGAACTTTATCGCAATCTTAGCTTTTTAAGACTTTTATATCACTGAAATTTATCGCAGGCGGGCGACGCGGATGAAATTTAGCCCCTCGGCGCGTTTGAATTAGTTTTAAATTTAGATTTAAATTTAGCGCTCGCGGGCGATTAAAATTCCGCTTAAAATCACCACCGCAATGCCTGCTAGCACGATCGGACCGGGCAGATGATCGCCTAGCATAATGCCGAGTGCCATGCTAAATAGGATGTCGCTGTAGCTGATCGCGGCGACTATGCCCGCTTTGCGTGAAGCGGCGTAGGCGCGCGTCATGTAAATTTGAAAGTAGATACCGCTGACACCCAGAAGCGCCACGAGCACCCAGTCAAAAAGGCTTGGCGGGTTGAAGTAAGCGAGCTTCGCTAAATCCGCGCCGCTGAAAAGTCCTAAAATTTTAACCTCGCTACCTTCAAGCGCCCAGCCCGCAACCATCATCATCGCGCTTAGAAAGGTAGCGGACGAGACGAAAACCAGCACGATGAGGTTGGTGGCGTAGTGTTTGCGGAGCTCGCGCACGCTCGTGTATGCAAGCCCCGCGCACATGCCGCCGAAGATTCCCACCGCGTCGGTTACGCTGATGCCGATGTGCGGGCGCACGACGAGTAAAATTCCGCCAAAGCCCAGCAGTATCGCAAACCAGCCCTTAGAGCTTAGCTTTTCGCCTAAGAAAAACGCCGAAAATAGCGCGGTGAAAATGGGTGCCGTCTTTTGGAAGGTAAAAGCGGTGCCAAGATCGATGTGAGCGATATTGTAAAAGGTCGCTAAGATACCGCAGCTGCCGATAAAACCGCGAAACGCGAGCAGCCACGGCTTGCCGCCCGGGCCCAGATTTTTTACCCGCCTTAGCGAAAACAGCACGATCGCGATGCCTACGACGTTGCGGAAAAACACGATCTCAGCGCTACTCATCCGCTCCGCCATGACCTTGGCTAGCGCGCCGTTTAGCGCGAAATAAAAGCTTGCTACGAGCATGTAGTAAACGCCCAGATGTTTTAGCCAAAACGCGGAGTAGAATTTTTGTTTCATCGCGCGCTACTTTCGGTTCGCCACGAGCCTGCCCGCGACGATGATGAGCGCCATGCCCGAAAGTGCCATTAAACCGGGCAGGGCGTCGCCTAGCAGCAGCCCAAATAGCGTCGAAAAGATGATGTCTGCGTAGCTGATCGTAGCTACTATGCCCGCTTTTCGCGTCGCGGCGTAGGCCTTGGTGACGTAGGTTTGATAAAATAGCCCCAGCAGCCCCAAAAGCACGGCAAAGAGCCAGCCCTGCGCGTTTGGAATTTTAAATTTGCAAAGCATAAAGCTAAGCGCGGGCGCATCTATAAATTCCGCCGCTATCATAAGCGCTGCGGGCATTAGCGTGCCGGCAAGAAGCGCAGAGAGGATGATCGTATCGGAGCTATAGTATTTACGTAGCCCGCGCACGGAGGTAAGCGCCATCGCGGCGAATAATCCGCTTAAAATTCCAAAAACATCGCTCGGCTGCAAGCCAAACTGCGGCTGAATTACCAAAACGATGCCCGCAAATCCGAGACAGACCGAGAACCAGCCCATCGCGCCGAATTTTTCGCCGAGGGTAAAGTATGCGATTATCGCCGTCCAAATGGGCGCCGTTTTTTGAAAGGTAAATGCCTCGCCGAGGCTGATGTTTACGACGTTATAAAAAAACACCATTAGCCCCAAAATCCCGATAATACCGCGAAACGCAAGCGTAAAAGGATGACCGCCTTTGTTTGCGAAGCGCGCCGCGCGGGGACGCGCCTTGATTTTATAAAGCAGGATCAGAAGTCCTGGCAGATTGCGAAAGAGCACGACCTCAAGCGATGAAATTTGCGCGCCCAAAAGCTTGGCGAAAACGCCCGTAAGAGAGTTGTAAAAGCACGCCATCAGCATATAATACACGCTTAGATGGTGCAGCAAGAAGTTGTTGTATTTCATCGCGACCCTTTAAATTTGCGAAATTATACACGCATAATGATTAAATTTTAATATTCCGCCGTTTTAATATTTCGCCGCGCCTCCTGCTTTCGCGCGCCTGGCGCGACGGCTCGTTTTTGCAATTCGGCGCTTGAATGCGCAAAGCAGCCAAATTTGCGTAGCTGCGGGTTTATATGCTTTCGCGCAGTTGCGCCCGTTTCACGCTTTGGTTGCTAGTTTTCTCGCCAGGCTTCGGTATTTAAATTTTATGAAATTTACGCACAGTCCCGCCTCGGCGATATATTCGGCGATGGCTCGCGCCTTGGTGACTTTTTACGAGCGGCGTTTTGCTAGTGTCGCGATAAAATTTCGCTAAATTTAGCGCCTAAATTTCATAAAATTTTGTCGCTTAGCTCCGCGAGCGAGCGCGTAGAATTTGGCTTTAATCTATTTTTGGTTATAATCGCGCCAAAAATTACAAGGACGAACGTGAAAAGTTTGATCATCATCGGGCGCCCCAACGTCGGCAAGTCGAGCCTTTTTAACCGCTTAGCGGGCGCTCGCATCGCCATTACTAGCGACGTTGCGGGCACTACGCGCGATACCAATAGAGCAGAAGCCGAAATTTTCGATCGCCGCGTGCGCGTGATCGATTCGGGCGGCCTGGACGACACCTCCGAGCTGTTTACGCGCGTGCAAGCTAAGACGCTAAGCGAAGCCAAGAGCACGGATTTGATAATCTTTATGACGGATGGCAAGCTGCTTCCAAGCGATGATGAGCGGCGGATATTTTTCTCGCTGCAAAGGCTTGGCAAGCCCATCGCCTTGGCGGTCAATAAGATCGACGGCAAGCGCGACGAGGAGCGCAGCTGGGAGTTTAACGAATTCGGCGTTAAATTTTTCCCGATCTCCGTCTCGCACAACAGCGGTATCGACGAGCTAAAAGAGTGGATCTACGGCTTTTTGGATCCTGCGCCCGCGAGGCAGGATGAGGATGAAATTTTTGATGATTTTATAGAGGGCTTTAACGACGAGGGCGAGCCGAAAGAGGGGCGCGACGAGGAATTTTACGCTAGTAAAACCATCGGCGTGGGTATCATCGGGCGGGTAAACGTCGGCAAATCAAGCCTTCTAAATGCGCTTGTGGGCTCGCAGCGCTCGGTCGTGAGCGATTATGCGGGCACGACGATCGATCCGGTGAACGAAAGCACGGAATTTGGGGGGCGTACGCTAGAGTTTATCGACACAGCGGGCATTCGCCGTCGCGGTAAGATCGAAGGCATCGAGCGCTTCGCGCTAAATCGCACCGAAAAAATTTTACAAAACTCCGACATCGCGCTTTTGGTGCTTGACGCAAGCGAGCCGCTAAACGAGCTGGACGAGCGCATCGCGGGGCTTGCGGCTAAATTTGAACTAGGTCTAATCATAATTTTAAACAAATGGGATCTTTGCGAGCGCGATTACGACGAGTTTTGCCGCGATTTGAGAGATAGGTTTAAATTTCTTTCCTACGCGCCGATCATCAGCGTCAGCGCGACGGACAGGAAGCGGATCCATAAAATTTACCCGCTCATTTTGGAGGTTTATTCAAATTTTACGCGTAAGCTCGGCACCGCAAAGATCAATGAAGCGGTAGAAGCCGCGATAAAGGCGCATCCGATACCTCGCGAGCGGGGCAAATCGGTTAAAATTTACTACGCCGCGCAGATCGGTTTTGCGCCGCCGAAGATCGCTCTTGTGATGAACCGCCCGCAAGCGCTGCATTTTAGCTACAAGCGCTATTTGATGAACAGACTGCGCGCGAGCTTTGCTCTTTCGGGAAGTCCGCTAGTGCTGCTGCCGCGCAAAAAAGGGGAGAGCGATGAAGAGCGGTAACATCGTGCTCATCGGCTTTATGGGGGTCGGTAAGGGCACGGTGGCACGGGCGCTGGCTGTGCAAAGCGGGATGTTTGCGCTTGATTGCGACGATATGATCGAAAGCTACGCCAATAAAAAGATCGGGCAAATTTTTAAAGAGCAGGGCGAGCAGAGCTTTAGAAAGATGGAAGAGGGCCTTGCGAAATTTTTAGAAAAGTCCGTCCGCTGCGCCGTGATCTCTACAGGCGGCGGCTTTTACGCCGTGAAAAATTTAAACAAAATCGGCACCGTCGTGTATCTGAAATCAAGCTTTGAAGGGATAATCGAGCGCTTAAAAAACAGCGAGAACGCGGAGAAAAAATTTGCCAAGCGCCCGCTGCTAGCCGATCTGCAAAAGGCCGCGGCGCTGCACGCTCAAAGAGACGGGGCTTATGAAAAAAAGGCCGACATAGTAATCGACGTGGAAAATAAAAGCGTAAAAAAGATCGTAAAAGAAATTTGCTCCGCCTGCGACGGGCTAGGCTTGAAAGGAAAAAAGATGTCTAAACAAAAGTGCTCTGGCGGCGGCAAAAATTCCAAGCCGCACGGTAAAGAGGACAAAAGCGATAAGCTTGAAAAGAAAGAGGCGCTAAAGCAAAAGCTGCGCGAGCTACTAGAGGGCTTAGAGCGCGAGCAAATTCCAAAGCGCGTAATCGCGTGGCACTTCGATCTTTACGAGCCTTACGCGCTACAGCTGGCGGGATCGAGCAGTTATGACGCGGATGACGACGACTGGGCGTGCGAGGACGAGGATGAGTTTTATCCGCAAAGCTCGCGCTTGCAGCTTGATTTTTTAAGCGAACTTTCGTGGCGGCAGGTTTTAAAAATGCTCGTGCAGGCTTTGCGCGAGCTGCGAGAGCAGATGCCAGATGCAAAAATTTTTAAGTACGAGCACGTTGCCGCAGGCTTCGTAGACGGCGATTTGATTTTGATTTAAAGGAGCAACGATGAGAATTTTAACGGGTCTTCAGCCCAGCGGCAAGCTGCATTTGGGCAACTACTTCGCGAGCATCAAGCAGATGGTGGATGCGCAAAACGCGGGAGAGCAGATGTTTATGTTTATCGCAAACTACCATGCGCTCACGTCCGTAAGCGACGGCGCAAAGCTTAAAAGCTCAACCTACGAGGCCGCCGCGGCGTTTTTGTCGCTGGGGATCGATCCGAAAAAGACGGTGTTTTGGGTGCAAAGCGACGTAAAAGAGGTGCTGGAACTTTACTGGATTTTAAGCGGGTATACGCCGATGGGGCTACTCGAGCGAGCGCACGCGTACAAAGACAAGATCGCCAAGGGCTTTGAGAGCAAGCACGATCTGTTTAGCTACCCCGTGCTGATGGCGGCGGACATCCTGCTATACAGCGCGGAGGTCGTGCCCGTGGGCAAGGATCAGATTCAGCACGTCGAGATCGCCCGCGACATCGCGCTTAAATTTAACAACGCCCACGGCGAAATTTTAACTATTCCGCAAGCGCGCGTAAATGATGAAGTGGCGATCGTGCCGGGCACGGACGGTGCCAAGATGAGCAAAAGCTACGGCAATACGATCGATATTTTTGCAGATGCCGCGACGCTAAAGAAGCAAATTTCAAGTATCGTAACGACCTCCGAGCCGCTGGAGGCACCTAAGCAGTGGCGCGGATGTAATGTCTATAATATCGCGAAGCTGTTTTTAAGCGAGGCGGCAGAACAAGCGGCGCTGCGGGCTCGCTACGAGCGCGGAGGCGAGGGGCACGGGCACTTTAAGGCGTATCTAAACGAGCTAGTACTCGGCTACTTCAAAGACGCGCGAGATAAATTCGAATACTATCAAAGCCACCGCGAAATTTTAGACGAGATGCTAAGACAGGGCGCGCAAAGAGCGGCTGCGACGGCTGCTTCATTGATGCAAAAGGTTCGCGCCGCCGTGGGGATTTATCGCTAAGGAGGGTGAGATGACGGATTACGCTAGAGAAATTTTATCTGACGGTAAGCTGCTTCGACAGAAGTTGGAAATTTTCTTGCAAACCCCTAGCAAGGTTGAAATTTACGCACGCACCTGCGAGAAATTTTTCGGCGCCGGCAAGCAGCGCGAACTAACTTACGTAAGCACGTGGAGTTGGTGGGCCTTTTTCGGTACGCTGTTCTTTTTTCTGTACCGCAAGGAGTACAAAATTGCTGCAGCCCTATTTGCCGTTGTGGTGGCTACCTGCTTTATTCCGTTTTTGGATGAATATGATAGAAGTATAGGAATGGCGATTAGCGTCAGTAGCGGAACTATGGCGAAATATTTCGTTTGCTATAGTTTTGTTTCATTGCTGGATAAACAGGACGATGAAGCCCTAAGAAAGGGCGGCGGCGTGAATAGATGGGCGATATGGCTCGCGGTAATATTTTACGCTTTGGTCGCAATCGTGTTTGCGCTGATAATTTCAAACGGCGGCAAGGCTTAGTCGTTTTAAAGGGCTTCCGCACTTAAAACGGCTAAATAAATTTTAAAAAGGAGTAAGAATGAAAGCGATCGTAACGGTGATCGGTAAGGACAAGGTTGGCATTGTGGCGGGCGTTTCGGCCAAGCTCGCGCAGCTTGGGCTAAACATAGACGACATCAGCCAGACGGTTTTGGACGAGTTTTTTACGATGATGGCGGTGGTTTCAAGCGAGGAAAAGCAGGACTTCACGGCACTAAGAGAGGAGCTAAACGAGCTTGGCGAAAAGCTAAAAGTAAAGATCAACATCCAAAGCTCGGCGATATTTGACGCCATGCACAACATCTAAGGCGCACAGATGGACATCAAAAACGTAACCGAAACGATCGCGATGATCGAGGAGCAAAATTTCGACATCCGCACGATCACGATGGGCATCAGCTTGCTTGACTGCATCGATCCCGATATGGGCAAAGCCGCGGAGAAAATTTACGCCAAGATCACAGACAAGGCGCGCGATCTGGTAAAGGTCGGCAATGAAATTTCAGCAGAACTCGGCATCCCGATCGTAAATAAACGCGTCTGCGTAACGCCTATCGCCATCATCGGCGCGACGACGAACGCCACTGACTACGTCCCGCTTGCTAGAGCGATGGACGAGGCGGCGCAAAAGGTCGGTATCGACTTTATCGGCGGCTTTTCGGCGCTCGTGCAAAAGGGCTACGCAAAGGGCGATAAAATTTTAATCGACTCCATCCCTGCCGCGCTCGCCGCGACGCAGAAGGTCTGCTCGTCGGTAAATATCGGCTCGACCAAGACGGGCATAAATATGAGCGCGGTCGCCGATATGGGGCGCGTGATCAAAGAGACGGCGCGGCTTTCAGATCTGGGCGCGGCAAAGCTCGTCGTATTTGCCAACGCCGTCGAGGATAATCCCTTCATGGCGGGCGCATTTCACGGCGTGGGCGAGGCCGAGGTCGTCATAAACGTGGGCGTCAGCGGCCCCGGCGTCGTTAAGCGCGCGCTTGAGAAGGTGCGCGGGGCGAGCTTTGACGTGGTCGCCGAGACCGTAAAAAAGACGGCGTTTAAGATCACGCGCATCGGACAGCTCGTCGGCCAAATGGCGTCTGAGCGCCTAGGCGTGAAATTTGGCATCGTCGATCTATCACTAGCCCCAACCCCTGCGGTGGGCGATTCAGTCGCGCGCGTGCTTGAGGAGATGGGGCTGGAGCGCGTCGGTACGCATGGCACGACGGCTGCGCTTGCGCTACTAAACGACGCGGTCAAAAAGGGCGGAGTGATGGCGTGCAACCAAGTAGGCGGGCTCAGCGGCGCGTTTATCCCTGTTTCCGAAGACGAGGGCATGATCGCCGCAGTGCGCGCAGGATCGCTAAATTTGGAAAAGCTCGAAGCGATGACCGCGATCTGCTCGGTGGGGCTCGATATGATCGCGATCCCACAGGATACGCCCGAGCAGACGATCGCGGCGATCATAGCCGACGAGGCCGCGATCGGCGTGATAAATCAAAAAACGACCGCCGTGCGCATCATCCCAAAAGGCAAAGAGGGCGACACGCTGGAGTTTGGCGGGCTTCTAGGCAGCGCGCCCGTGATGAGCGTAAATAAAAACTCATCTGCCGATTTCATCGCCCGCGGCGGCCAGATCCCCGCGCCTATTCATAGTTTTAAGAACTAAATTTAACCGACCTAAGGAGGAAAGATGAGAGCGTTTGCGTTATTTGCGGCGGCTTTGCTTTTTAGCGGCTGCTCTATAATCTCGGCATTTTATAACAAAGAGAAAAAATTTGAGCTGGCGGGCTTGGGGCAAGACGGGGTCTATAGGACCTCGGACGGCAGCACTGACACGCTAATAAAAATAATGTCCGCCCGCACAAAAGAGGGCGAGCCGTATCGTATAATCCACACGCTGGAAATTCCTAAAAATTCTACCCAAACGGATTTTGATAGCAATGATAAAGAGGTATTTAAAATAGACTGCTCAAAGAATTATTGCGAGCCAAAATACGACGAGGAGCCGAAAAGAATTGCCATTTCTTGGCCTGCGCCGAATGGAGGCGGCGTTTTTGACGGCGTCATATACCTAAAAAATTTACGGCTCGTAAAGGCGTATTAAATTTGCGGATTTAAAAGCGCATAAAATTCGTAAAATTTAACGAGTAAAATTCTAAGTCGCCGCGATGGAATTTTTCGGGCTTTAAATTCTGTGCTACGGGCGTGGAATTTTGAATTAGAATTTCGGCGCGGAATTTCGCTTTTAAATTTTACGGCGTGAAATTTTACGGTGCACTGTCTCTACGGCGCGCGATCCCCGCGGCGCGCTAAAATTTTAAAATTTCGTTGTAAGGCGAGGCGTTAAAATTTCATTACCGCTCGCGGCGGACAAGCGGCGGGTCTTTTAAAATTTTAAATTTTAAAGCGGCTTGCATTGAAATTTTAAAATTTAAAAGCAACCTGTTTCGTTATCATTGCTCGTCCGCTTAAAAAGCGAGCGGGATTCTATTTCGGCGGCGGATTTAAACACAGCGCGCAAAAACAGGTGCAGCATCGAAATTTTAAAAAACGACGCGAAAATATGAGGCGGAAATAAAATGCAAAAAATGGCTTGGAAATTTGGCGAGCTTGAAAAGGTCGCAACGGACGAGGGCTTCATTTGGTACGCGGAGCTGAAGCTAAAAAGCGAAAGCTTCGGTGAGGTGCCGTTTTGCCTCGTGTCTGCAGATACGGCGGATGTGGGCGATGAGACGATTTCGCTTGCTCGGCGCATCGCCCGAGACATTGATCGGTACGTAAAAGACGCCCTCGCCTTCCTACGAGACGAGCTTAGGCGCGAGTATCGTTTGGGCGAGGATGAGCTTAGACTGCTTGACGCGCCCGTTTGCGATCTGCCGTTTGAGCTTCCGCAATGCACGTTTTACGCGCGCGATACGCAGTGGCTGATGAGATTTGCCGAGGGCGCGCTTGATATTTGCGAGCCTTTCGGCATCGGGGTGATTTTCGAGGGCGAAAGACCGCTGCGCGTGGAAAATTTAGAGCTTAGCAGAGAGTATTAACCGCGGATAAAATTTTAAATTTAGAGGCGATTTTAAAATTTACGTAGCGCGCAGATCGGCACACTATGGCGCACTCCCGCGGATAAATTTAAATCGCGGCTCGTTGCCGTTTTGAAATTTTGTGGCGCACTGCGGCGGCTAAGATGCGCTTTGACAAGGCAGCGTCTAAATTTCATTTCCCGCGCTGTGTCGCGCAAATCCCTCTTTCGTGCCCTTAAAAGCGAGCGTTTATGACCGCGGCGCGAATGTAGGTGCAGGCAGTCTTGGAATTCTACGTAAAATTTTGAAAGTATCCGCGCACAACGGCGCGTAAAAAGTACGCGCAAACTCGGCGTCTGGGTGCATGTCCGCTCATAGCCGCTACGGATTGAGCGAGCGAAGCAACAGAATTTAACGCAGGGCGCGCGCGGGAAAAAGTCGAATATGGGTGCGGAGAGATGCAAAAAAAAGCGAGAAAAAAGCGTAAAGGCGCGCGGCGGTATAGAGTGCGATAGCACGGACTGCCGTAAATCGGGCTCGTAAATTACGGATCGAAAGCGAGCTGAAACAAAAAGTTCGGCGCGTAAATTTACGGATCGGGCGTCTAGGAAAGGACGGGACGTGCGTCGCGAATTTAGCGATTTGGCGCGCAGAACGCGAATCAAAAAGCGCCATAAGCAAAGAGGCGCGCAGCGAAATTTTGCATTCTTTGAAATTTTATGAAATTTTGCCGTAAAATTCACGCCTTTTTGAAATTCTATAAAATTTCGCTCGCAGAGCTTGCCCGTGAAATTTTAAAGCTCTTGGCGGTCTGTTTTGAAACTTATAAAGCAGATCGCCGCGCAGGCGCCGCCGCGTAAAATTTGAGATCAAAGTAATCTGAAAGCGGAAATTTAAAGCGCGGGTAAATTTGGCTTGCAAATTACGGATCGGGCGTCTGCGATGGCAACGGCGCGGAGTGCAAATTTGGCGAGAAAATCGATCTATAAATTTCGCGCGCAGACTATCTTAAATTTAACGAGTAAATTTTAAAACTCGCCTCGCAGAGTTTGCGCGCCCAAATTTACGCTCTACCTCGCGGCATTTGCCGCGCATATCGTGCAAATTTAATGCTCTGCATGGACGGCATTTGGCGCGTGAATTTCGCTCTGTGTTGCGCGCGCAAATTTTACGCTCCGCCAGGTGGAATTTAACGTGCAAATTTCACGACGAAATTTCAGGGCGTTTCGAGTCTCGCGATTTACAGCTTCCTAAGTTTTGCGATCTCATCGCGTAGTGCAGCGGCCTTTTCAAACTCCAGCGCTGCCGCGGCATCGAGCATCTGCTTGCGAAGCTCTTTTACGATCTTGGCGCGCTCGGCGGCGGGCATCTTCTCTAAATTGGCACCCTTTCTTAAAATTTCGGTGCCGTCCTCGATCTTTAGGCTCTCCTCGATATTGCGGCTCGCAGAATGCGGGGTTATGCCGTGGGCGCGGTTGTATTCATCTTGAAATTTGCGGCGCTTTTGGGTAATGTCGATCGCCTCTTGCATCGAAGCGGTGATCTTTTTGCAAAACATCACGACCTGCCCGTGCACGTTTCGCGCAGCCCGCCCCATCGTCTGAATTAGGCTCGTGCGCGAGCGCAAAAAGCCCTCTTTGTCGGCATCCATGATCGCGATAAGGCTTACTTCGGGCAGATCGAGCCCCTCGCGGAGCAAATTTATACCGATTAGCATATCGTATTCGCCGCTGCGTAGGCCGCGGATGAGTTCGTTGCGCTCGATCGCATCTATATCCGAGTGCATATATTTGACCTTAAGCCCAAGCTCCAGATAGTATTTGCTCAGCTCCTCCGCCATCTTTTTGGTTAGCACGGTAACCAAAATTCGCTCGTCGCGCGCGATGACCTCCTTTGCCATATCGTGTAAAATTTCGACCTGGTTGTCGCTGTCTTTTAAAATAATTTGCGGATCGAGCAGTCCCGTCGGGCGCAGTATCTGCTCATATACGGCTCCGCGGCTAAGACCAAGCTCGTAATCATTTGGCGTTGCGGAGACGAATAGAAATTTAGCCTTTTTATTGATAAACTCATCAAACATCAGCGGGCGGTTATCAAGTGCGCTAGGCAGGCGGAAGCCGTATTCTACGAGCGTTTCTTTTCGGCTGCGATCTCCTGCGAACATCCCGCGAAACTGCGGCAAGCTCACGTGGCTTTCATCGACGATGACGAGATAGTCCTTGCCCTTGCTCTCGTAGTAATCAAAGAGCGAATAGGGCGTCTCGCCCGGCTTTTGACCGGTCAGATAACGCGCGTAGTTTTCGATCCCCTTGCACATCCCCGTAGCGCCCAGCATCTCAAGGTCAAATTCCACTCGCCCTTTCAGCCGCTGCGCCTCGACGAGCTTGCCCGCGTTCTCGAAAAATTTCAGCCTCTGCTCAAGCTCCTCCTCGATCCCTTTGATCGTCGATTTCAGGCGCTGCTCGCCTACGATGAACTGGCTCGTCGGGTAGAGAATAAATTTTTTGACGCTCTGCGTCTTTTTGTTTTCTAGCACGTCCAGATGATACATCGCCTCTATCTCGTCGCCGAAAAACTCGATCCTAAACGCCTCGTCGTTAAAATATGCGGGGTAGATGTCGATCACGTCGCCGTTTACGCGAAAATTCCCGCGATCAAAAAAATCGTCGTTGCGTTTGTAGCCCATATCGACAAGCTTGCGAAGCAAAAATTTAGTGCTAAATTTTGATCCGATCTCAAAAAATAGCACCATGCCTTTGTATTCGGCGGGATCGCCCAGGCCGTAGTTTGCCGAAACCGATGCCACGGTGATGACGTCGTCGAAGCTTAGCAAGCTCGCAGTGGCGCTTAGCCGCAAGCGCTCGAGCTCTTGGTTTACGTCGCTGTCCTTTTCGATGAAAAGATCCTGTCTTGGGATGTAGGCCTCGGGCTGATAATAATCGTAGTAGCTGATGAAGTACTCGACGTGATTTTGCGGGAAAAAGCCCTTGAACTCGCTATAAAGCTGCGCCGCGAGAGATTTATTATGTGTCATTACGAGCGCTGGAATTTCAAGACGCTTGATGATATTTGCCATGGTAAAAGTTTTACCCGAGCCGGTAACGCCGAGAAGAGTTTGGTATTTATTGCCGCTTTGAAAGCCCGCGACGATGCCCTCGATCGCTTTTTCTTGATCCTCGCTTGGGGAGAATTTGCTCTCGATTTTAAAATTTTGCAAAATTTTTCCTTTTTTAAAGCCAAAATTGGGTAATATTTTCATTTAAATTATATCAGAAAAGGCGAAATAATGGAATCAATCTTTGACGAAGAGAAAAAGGTCGAGGGCTTAAGCAATAAAGTAGCTGAGCTGATTAGACGATACACCGAGGCTAGAGACGAAAACGAAAAGCTACGCACAGAGCTAGCGACGGTCAAGGCGCAAAACGAGGCTTTGGGAATGCAGCTTGGCACGCTTGAAAACGATCTGGCATATCGCAAGATGAGCGATGAGGATCTAAGCAAGCAGATTGACGATATTTTGGCGGGCGATAATTTAGGCGAGAAATGAAAGAAATTTCAGTTCAGCTAACGAGTAAGTCTTTGACGAAAAAATACGCGATAAGCCTGGATGATGACTTTGCGAAGGTCTTCGGCAGGGACTGGCGGATTTTAACTCGTGGCAGCGATCATCTGGATGCGGGCGAACTGCTTGAAGCCTATATCCAAAAAAGCTACGAAAATTTCATGCTTAATAAAAAAATAGATGCCTTGGTAAAAGACATCGATGAAGGAGTAAAATGATGAAAATGAGAAAAGGTGCGGCAGTAGGCGGCGGCGTAAGCGGGATAATATTTTTAGCTATTATAATCTTCGTGATAGTAAAAATAATATATCCTAAATTAAGCGGTGCTAAGGATGAGGTTTTAGTAAAAGCTTATGCAGTCGAGCTTGAAGGCGTCTTTAAAGATATACAACGCGACTACTTAAATCAAGGAAATTTTCGCGAGCTAAAGAGTATGACGGGCTCCAGACAGTTTAGCGATAGCGATCTGGCACGTAGCTTAGCAGTCAATCAAAGCTTTACCTATGGCGTAGGACCGAAACTGAAAAACGATATGATCTTTTGTGCGACGATCACCTTGCGTCAAGATAGTGATGGATATTTTTTCGAGACCTCGAATATCAACCGCAACAGGGAGCGCTGCGAAGCATTTCATAAAGATACGACCTATATGAAGCTAAACGGCTTTAGGATAGGCAAATAATTTTTAAAATTTAATCGCGCGACTGCTATGGATTCGTAAAGCGTACGTGTAGCATGAGCGCGATAGTGCTAGTGAAGTGTGATAAGCCGTACATCGGCTCGCACCTCGTGCCAAAAACATGCTAATATTTCAAGAATTCATCTTTATAGGCATTTTTTAAAATTTAGCTTTAAAATCGGCATTTTTGCATTTGTATTGACAGCTTATTGGTTAAATTTTAATCATATTTTAGTTTGCAATTCATATCGGTCATGATTTATGCTATTGCGGTTAAATTTATGAAATGTGTGCTTTGAAGCTATGCCCCTCGCGTGACGCGATATGAGCTGAGATTTACGAAAAGCGCCTTATAAAACAAGCGTATTAAAGCAAAATATCAAGATCATCTTAAATTTATTGAAATTCGCACTCCAAAAGCGCGCAGAATTTTATCGGCGCGGGTTTGGGCATGAGTTTTAAAAATCTCTCATAGAATTTTATCGCCGATTCTCAACCGCCGATTTGATCCATCTGCGTAAATAATCTAGCTGCTGCGGCGTATAGAACCAATGCTCGCCGTTTTTCATAACGCTTAAGGTGCAGCCGAACTTCTGCGCGAAATTTCTAACGATACAAAGAGGCGTCATATCGTCGTTTTCTGCATATAGAATCCTGCTGGGCGTTTCCCACTTAGTGATCGGATTATTCAAAACAAAACTCCAATATTCCCAAAAAAGCGGTTGCCGGGCAGGGGCAAAATCATCCGCTCTTGCTTCAATCGCTCTTCGCTAACGCCGGCCCTACGCATAATATTTGAAATAACGTATTTCATATCAAGTATCGGCGAGAGGAAGAGGCAGTCGCTAAGCTTTTCGTTGCGGAAGCTTTGCAGGCCGAGCCATGCTCCTAGGCTAACAGCAAACAGCGCGACCTCGTCCCAGCGCTTCTTTGCGTACGATAAAATTTCACGAAATTCCAAAATAGCGCGCCGCGGATCGCAAGAAGCGGGCTCGTGCCGCCTCTGTCCGTGCCCGGGCAAGTCAAAGCTAATAACCTGCCAGCCTTGCTCGCAAACGACGGAAGCTAAAAGCTCCGCATCATCTTTACTTCCGCCCTGTCCGTGAGCGTAGATATAAACCTTTTTCGAGCGGCTTCCCCAAACGGCAGCGGGAATGCCACGTATCTCAATCGCGCTCTTTTGCATTTTTCGTTCCTTTAAATTTTTTGCGTCGATACCCGCATTTGCGGCAATGCTACAAGCAAAACCATAAATATTGCCAAAAATTTAATAGCGCGCCCTGCTAGACTGCCTGCGATTAGCGATAAATTTTAAAATTTTACGCGCGAGCTGCGCCTGCCGCTTTGTTTTAAAATTTAGCCGCACGAAATTTCAGGCGGCATGATTTTGATTCTTGCAGCACAATTAAAATTCTATATCGTAGAAATTTTGCGCTGTCAGGCTGCAAAAATTCTTGCTACGAAATTCTGTATCGCAATTGCACGCGCCGTGAAATTTGCGTATTAAAATTTTCACGCCGTAGAATTCTGCAAGCTGCGAAATTTAAAATTTAAGGCCACGCAAATTTTATCGCGACTCGTGCAAAATTTTAAAATTTTACGTTTGCTTTATTTGCAGGCTGCGCGAATAAATACCGCTTAAATTTTAAATTCCAAGCGGGCTCGCGCCTCAGAAGTTAAAATTTGCGCTAATTCATAAGCCCCGCTCAAGATGCGGCTTTTAAAATTTCAGTGCTTGATAGCGCCCGCAATCGCGCTGTGTTTGCCATGAGCACATCCAAAAAGCTTAAAAAATCAATCCCGCGGCGCCGAGCTTGACCCCTAAAGAGATAACTATCAAAACCCCAAGCCCCGCAAAAAAGCCCGCCAGCACGTCATCTAGCATCACGCCGAGCCCGCCCTTTACGTCGCGATCCACGCGCCCGATGATCGAGGGTTTGCAGATGTCAAACGCCCTGAAAAACAATAGTGCCAAAATCATCGCGACGATCGAGATCCTGCTGCTCTCAAAGCCCGCGATCAGCTCCCGCAGCGGCAGCGAAAAGATCTCGCCCGCGGGCGCTGCGACGCACATCGCGATCCACACCCCCACGACTTCGTCGATGACGATCTCGCTGTTATCGTGCGCGCCTACCCGCCTTTCGTAATCGCTTACGATCTTAAGCGAGACGAAAAAGACGAGAGCGGCGCACAAAAACAGCGTCACCTCGCCCGCTAGCATCAAAATCGCAAGACCTACTATCCAGCCTGCGATGCTGCCCCAGGTGCCCGGTGCGGGCTTTAGTAGCCCCGCGCCGAAAAATGTAACGAAAATTTTATCCATAATTGTCCTTTTAAATTTTACTTTTTAAAATTTTACCGCTTATTTTAATTAGAGCATCTGCTCACGCGCAAAAATTTTAAATTTCGTTTGCGCGTGCGAGGAAATTTTAAATTTTGTTCGTGCATATAGAATTTAAATTTCGCCCGCTTACACGAAATCAGTTCTACTCGCTCGCCACGAATTTTGCTCACTAACGTAGGAATTTTAAAATTCTACTCATTTGCGTAAAAATTTTAAAATTTTGCTCGCTTGCGCGGAGTTTTCAAACACGTCCGCAAACGCAAGGCATTTTGCGCGAGCGAGCAGTCGTTGCGCTGCATCCGAGTTTTGCGCTGTAACTCGCAGCAACCGCTTAATTTTAAAATTTTAGGTTCGCTTGCCGAAAACTTAAAATTTAGATCCGCCGCACTTCTAATTTACACATCCACCGCGCCTTAAAATTTTAAATTCGCTTCGCCACAAAATTTTACGCCAAATCTGCGTCCGCCGCTCTTTATGCTATAAAATTCCGCGCAGTCCTTTCTTTTCGCACTATGAAATTTTACTTTACGTCTAGCCGCCGTAAATTCTAACGTCGCGAAATTTTACCCTCTGCCTAGCTTCCGCAAATTCCACGTCATTTTTTGCGTTGCGCCCTCAAACGCTACGTCTTTAGCGCGCTGGTTTGATACAGCTGCATCAGCTGCTCGTAAAACTCGCTCTCGCCGTGGCTCTGTAAGATCCCGCTGTTTGGAAAAAGCTCGTCGTAGAGCTTTTGCAGATCTGAAAATCGCGCGGGAAAAAGCTCGCTTAAAATCATCGCCGAGATCTCTTTACGCATAAAAATCGCGGGTGGCAAAATCCCCGCGCGCAGCAGTGCTTTTAGATTTTGCGTGCGGTAATGCACGTGATGATGAGCGCCGTGAGGGCAGTTTTTGGTGCTTACGAGCACCTTACACTTCTCGCAATAGACGTATTCTGGCATAAGCAAAATCTCGATTTCGCCGCGCTTTTGATACTCGTCTAGCACCGAATGCACGCCGCCTCCTTCGAAAAATAGCTCTATATTTGCGTGATTTTGCCCAAAAATTATTTTGTTTATACCTAAATTTTTTGCGATCGCGCATTGCAGGGCGGGCTTGTCGTCAAAAATCGCAAGCGAGCCCAGATCGATCATCATGGCGCG
The DNA here is from genome assembly GCF_019423325.1 of Campylobacter sp. Taxonomy (NCBI): domain Bacteria; kingdom Pseudomonadati; phylum Campylobacterota; class Epsilonproteobacteria; order Campylobacterales; family Campylobacteraceae; genus Campylobacter; species Campylobacter sp. The sequence continues at coordinate 228,762 of NZ_JAHZBQ010000003.1, read as the reverse complement.
TTGCGCGACCAAAAAATTTTGCAGTAAATAGCTTAGTGTTTTTTTGCGTAGCTCGTAGGGCAGGGCATCCGTGCTGCTCGTGCCGGTTAAAAAAATAACCACGAAATCCGCCTTGTCGATCATATGCCTAATCAGCCGCTCATGCACGCGGTGGATCGGATCGGCGCAGGTAAAAAACGCTGAAATTTTAGGCGCGGCAAGCGAGCTTGCGACTTTTTTTATGCGCGCGATTTGCTCTGCAAGACCATCTTTTAGCAGCGTGATGCGCCCCTGCACCGCAGTTTGCTCTGCGTATGCGTTTTGAAATATTGAGCCTGTTACCTCGCTTACGCTTGGGGCATAAACGTCGCTAACGTCTATGCGCGCGACAAGCTCACAAGAGACGGGATTTGCAGCGGAATTTTTGATGAAATTTTCGGTGGAATTTGAGATAAAATTTCCCGCCGAATTTGCTACGGATTTTGAATCTGTGCTGCAAACGCGATTGAGTACGGAATTTTCGGCAAAGCTCTGCGCGGAATTTACTGCAGAATTTTCACTAGAGCTTTTCGCCAAATCCAAAGCGGCATTTTTCGCAGATTTTACATCTGTGCTGCGAGTAAAAGTTTGATCGTAGCTCGCAGCAAGGCTTTCTATATGGTCTAAGCCCTCGCTTGTGGCGTTTATAGCGCTTTGCGCACTTGCAGTGCGCGCGAAATCCGTGCCGCTTTTCGCAAAACTCTGCTCATTTTGCGCCGCAGCAGAAACTCCATCCTGCAAGTTGAGCGATCCTTTAGCTAGCAAATACGCGCCGTTCTCGCCGCTAAGGAAATTTTTGGTGCGTTCAGCTATGCCGTCCTTGCTAAGATAAAGCTCCAAAATATCGCCTTTTTTTGCGTCCGCGCAGGAAAAAACGAAATTTATGCCGCATACGCTTAGCTTGCTTGGGCGCAGTAGCTCGCAGCTCTTGCCAAAAGCGCCGTTTGCGAGCAGGCTCAGGACATTTAGGTCGGAGCGCGAGATCTCTATCTTGCGGATTTGCGTTGCGCTATTATTTGCGCCTTTGCTCTCGCTTCCGGCTTGCTCTGCTTTTAAATTTCTTGCCGCTCCCTTAACTTGCACCTCGTCTTTTCTGGCATTACTAGCTTTTGACATTTTTAAATTCCGCATCGTTTTTAAATCACGCTTTGCTTTTGAGTTCTGTGATGCTTTTAAATTTTGCTTCGCTTCTAAATTCTGCGCCGCGTCACTCGAAGCTATTGCGACGTTTAGAGTTTTTGTGCCGCTTAAAATTCCTTCGCTTTCAAGCGGTTTTATTTCGTTTAAATTGCCGGTATCGCGCGAAATTTCCATCTCGCCTGCGATCCATACCGAGCGCGCGCGGCTATTTTTTTCTTGCGATGCCATATTTTTTCCTTTTCTCCCAAAGCGATTTTCGCGAAATCCCAAGTGCCGCTGCCAGATCGGAGTCGAAATACTCGTCTTGGTACGCTACGATCGTGAGCTTTACGTATTCTTCGATGCTTAAAATTTCGCTGCGTTCTTTGCTGCTGCCAAGCGTAATTTCGTCGTTAAAGCCTTTTTGCGCGCCGATGGATCCGACGATTATACGCATGGATTTGGTTTTGTTTATAAATTTTTCCTTCTGCGCGCCGCTTAGGCTATCAAAATCTGGTGCGTAAAAAATCTCCGCGCCGCGTTCTAGCGGCTCAGGGCTTTGCGCGGATAGAATTTTAAGGCGCGATTTTAGCGCAAGCGCGATCTTAAATACCGCCGCAGCTCGCGCTGCCGCATCGCCGCGCAAAAGAAGCGGGAATTTTATCTGCGCTAAACGCGCGGGCGGTATTTCGCACGAAAGAGAGACTTCTTTAAGCAGCGCCTCGTAGGCTTCGTTTTGCGATTTTAGCGAGCGAAACTGCGCGTAGTGCTCGATCTTTTTTATGAGCTCCTCTATCATAAAAGGCTTTTGGATATAATCCGTCGCGCCCGCTTTTACGGGGTTTAGCACCGTTTCGCTATCGACGTAGGCGACCATTAAAATTATGATCGAGCGCCTAAATTTCTCGATCAGCGGATAAAAGCTCGCGCCGCTCCAGCTCGTAGAGAGCAGCACCGCCTCAAACTCCTCCGCAAGGCCCGCCGCGGCCGCCAAACTCGCCGCGTTAGTGCATTCATGTCCCAGCGCACCCAGCTTGTTTGCGATACTTTGCGCTAGATAAATTTCGCTTTCTATGATTAAAATTTTCATACGTCCTGCGCCTCTGCTGCGTGCTTTTGCCAGTCGTAGAATTTCAAGTTTACCGCAGCCTGTGCGGCGATGCCTTCGCTTCTGCCCGTAAATCCCAGCCCTTCGGTCGTGGTCGCTTTGACATTGACGCGCGCGCAGTTTAAAATTTCGCTTAAAACCTCCTGCATCTGCGCTTTGTAGGCTCCGATCTTCGGGCGCTGCGCGATGATCGTAATATCGGCATTTACGAGCTCGTAGCCGTAGCCTCTGACGCGCCGCATTACCTTTCGTAACAGCTCCTTGCTGTCCGCGCCTTTAAGATTGGCGTCGCTATCGGGGAAGAGCTCGCCGATGTCGCCCAGCATCGCCGCGCCGCAAATAGCGTCGATTAGGGCATGGATCGCTACGTCACCGTCGCTGTGCGCGATCAGCGCGAACTCGCACGGAACCTGTACGCCGCCAAGCACGATGCCCGCGCCTTTTTCAAGCGCATGCACATCGTAACCCGTACCGCAAAAAATATCGCGCGAGCAGGGTTTTAAATTTAGCGCCGCCAGATCGCTTGCGCGCGTGATCTTAAGCGCGCCCGCTTCACCTTTTATAAATTCCAACCGTCCGCCCGCGCTGCCGACCGCCGCGCTGTCGTCGGTAAAAATTTCGCTTCCTTCAAGCGCCTTTTTAAGCAGCGCCGTGCGCGAAAGCTGCGGCGTTTGGATGAGGCGCAGCTCCTCCCGCTTTACTACGTTCTCGCCGAGGTAGGTCGTGTCGTTTACGCCAAGATAGGGGCTGATACAGTCCGCACCGCCTAAATTTCGTATCAGCGAGGAGATTAGCTCAGGCGAAATTTGCGCGCGCGCCACGTCGCTTACGAGCACGAGCTCGCTCTCTACGAGCTTTAGCGCGTTTTTTAGCGAGCTTTGGCGATTTGCACCGCCGGGGGCGAAGTGAAATTTTAAATTTGAAGAGCCGCATTCATCTGCGTCGCATCCGATCCCGCCCTGCTTGCTTTGAAATTTATACTCGCTCGTGTCGCACTCCGCGCTTTCGCCGCGCACCGAAGCCGAGCTGTACGCATAGATGCGCTCGCAATAGCTCACGTCCTCCTCGTTTACGGCGATTATGATTTTTTTAAATGGGTGCGCCTGCGCAATGCTCTGCGCGACGTATTGCCAAAGCGGTAGCTCGCCCACGCGCAACCACTGCTTTTTGACGCTCAGCTCAAACCTGCTCGAATCGCCCGCGGCGAGCAAAATCAGCGATATATCTTTCAAATTTTATCCTTGAAATTTTGTTACGAAATTATACGTATTAAAAATGAAAGCAAAATTAATCGCGGCTTGCGCGCTAAAATATCTTAAACTTAGGCGTAAATTTACGCGGCGCGGCGGTAAAATTTCAACCTGCGTTACGAAAATAAACGGCAAAAGAAAAGTAAGGATTAATGAAATTTGTTATATTATACGCGCATTTTTAAGAAGCGAGGCGAAAATGACCGAAAGCTGCGTATCACAGATCTATTTTGCAAAAAGAGGCGAGCTGACGCCGCAGATGAGAGAGGTCGCGCAAAGCGAGCGCATGGACGTGCGGGCCTTGTGCGATCTGCTCGCGCAAGGAAGAGCGATCATCCCCGCAAACGTTAATCACAAAAGCCTAAAACCTATCGGCATCGGGCGCGCACTGCGGTGCAAGATCAACGCTAACATCGGCTCCTCGGGCACGACGAGCGATATTGAGGGCGAGCTAGAAAAGCTCGAAACCTGCTTAAAGTACGGCGCCGATACGGTGATGGATCTAAGCACGGGCGGCGATTTGGATGAGATCCGCGCCGCCATAATCGAGCGCTCGCCCGTACCCATAGGCACGGTGCCGATCTATCAGATGATGTATGAGCTGGGCGATATTAAAAATTTAAAAACGAGCGCTATTCTTAGCACGATCGAGAAGCAGGCGCGGCAGGGAGTGGATTATTTCACGATCCATGCGGGCTTTAAGCTCGAGTTTATGCCGCTGCTGTCTCGTCGCAAGATGGGCATCGTAAGCAGAGGCGGCTCGCTGATAGCGTCGTGGATGATGAAATTTCACAAGCAAAACCCCTTCTACGAAGCATTTGATGAAATTTGCGATATCTGCGCCGCCTACGATGTATCACTATCTCTGGGCGACGGCTTGCGCCCGGGTTGCTTATACGACGCGACCGATAGGGCGCAGCTTAGCGAGCTTGAAATTTTAGGCGAGCTAGCCCTGCGCGCGAATGAAAAAAACGTGCAGGTGATGATCGAGGGGCCGGGACACATTCCGTTTAATGAGATCGAGCTTAATATGCAGCTAGAGCGCAAGCTCTGCCGCGATGCGCCGTTTTACGTGCTGGGGCCGCTTCCGACCGACATCGGCGCGGGCTACGATCACATCAGCAGCGCTATCGGCGGGACGATGGCTGCGTATTGCGGCGCCAGCATGCTCTGCTATGTAACGCCCAAGGAGCATCTGGGGCTTCCCAATGCAAAAGACGTCAGAGAGGGCATCATCGCGCATAAGATCGCCGCTCACGCCGCGGACGTTGCGCTAGGCAAAGCGGGCGCGATAGAGCGCGATCACGAGATGAGCGATGCGAGGTATAATTTTGATTGGAACAGACAGTTTGAGCTTAGCTTCGATCCTGCGCATGCGCGCGAACTGCACGACGAGAGCCTGGGCGATGAAATTTACAAGGGCGCGGAGTTTTGCTCGATGTGCGGGCCGAAATTTTGCGCATATAAAATCAGTAGAAATTTAACCGAAAATAAGGAGAAGGAATGAGTAAAGACGAAGTCTTAAATTTGCTTAAAAGCGTGATCTATCCGGGCTTTTCTAAAAGCATCGTGGATTTTGGATTTGTAAAAGAGGTCGAGATTGGCGATAGAATTTTCGTAGGGATCGAAATCCCCAGCGCCAAGCCTGAGATCGCAGCAGAGCTTAGATCGGCGGCGCAAAAGGCGCTCGGCGCGGACGCCGAAATTTTAATCAAACAGCCCAAGATCGCCGAGGAAAAGAGCAACTCTCGCAGCGGCAAAAATATAGCGCCGCAGATCAAGCATTTCGTGATGATCAGCAGCGGCAAGGGCGGCGTAGGCAAGAGCACGACGACGCTAAATTTAGCTATCAGCACGGCAAAGCTCGGCAAGAGGGTAGGGATTTTGGATGCCGATATTTATGGGCCGAATTTGCCGCGAATGCTAGGAGAGGACAAGACGCAAGCAAGCGTCGTGGGGCAGAAGCTAAAGCCGATTTTAAGCCACGGCGTGGAGATGATGAGCATGGGCGTGCTGATGGAGGAGGGCGCGAGCCTCATCTGGCGCGGCTCGATGATAATGAAGGCGATCGAGCAGCTGCTAAAAGACGTGGCGTGGAGCGATCTGGACGTGCTGTTTTTGGATATGCCTCCAGGCACGGGCGACGCGCAGCTTACCTTGGCTCAGAGCGTGCCGGTGACGGCGGGCGTGTGCGTTACGACGCCGCAGACGGTCGCGCTGGACGACAGCGCGCGCGGGCTTGATATGTTCGAAAAGCTCCACATCCCGATCGCAGGCCTTATCGAGAATATGAGCGGCTTCATCTGCCCAGATAACGGCAAGGAGTATGATATCTTCGGTCGCGGCGGCGCGCAAAAGCTGGCGCAGCGATACAACACCGAAGTAATCGGCGAGATCCCGATCGAGATCGCTATCCGCGAGGGCGGCGACAGCGGCAAGCCGGTAAGCTTCTACGCGCCCGATTCTTTGAGCGCGAAGCGCTACGAAGAGGCTGCGCGCAAGCTGTGGGAGAAGATCGAGAAGATCGACCGCGAGGAGCTGGCGGACAACTCCGCGATCCAGCCGGTGATGGACGGAAAGAGCGCCTGCTCGAATTAGGATTTTGGCGGGCGCGACGTCAAATTTCGCGTGGAATTTCTCTTGAATTTTGCAGATTGAAATTCAACGCGGAATTTAATAATTTGGAATTTTACGTCAAATTTCGCTGCAAATTTTATAATGCTCGCAAAATTTCGGTATGCAAATCCGTCATAGAATTTTGCCCGTAAATTTAGCGGGTAAAATTTCACGCGGGTTTCGCGGCTTGGAATTTCACGCCGAATTTTGTAGCTCGAAATTCCTGGCAAAAATTCCGCCTCGAAATTTTGAAGTGATTTTACGGCGTCAGTAAAATTTTTGTGTATAGAATTTCGTGCAGAGGTTGTAGCATTAAATTTTAAAGCTTGAAATTTCGAGCTAAAATTTTACCCAAGCTTCGTTGCGTGAGATTTTAGATAAAATTCTAAGCGTGAAATTTTACGGCGGAAGTTAAATTCCAAATGCGCAATTCAATGAGGTAAAATTTGCTTTAGAATTCTGCCTTGGAGTTTTAAATGTAAAATTTTAATCGCAAAGCTTTGCCGTGGAATTTTAAAATGTGAAATTTTATCGCTAAAACTTTGTTTTAAAATTTTAAGATAGGGCTTTAAAATATGAATTTTAGGCTTGAAATTTTATCGCGCCTAACTTTTTAGCGGTAGCCGTAGCATTGCGCTAGTTTAAAATTTTATTTCGCCGGATTTCATGGCGGTGGAGTTTATCTGCGAAAGCCTCTGTAGAGCTTATTTGGAGTAGAATTTTATCTGTAGCGGTCGCGGCAAGGAAATTTCTTGCGCAGCTGAAATTTAAGCAGCTGGAATTTCATTCGTATAGGCAGGAAGCTAAAGCGGCAAAATCCCTAAGCCTAGGACTTTTAGGTTTAGGGATTTTACTTTTATACGAAATAAGAAAGGTCGGTAATGAGGTTTTTGATTATTTTGGTGCTTGCATTTGCGGCGTTCGCGCAAGAGAGCAATATGCAAAAATGGGCGAAAGAGATTACCGCGGACGCGCAGATCCCACAGGATAAGTTTTTGGCGTTTTATCTGAATAAAGATGAGCCTAAGAAGGTGATTTTCTCTGAAAACGTCGATCGCATCAGCGTCAATTACGAAGGAAATTCCTTTCATGAAATCCCGTCTCCAAATCTTATGGCGTATTGGGTCGGCGAGTTTAATTTCGACGCAGATGTCGAAAAGATGGTGCTAGGAGATTACGGCTGGTCTACGCTGGTAATCGCTGTGGACGGCACGGATGTGCTAGGCGGAACATCTAGCAATCAAAAGCGCCCGCTTACGTATAAATTTAGCAAAGGCAAGCATAAGATCGAAGCGTGGTTTTTAAATGACGCGCATTCCAGCGAGCTTTTCGTGGATTTTAAAGATGTAGAGCCCTTTTATCGTCAAAAGGACGCCGTAGCCAAGATCCCTGCGGATAAGGACTATGATCTGTGGCTGGGCGCGATCTACGAAAGCGCGCAGATGAATAATCGCGTCAAGCTAAATTTAGCCAAATCTGCTAAGCCTATCGTGCTACTGCTTAGCTCATATCGCGCCGTGGAGTGGGAGATCTCAAATCCGCAAAAGAATGAAATTCTAGCCGTGTTAATTTACAATCCCATTAGTAGCGTCCGCGGCGTAAGCGGTGCGCTTTACGTCGAGGACTACAGATACACAGAGGCTGCGGATGGGCTTAAATGCGAGTGCATCTCGGGCAATGTCTTTCACTGCGACGGCAGCGAGATTTATGATATGAACGGGCGCGTAAACGGGATATTTGGCAGAGGCCTGGGGGCATTTGCCGGCAAGCACGCCGTAAATTCCTTAGATTTGCCGGGGCTTGTTATTACACCAAAAATTTTAGACGAAAGCAAAGCTCGCCTACTCTCGGTAGAAGCGGACCGCAAGAAATGCGAAAGCACGCCGATGGATGATGTGTTTAGGTGAGATGAAATTTTAAAATTGGAGGAAAAAATGAGTAAAATTTTATATAATTCTTTGATTTGTATTTTTATAGGAGAAAAAGATGTCAGGAAATTCTGGAGGTATTTTTAAAAAGTTAAAAGAAATTTCTGGGGAAATTTCAGTTACTTTAAAATTAATTTTTTCAATAGCACTTATACTTTCCATTATTGCAGGCTTTACTTTTGTGATTACTTATATGAGGGGTAACAGATTTTTTAGTTACGAAATTTTTAATGTAAGTAATATATGGATTTTTTTACTTGCAGGTATTTATGCAGTTATAATTTTAATATGTGCATACGGATTCTTTATTTTGGGTGCTTGTATGCGCATAACGCAATCCAACCCTAATGTTGATAGGTGTCTTTTATATAAGTGGCACGATAGTGGTTCCCTCTACATCTTTATAAATATACTTTTTGTAATTTTTGTATTTTTTATAGGTTGTTATTTTGGGCATAATGACAATTTTGTTACGACTTCCTTTGCGATACTTGCAATAATATTTTATGTTATGTATATATTACCGGTACTTGAAGATTGTAAATATATAAAAATACTTTTTATGGTATTGGCAATTATATGTACATTATTATTTGGCTATTTTTGTTATTGTAGGCTAAATATTTCTTTTGTGAGGTCAGGTCTTTTTTTTACAGGATTAGGGGTAGCGATATTTCTCATTGTGTACCAAGCTATAAGTATAAAAAGACTTTTTATAGCAATTAGTATGGCTGTATTTCTAATCTTACTTATTTCTATGCTAATATTCCCTATCATATGGGTTGATATATATAAGGAATTTTTTAAATCTATAAATTTAGCTTCCGATCATGCTGAAATTTATCTAAAAGATAAAAATGAATCCGTTATTAGCGGTAAGTTAATTTTCGATGACGGCAAATATGCCTATGTGGAATTTGACCGCACGGTTAGCAATTGTGGCGATGTCGGCGATTCTTGCATTAAAACTATAAGAAAGAAAGTCCCTAGCGAGGATGTGAGTATTTTTGTTTCGCCGGAGCAACAGCAAGATAAGAAGTCCGAAGCAAAACTACAAGAAGCCAAACAATCTAAAGCGAAATAATCAAGAATTTAAAAGCGCGTGTTTTCGCTTTTAAATTCCATTCATGCGCCTTTTCAAATCCCCTTTTAAATTAAATTTAGCTATACTCCCGCGCAATTTTGCGATTAAGGATTAAATATGAAAGAGATTAAAAGCCTAAGCGAGCTGCGAGCTTTTGCGGATAAAGTTCGCGCCGCAAAGGGTTATCGCGATCCGATGATGTGGGCGATCGGTCGCGTATTCAAGGGGCGTGCGGAGGGACATAAAAGCCTAAGTGTGAATTACGCGTACGTAAATTTTAAAGATGGGCTAGTAAGCGCAGCAGTGCTAATCCATGCTCTAACCGAATGCGGCGAGGTCGTGGATTTTAGCGGTAGTGAGTGCGTCCTTCCGCTAACGCACAAAGCCCTAAAAAAGGCGATCGAGGCTTTAAAATTTCTACAGCCAGACGCTAAAGAGGGCGCGCACAAAAATCTGCAGGTGCTACTTGCGGTTAAAGAGGCGATGAAATCGGACGAGCACGCGAGCTTTTGCGCTAGCTTTATCTTTGAGGATACCGCGCCGAAAAGCGTCGAGAGCGTCTATCTCAAGCTTTACGCGCTTTCGCTAAATCTCTGCGAGCCGCGCACGCTCAATCTAGACGGCGCATTTAGCGTGCTTCCGAACGTCGCGTGGGACGAAAACGCCCGCCCGATCGAGCTTTGGTGGCTGCATGAAAACGAAATCCATTTAAAAATGCAGGGCCGTTATCCGCGTATCATCAGCGTCGATAAATTTCCGCGCTACCTAAGCCACGTCGCACCGCCGCAAAACGTGCGGATTTTAGACGATGCGAAAGTGCGTTTGGGTGCGCATATCGCCGCGGGTACGACCGTGATGCCGGGTGCTGCGTATGTGAATTTCAACGCAGGCACGACTGGCAGCGTTATGATCGAGGGGCGCGTCAGTAGCTCGGTCGTCGTGGGCGAGGGCAGCGACATAGGCGGTGGCGCGTCGATTTTGGGTGTGCTAAGCGGCACCAACGGCAATGCTGTGAGCATCGGCAAACACTGCTTGCTGGGCGCAAACTCCGTCACGGGCATTCCGCTAGGTGATCGCTGCATCGTGGATGCTGGTATCGCGGTACTTGAGGGCACGAAGGTTTTCATCGCGCAAAAGGATCGCGAGGCGCTAGCGGCGCTAAATGCGGGCTTTGCGTTCGATCGCGAAATTTATAAAGGGCTTGAGCTTTCCGGGCTTAGCGGACTTCACTTCCGACAAAATAGCCAAAGCGGGCAGATTACGGCAAGCATTAGCAAGCGTGCGATCAAACTCAACGCGGAACTGCATTAAAATTTATAAATTTAAACGCGAGGCGGATTGGCTGGAGCTTTTCAAAGCTACGTTAAATCTATAACTTAAACGGCGAGCTTGAAAAAGATACGGATGATCTCGCCGCACGCCGCTTTGAGCAATAGCATGTGATCCATCACAAAAATTTTCGCTCATAGAATTTCACGCGGAATTTAAAGAATTTTTGCCGCGATTTAGAAAATTTCTAGCGGTGATTTATGGAATTTACGCCGCTAATTTAACGCGAAAGCTTTTGGCGGCTCGCGGATTTTTGCCGCGCAGAGGGTTCTTAAATTTCAAAAATAGATTGAATTTAAAATTTTAATATGATAGATTTCAAATAAAAATAAGGAGATGAAAATGAAAAAATTTATACTCGCCCTATTAGGCGTATTTATCTGTAGCGCAGCGCTTGCGGGAGATGCCGATGCCGATGCACAGCGCTGCAAATTTTTGGCGGACGCCGTAAATGGGCGCAGTCACCCAGAGACTGAAGATATAAAGTTGGGCGCGGCTACGTGCGAAGGCGATAAATTTATAGTTTCCATGACCCTAAAAAACATAATTTGGGATAAAGTAGATCCTAAAATAAAGCAAAATTTTGAGAGAGTTTTGCGCGCCGATAGGCAAAAGGACGTTTGCGAGACGATGAAAGCGGGCGGTCTAAATCGCATAGGCGTGCGACAATTTCTGCAAAGCGGCGAAAAAATCGCCGATCTGACCTACACGCGCAGCGATTGCGGCTTAGAGTAAAATTTCAAAGGAGAGATAATGGAAGTGCCTCAAGCGGCGTATAGCAGAGATAAAATCATCATTCGCACCGGTGCGATCGGTATCATTTCAAATGTAATTTTAGCGGCATTTAAGGGCGTCGTGGGGCTGATCTCGGGCTCGATAGCGATCGTGCTTGATGCGGTAAATAACCTAAGCGACGCGCTTTCGTCCGTCATTACGATCGTGGGCGTGCATCTTGCTAGCAAGCAGCCCGATCGCGCGCACCCCTTCGGACACGGCAGGATCGAGTATCTAAGCGCGATCGTAATCGCCGTCATCATCCTCTATACCGGCGGCGTCTCGCTCGTTGAATCGATCAAAAAGATCATTCATCCGCAAGCGGCGAATTATAATGCGGTTTCTCTCGTCATCATCGCCGTAGCCGTCGCAGCGAAATTTAGCCTAGGGCTTTATACTCAAAAGACGGGCGAGCGCGTAAATTCTGACTCGCTCATCGCTAGCGGTGTGGATGCCAAATACGATGCGCTCGTATCGCTAGCAACCCTCGTAGCGGCTTTGATTTCGCTTATTTTCGGACTGAGCTTAGAAGCGTATCTGGGCGCGATAATTTCGGCTCTTTTAATCAAAACGGCGTATGAAATTCTACGCGACACGATCAGCAAGCTTTTGGGTTCGCGTCCGAGCTTGGAGCTTACGAATGAAATTTACGATGTCGTGCGCGGCTTTGAGGGCGTCATCGGTGCGTATGATCTGATGTTTCATGACTACGGGCCCGACAAGATGGTCGGCAGCATCCACATCGAGGTCGCAGAAAGCACCACCGCGGCGCAGATCGACGCTCTTACGCGTCGCATCCAAAATGCCGTTTTTGCGAAATTTAATATCATCCTAGACACCGTAGGAATTTACGCGTTTAATAAAAACGATCCGCGCGCCGCCGAGATCTACGAGCATATCAAACAGATGGCGCTTTCGCACGAGTTCGTCTCGCAGATACATGGGTTTTATCTCGACGAGGAAAAGCGCTCGATCAGCTTCGACGTTATCGTCGATTTCGCAGCGCCCGATATGGAGGCGACGTTTCGCGCAGTCTGCAAGCAGGTGCGCGCGGCGTATCCGAACTACACGCTCATCATCACTCGCGATAGCGATTACAGCGGCTAAAATTTAAATTGCTCTAGCGGTTTAAATTTAATCGCGCTCGCCTGCGCCCCTTCGGCGAAATTTCAGAATTTTAAGCTACAATAGGAGAAATTTATCGCAGCTCCGCGCGGCGCAAAAGCCGCAATAAACCGCGAGATGAAATTTGCGCGCAAAACCCGGCAGAAGCCCGTGCGCAAGGCAACGCAAAGAGAAATTTAAAAGGAAAAATATGGTTGAAATCAAAGATCTAACGATGCGCTTCGGCAAACAGCTACTTTTTGAAAACGTAAATTTAAGCCTCGATAAGGGCAGGCGGTACGGCCTCATCGGCGCAAACGGCGCGGGCAAATCGACGCTACTTAAAATTTTAAGCGGGCAGATCGAAGCAAGCAGCGGCGAAATTTTAATACAAAGCGGGCTTAAAATCGGCGTTTTGGGGCAGGATCAATTCGCATTCGAAAGTTTCAGCGTCAAAGACGCCGTGCTCTACGGCAACAAGCGCCTTTATGACGCCGTGCGCGAAAAGACGCAGCTTTACGAAGCGGGCGAGTTTAACGACGAGATAAACGAGCGCCTCGGCGAGCTTGAGATGATATGTGCGGAGGAGGATCCCGCTTACGAGTACGAAACGCGGATCGAGAAAATTTTAAGTTCGCTGGGGCTAAACGACTTCGATAAAAAGATGAGCGAGATCGAGACGAGCGATAAATTTAAGGTCCTTCTCGCGCAGGTGCTCTTCCCGCGCCCCGACGTGCTGTTTTTGGACGAGCCTACGAACAACCTCGATATCGACGCCATTTCGTGGCTCGAGTTTGAGCTAAATCACCACACGGGCACGCTCGTGGTCATCAGCCACGACCGCCACTTTTTAAACCGCGTCTGCACGGACATCCTCGACGTGGATTTTAAGCGGGTACGCGAATTTAGCGGCAATTACGACGACTGGTTCATCGCGTCCAATCTCATAGCCAAACAGGCGCAGTTCGAGCGCGAGAAAAAGCTCAAAGAAAAGGCTGAGCTTGAAAAATTTATCGCTCGCTTTAGCGCCAACGCAAGCAAAGCGAAGCAGGCCACGAGCCGTCAAAAACAGCTCGACAAACTCGATCTTAGCGAGCTTGCGACCTCTTCGCGCAGGGAGCCTAGTATTTTATTTAAGCCCGCCCGCGAGATCGGCAATGAAATTTTAGAGCTAAGCGGCGTGGATATGAGCTTCGGCGATATTCAGATTTTGAAAAATTTTAACCTCAAGCTCGCTCACGGCGATAAGATCGCGATCATCGGGCGAAACGGCGTGGGCAAAAGCACCCTTTGCAAGATCATCATGGGCGAGCTCGCGCCTCTTAGCGGCAAGGTCCACATGGGCGCCACGATCGAGCCCGGGTATTTCGCGCAGGATACGAATAATAAAATTTCAGGCGAGCTCAAGCTCTACGAGTATCTACAAAGCCCGCAGAATAGGGATCTGGATGAAATTCGCAAATGCCTTGGACGTATGCTTTTTAGTGGCGCGGAGCAGGAGAAAAGCGTGGGTAGCCTAAGCGGCGGCGAGAAGCACCGCGTGATGCTAAGCAAGCTAATGCTGCAACGCCCGAACCTGCTGGTGCTTGATGAGCCCAACAACCACCTCGATCTTGAGGCGATCATCGCGCTCGGCGAAGCGCTGTATAACTTCGCGGGATGCGCGATCTGCGTGAGCCATGACCGCGAGCTCATCGACGCGTTTGCAAATAGAATTTTGCACCTCAAAGGAGACGGTGAAATCGTTGATTTTAGGGGAACTTACGAGGAGTATCGCGAGAGCTTGGGGGCGAGCGATGATTAAGATCTGCGTAAACGGCGAGCCGCTACAGCTGGCGCAGGATATGAGCGTGAGCGAGTTTTTGCGCCGGCGCGGACATGATCTGCGCCTAGTAGCGCTCGAGCGCGACGGCGAAATTTTAAAAAAAGAGGCGTGGGAGAACACGCAGATCTCAAGCGGCAAAAAATATGAGATCGTCGAGTTCGTAGGCGGCGGCTGAGGTCAGAGCTTTGAATTATTTTAAAAACTACGGCGGCTGAGGTTTAAATCCGCGCGAAAGCCGCTAAATTTTAAGCGGCGTAGCGGTACGGCGGCTGGGGCTTAAAATTTGCATGCGCGTCGTTAAAATTTTAAACGATACGGCGGAGCGGAGACATAGCGGTGTTTGGGATTTTTAAATTTATGAGGAAGCCGCGGTGGCCTGGCGTCTGTGGCGAGCTTTTAAATTTTGCAAGCGAATTGAGGTGCGGTAGCTTAACGCAGGAGTTTTAAAATTCGCTCCGCGGCGATAGAGTTTAAATTTTATTGCGGCGGGCGTTAATTTGCGTCGCCAGCTGCGGCGGCAGGACGTGGGCTTTAAAACTGCACCGGCGCTGCAAGCTTGAGCGCGGGAATTAAAATTTACGCCGAAGTTGCGGGATTTGGGTGCAGAGTTTTTAAAATTTATCCCAAGATCTATGCCGCTATGCACGCTGAGGCGTATGCTGTGGCCCGTTTTTTCGTCAGTTGGGCTTGAAATTTTAAATTTAGCCGCAGCGCGGGTTTATTCGGGCGTTTAGCGGCTTTTAAATTCAGCGGATCGCTTTAGCGCTTCGCGAATTTAAATTTAGCCGACAGGCGGGGATTAATGCGTTAAAATTTAACGGATTTAGCTTGCGCTGCGCGTTCCGTACGGAGCTCATACAGCGCCCCCCGTATTAGCCGAATTCAATACGCAAGGTTAAAAGATTACGCGTTAAAAGCAGGATGAAATTTGCGGATTAAAATCGCGTGCGATGCGCTCGGTACGCCCCGCGTGCATCGCAGCTCGTGCCAAGCGTTTGCGTAGAGTGCGTCGTAGCTGCGTAGATATGTCGCAACTGTACCGCAATATCGCATAGATGTGTACCCAGTTTGCGCAGATATGAGGCGTCGTGCACTTAAATTTGCGCGATAAATTTAGACGGCAAAAAGATAAAATTTAGGATCAAAATGCAGATAAAATTAAATGGCAAAGCTTACGAAACGGGCGCGAGCGATCTTGAGGGGCTGAAGCGCGAGGTTAAATTTAGCGGCGAGATCGCCGTGATAAACGGCTATGCGAGCACGCAAAACTGCGAGCTGAAGGCGGGCGATGAGCTCTTTTTGCTCGCGCGCGGCGCGGAGCTGGCGCCGCAGGAGCTTCGCGAGCTGATGCTTGCTCGCAATGCCCCCGCCGTAAATGAGGCGCTGCAAGGCTCGCGCGTGGCGATCTGCGGGCTCGGCGGGCTCGGCTCCAACGTCGCGATCCTACTTGCGCGCGCGGGCGTGGGCGAGCTCTTTTTGATCGACTTCGACGTCGTCGAGCCTACCAACCTAAACCGCCAGCAGTACGAGATCGGCGATCTTTACAAGCCCAAAACAGCCGCTCTGCGCGAAAAAATCGCGCGCGTAAACCCGTTCGTGTGCGTGCGAACCTTAAACGAGCGACTTACCGCGCAAAACGTAGCCGAAATTTTAAAAAACGAGCGTATAATTTGCGAGTGCTTCGACGACGCGGCGGCGAAAGCGATGATTTTTGGTGCATTCGGCGGTACGGATCGCTTTTTGATCTGCGCTAGCGGCATGGCGGGCAGCGGCGATGCCAACGAGATCCGCACGACGCGGCTCGGCAAAAACGTTTTCGTCTGCGGCGACCGCAAAAGCGCCGCGGCTCAGGGCGTGGGGCTGCTCGCTCCGCGCGTGGCGATCTGCGCCGCACATCAAGCAAACGTCGCGCTTAGGCTGATTTTGGGCGAGGAGGGCTAGGCCTGGCCGCTCATCGCGCGCCTGCATTTCTAAATTTACGCGCCTTGTACATTGCCGCTAAATTTAGCTTTGCGCGATTATTTTTGAAAAGTATAGGGCGTTTCGGCGGCATACGCATACGGCGCGTTTAAAAAGCGGTCTGAAATTTACCGCGCGCCACGTAAATTTAAACGCAGCGTATAAATTTAAAGCCGTTGCTCCGCCGCAAAATTTTAAACAGCGCTTTGAAATTTTGCGCCGTCTGTTTGCGACTAAAATTTGACGAGAAATTTTAGAGCCTCGTGCGGCGCGTTAAAATAGCGACAGAAGCAAGGTGCACAATCTGTGCCGCAATTTCGCGCTGTGCATAACGCGCTGCGCGAGTGCCGATATTGCGCTATCTGCGCCGTATGTGAAAACAAAATTTAAACTAAAGAGGATAGAATGGACGATAAACTGATCTTAGGCGGCAAGGAGTTTAGCTCGCGCCTGATAATGGGCTCTGGGAAGTTCGATCACGCGATGATCGATGCCTGCGTGCGGCACGCGGGCTGCGAGATCGTCACGCTTGCGCTGCGCCGCGTAAACGAAAGCAAGAGTCGCAATATCTTGGATTTCATCCCCCGCGGCGTCACGCTGCTGCCAAACACCAGCGGCGCGCGAAACGCCGAGGAGGCGCTGCGGATCGCACGGCTCGCGCGCGAGCTGGGATGTGGCGACTTCGTAAAGATCGAGATCATAGGCGACAGCAAATACCTTCTGCCCGACAACGCTGAGACGATTAAGGCCTGCGAGGCCCTGGCGCGCGAGGATTTCGTGCCGCTTGCCTACATGCACGCCGATCTGTGCGCCGCTCGCGATCTGGTAAGCGCAGGGGCTGCCGCCGTGATGCCGCTTGCAGCGCCGATCGGCTCCAACCGCGGGCTGATGATGCGCGGAATGATCGAAATTTTACTAGACGAAATCGACGTACCGATCATCGTAGATGCGGGGCTCGGCGCGCCTAGTGAGGCCTGCGAGGCGATGCAGATGGGCTGCGCCGCGGTGATGGTGAATACGGCGATCGCCACGAGCGGGGATCTGGCGCTGATGGCGCGGGCGTTTGCGCTCGGCGTGCAGGCGGGGCGCGATGCCTATCTGGCGGGGCTAGGCGTCGTTTCTAAGACGGCCTGCGCAAGCTCGCCGCTAACGGGATTTTTGAGATAGCGGTTAAAATTTTAAGCGCGCTTGGTTGTGCGAGTCGTATTTTTTTGCGCCGAATTTGCCTTTCTTGGGTTGTACGGATACATATCACGCAAGGTTTTTGCGCCATGTGAGTTAAATCTCAGCACACTTTGTTAAGCCCTATGCCGAACGATATAAATTCCGCATTTCGCTAGGCATCTTAAAGTGTAGTGGCGAAAAGTATAATTTGGCAGCGGTGTAGCGCGCAGCAGGCTCGGCGATCAAATTTTAAAATTTAATCGGGCTGAAAGCAGCCCGATCGAGAGAAACCCGATTGATCGGCGGGCTATTTTAGCATGTCGTATTTATCGCAGTATTCTCGTAAAGAGTCTTTATCGTAGCCGAATAACCCTGGGTGTTTTTTGCCCATTTCGCAGGCCTTTTGATAGTATTGTGTCGCCCTTGCTCTGTCGCCACCTGCTTCAAGAACTGAAGCAAAATTCCCGCACGCCATCCAACTTCCCGCATCGCAGGCTCTTCTGGCATATCCCATAGCCCGCGTCATATCCATTTTAATCCCTTTACCATTTGCATACATATAACCTAAATTGTTGCAGCCGTCTGCATATCCGCCGTCGCAAGCTTTATCGAATAGTTCGACAGCCTTTTTATAATCTTTTTTCACCCCTTTGCCACCATGATACATTGCTCCCAAATCCGAGCAAGCTACATAATCGTTTCCGTCGCAAGCCTTTTTAAAGTAGTAAAGTGCTTTTTTATAATCCCTATCGGATGCGTTTCCCCCGAACAAGGTCGGATTTTTATAAAGAGCGCCGGCGTAACTGCAAGCCTCAAAATCACCTGCTTCGCAATTTTGCTCAAATTGTTTAACTTGCTCTTTGCTAAAAGTTATGCCAAAAGCCAAAGAGCCCAACAGGGCTAAACCTAAGATGATTTTTTTCATTACTTCTCCTTAAAATTTTACGAAAGTATATTCTTTCATCTTTTAATAATCACTAAAATTTAAAATGCGAACGGGGTGCTCCGTTTTAAAATTTTTTACCGAAATCCTGCTAAAATGCGCTTCTAAACCAAACGAAAATAAACTTTGCGGCGCGTAAATTTGCACGCGCAAATGTGTCGCGTGGAATTTAAATGAAAATTTAAAAGGAAAATTTTAAAGATGATGAAAACCGGCTATCTAGCGGGCATGGAGGATATCGGAAGCGAGATGATGGAGCGTACGCTTGCTCTGCGCGAGGGCTTTTGCGAGGAGGCGAGCGAGGCGGACGTGCAAAGGGCGATCGGCGCGAAAAATAGGGATCTGCGCGATTTTGCGGCGTTACTAAGCGTGCGCGCGGGCGAGCATTTGGAGCAGATCGCTCGTACTGCGGCGCGCGAAAAAGCGGCGCATTTCGGCAGCAACGTTGCCGTTTTCACGCCGATTTACATCTCAAACTACTGCGACAATCTGTGCGTTTACTGCGGCTTTAACTGCAAAAACAAAATCGCGCGCGCAAGGCTTGATGAGACGCAGCTAAAGGCGGAGTTTGAGGCGATAGCGGCGAGCGGGCTGGAAGAAATTTTGATCCTCACCGGCGAGAGCGAGAAAAACAGCCCCGTGCGCTACATCGGGCGCGCCTGCGAGCTCGCGCGGCAGTATTTTAAGGTAATCGGCGTCGAAATTTATCCGCTAAACTCCGCCGATTACGCCTATCTGCACACTTGCGGCGTCGATTTCGTCACCGTTTTTCAAGAAACCTACGACCCCGCGCGCTACGCGCAGCTGCATCTTGCTGGCAACAAGCGCGTTTTTGCGTATCGCTTCGCAGCTCAAGAGCGCGCGATCAGAGGCGGTATGCGCGGCGTGGGCTTTGCGGCGCTTTTGGGGCTCGGGGACTTTCGCCGCGATGCCTTTGCTACGGGCGTGCACGCGTGGCTGCTTCAGCGCAAGTACCCGCGCGCCGAGATTGCCTTTTCGGTGCCGCGCCTGCGCCCGATTATCAACAACGATAAAATAAACCCGAAAGACGTCGGCGAGCGCGAGCTGCTGCAGGTGATGTGCGCGTATCGGCTGCTGCTGCCAAGTGCACAGATCACGATCTCCACGCGCGAGAGGGCGGGCTTCCGCGACAATGCGATCAGGATCGCGGCGAGTAAAATTTCAGCGGGCGTAAGCGTCGGTATCGGCGGGCACAGCGAGCAGAGGGGCGACGAGCAGTTCGAGATCAGCGACGCGCGTAGCGTAAGCGAGGTCTGCGAGGCGATCCGCGACGGCGGGCTGCAGCCGCTGATGAGCGAGTATATCTATGTGTGAGGCGCGAAATTTTACCGCGTACGTGGATGAAATTTACGGCACTGGACGCGAGATTTGGGGCGCCGGCCTCGAGGATAAATTTCGCGCCACCCGGCGCGGAAATAAAATTTGTAGCGTAAAATACGGCGCGGAATTTTGCAACGCCGCACACGGCGATAAAATTTATGGCGCTATGGCAGATGATAAAATTTTCGATATCGTGCCAGCTGGCGCGGGAAATTTTGAGATACAAAATGCGTGCGTAAATTTAAGACCTAGGAACACATACGCGGATTTAAAATTTAAAGGCGACGCAAATTCCGAGCTCGCGGGCGACATAAATTTTAAATTTAAAAACGGCGCGAGATTCGGGTTCTTATGTAGCGGTAACGCGAGGTCGCTAAAATCGAGCAGTTCTACGAACGCTTTGAGTTTTAGCGCTGCGGCGGAAATTTTAGCCCTTGTTTCGGCGGGCGAAATTTTGAAATATGGCGTGACGGCGTGGATTTCGGCGCTCGCCCTAGCAAGTAAAATTTTAATCCCTAGCATCGCAGGCAAAATTTTAAATTTGAGCGCCGCGCTACGCACGGATATTGGGCTTAAAGGAGCGGGCGGATGCTAGATTTAGAGCTTGCTTCGCGCATTACGATCATCACAAATCGCGCGCTCTGCGGCGGCGAGGCGGCGCTGCTTGCGCGCATAGCTGATTTTGCTGCGGCAGGCGTAGGCGAGATCGTCGTGCGCGAGAAGGACTTAGACGAAGCGGCATATGCGGCGCTGTTTGGTAAAATTTTACTCGCTCGCAAGAGTGGGTTTTGCGCGGATACAGCCCGTGCGGACGGGATTTTTGCAGATGAAGCTCGTGTCGTTAAATTTAGCGAAACCCAAGCTTTCGCGAGCGGATCGAACGCGAGCGCGGCCTACGCGGATAAAATTTCGCTCTACGAGCGCAACGCAGATGAAGTTTCTCGAAAAAAGCTCCATTCAGGCGGCGGTAGGAGCGAGCTTTGCGCGGATGGGGCTCGCAAGCACGGTGCCGCTACAGATGAGATACGGCCTAAAAATTCCGCTTGCGTTTTAGATGAAATTTTGTCTGAAAATTTTACTGGCGCTGCAAATTGCGAGAATGATAGCACACCGGGCGAAATTTCGCTTCGCGGCGCCGTATGCGAAACGAAACTAGCGGCAGAAGGCGTACGGAGCGCAGAAAATGCGGAAAGTATGCAGAGTACGCAAAGTGTGGAAAATACGAATGATGTGCATAGTGCAAAAAACGCGAGGAGTTCACAGAGCGCGCAGTATGCAGAAAACTCGGAAAGTATAGAGGGCGTAGAAAATTCACAGAGCGTGAAAAAGGCGGAAAACTCGCAGAGTGCGGAGGGCGCGCAGATAGCAGAGAGTGCAAGGCGCCTACCCATGCTATTCGTGCATAATTTCGCGGATTTTGCGCTGAGCGCGGGAGTGAGAAATTTATGGCTGCCGCTTGGTGTTTTGCGGGGCTTTAGCGCGGCGCACGGCGCGGAGTTTTTGCGTGCAAATTTCAAAAAACTGGTCGCTTCCTGCCACAGCGAGGCGGAGGCGCGCGAGGCGCTGGAGCTGGGTGCCGGCGCGATCTGCCTAAGCCACATCTTCGCGACCGATTGTAAGGCGGGGCTCGCGCCGAAGGGGTTAAATTTGATCCGCGCCGTGCGGGAGTTTTTCGCGGGCGAAATCTACGCGCTAGGCGGCATAACGCCGCGCAATTTCGCCTCCGTCCTACGCGCGGGAGCCGACAGGATCGCCGTTATGAGCTCAGCGATGGCTGCGCGCGACGCGAGCGATTTCATAAGAAAATTTAAGAAATGAATCGATCCGAAAATGCGATCCGTTTCTTTTGTCGCGCCCTTGCTGCCGTCATTTCGCGCATGCGGCGCAATGCAAAAACAGATCTTTTAATAAAATCAAAAACGCGCGAAACAGGCGCGATTTATTGCGATTTAAGCCTGAAATTATAAAATACGAGCGTTTAAGCTTAAGGATATTTTTTGGATAAAGTGCTGCTTGAGGAATCTAAAAAGCCTCTAAACGAACGACGTCGGACTTTCAAGCAAAAGCTTCGAAAAGGCGCTAGCGCCGACATCTTTGACAGTGCGGATTTAAGCGATGCGGTGGATCGCATATCATTAAATTTAAACGATGCAAATTTGAGTAGCGAAAGCCCTAAAAATACGAATTTTGATCAAACAGATCCCAAATCGCAAGCCGATTATCTTTGTGGCGCAAATTTTCGAGATACAAATTTAAAAGGCACGAATTTAAACTCACAAGCCGAGGTAAAATTTCAAAATTTAAACCCAGGCGATGTTTCATCACGAGGCGTTAAAACTCGTGATTACGATAAAGAGCCGATAATCATAAAAGACCACGCTATAATTTTAAATGCTATCATCGGCGCGATCTATATCATTACTACGATATTGATGGCGATATGCGGTAAATTTTCCGCCCAGCAAATTTTATTTCTCGTTTTGCTGGATTGCTATTTTACGTTCAGAGCATTAAATAAATTTTCAAATTTCGGCAAGTGCTATATATGCTTTAAAAATGACGACATAACTCTATACTCTAAAAAGACGGAAGCCGTTTTATATGAGACTAAAATTTCAGATATAACTTGTATCAAACGAACCACGGGGCCGTCATATCCCGAAATATCAAAAAAGACAAAATGCCTTATGCTGCTATTTGCTTTTATATACTTGCTTTTGGTTTTTTTCATAGCGGTAGTGATAGACGGAAGGGAGGAAAATTTTTGGATAATTTTTGCGGTAATTATATCGATTAGCTTTTTTCCTTTATTGCTATATAGGCTTTTTAACGGGCTAGGCTTTGATATTATAAATGACAGCATATTGATATATGACAAAAATTCTTTTATAGAGGTTTCGTTTCTAAGCAGCAAAGAATACGGGGAGCTAAAAGCCTATTTTCTAATCAAAACAGGGAAAAATTTAGATAAAATCCCGCCGCAAATTTTCGTGTAAATCATAAAAGCGGACTATATTTTAAATTTATATTAAATTATGATCGATCAAATTTGCCCTTTTTCAGCGATATGAAAACGATGACGTTTGAAGCGAGCAGGGATAAATTTGAACAAAATTTACCTCGTAAATTTACGAAGTCTCATTCCACGAGCCGCGCGCGGATGTCGCCGAAGAGCAGCACGTCCTTCAAAACGGCGCGATCGGCGTAACCGCGTTCGTTTAGGCTCAGGTGCAGCTCGCCTCGGCTGCTCGAAAATATCGGCTGGTTGATGAAAACTACGTAGATCGCCGCAGCCTGCTTATCTGTGCCCACGTCGTGCCCTTTAAAATTTACGTCCGTTGTGCCGGTTTTTGTGTCTGCTCCGCTAGAGCTTGTGCTTGTCGATGCGCCGGAATTGGTATTCGCATCGCTAGGAGGCGCGACGCCAAGCTCGCTTGCGATATTTGCGGCGGCGCTTCCGCGCGGCCTTTGGATGTCGATCCTTCCGTCAGCGCTTTTTGCGCCCGCGGCTCGGACGAAAAATTTATCGCCTGAGCGCGGAATTTTAGAGAAATTGAAAAACAAACTCAGCAGGTCATTCGTCGCAAAATAGGGCAGAATTTCATCGCTTACGAGCTGTAGCTCGCTGCCCGTGCCCTTGAACTTTTGAAATTTTATCGTTTTGCGCGCATAGTCGAAGGCGTAAGTTTTGCGCTCGTTTTTCGTCGTTTTGCCCTTTTTGCGCGAGACCTCATGGACGTAGAGATCGGGCATCAAAAGCCCCGCTACGATGCGCCCCTTCGAGCGGAAGCTCTCGCGCCTTTGCCCGCTTAGGCTGCCCGCGACGCCCTGCGCGACGGCGTCCATGACGATCTCGTAGCGATCGCCCTGCCGCACGAGCCGCGTATTTGCGCTGCCGACCGCGCCGAAAACGCCGAACGAAATCTCATATTTCGCGCTGATCGTCTCGCCCAAAAGCGCGCTCGCGCATAAAATCAAAGTAGCAAAAAATTTCATCCTTATCGTCCTTCCGCTTTTCGGCGCCCCATCATACGGCGCTCGTTAAATTTACGCTCTTTGTGTCGCTTTATCGCATTGTGTTCGTAGACTCGCGCTTAAAATTTACGCCGTTCATTGCGCTTGCTAGCTTGCACTTACGTGAGGTGCCGTTTCGTGCTGCAGATACAGCCGCGTCTGTCGCTAGTAAATCCGCTCAAATTCAAATGGCTCGCGCGGGTCAAATTCGTAAATTAGTCCTTCCAAAGCCACCATTTCAGCTTGGCTTTGTCGGGACGGGGCGTATTTGCGTAGTAACAAACCATGCGGTAAACATAGAGAATGCACCTGTCGCTGCCACGCCCGAGCGCCTTTGTGCGTTCAAACATCTCGTCCGGATCCGCGCCCTTTAGCGAAGCGATGTCGGTGTAGCCGAGTGCCAGCAGATCAGCCTCGGTCGCCTCGCCGACATAGGGGATTTTCTTAAAATCGCTCGCGCTTTTACTCAAATTTTACTCCAATCTTTATTCAAATTTTGCTCGGCTCGCCATTTGGATAAAATTTTAAAACCCCTTGAGAGTGCGGAATTTCAAAATTTCACTCGTGCGAGGCAAATTTTAGAATTTTATACACGCGGTGCGAAAAATTTTTAAAATTTTACCTTGCCGCCGGGCCGCCGCTGCGCTTATGCGCGCCTCTTTTAGTGCTAAGACGCCCGCCGCCGCGCTCATTATCGGAAATTTTATCCGCAAGCTAGCAGGGAGCTTGGGTACGGCAAAGCTTAAACGTTTTTAATCCCCCAACGAGGTAAATTTACACTTTTTAGCTAGCTTTATCTCCACGGAGATTGTTTCGTTTTAAACCCCAACGGGGTAAATTTACACTTAAGAACACCAAACATAATTGATAACCCAATAGTGTTTCAAACCCCAACGGATTTCGCAAAAAGATGACGACGGTGCTTCGACGTCATCCGAGCCGCCTTTGTGCGCATTTTGATTAAAATTTCTTTCGCGCGGAAACCATGCTTAAAATTATTTTGAGTTAAATTTTACGCAAGTTTTGACGCTAAATTTGACCCAAAATCCGCTCGCAAATTTCGCGTGGGTTTTGCGCCTGATAGATCGGACGACCGATCACGATAAAATTAGCCTCCGCCTCGCGCGCAATGCCCAGATCCGCCACTCGCTTTTGATCTGCCGCGCTCTCGCCAAAAGGCCGTACGCCCGGGCAGAGCGTGATAAAATTTGCGCTCGTGGCGTCCTTTATCAGGCGGCTCTCGAACGCCGAGCAGACCATGCCGTCAAGCCCCGCTTCGTAGCTCATCACGCTAAATTTGCGCACGGCGTCGCTTAAATTTTGCTCGTAAACCGCGCTAAATTCCGCCTGATCAAAGCTCGTTAGCGCCGAAACCGCGAGCACTAGCGGGCGTGAACTAAGCTTGTCCAGTCGCTGTATCACGGTAGCCATCGCACGCTTGCCGCTGCTTGCGTGCACGTTTATCATATCTACGCCGATTTTAGCGATCTCCTCGGCGGCGTCAGCCATCGTATTTGGGATGTCATAGAGCTTTAGATCGAGGAAAATTTTAAAATTTCCGAGCCTTTTTAGCTCCTCTATAAATCCCGCACCGTCGCGTAAATATGCTCGCAGCCCAACTTTGAGCCAAATTTTATCCGAAAAGTCCGCCAGCTGCTCCGCCAGCTGCAAGCACTGCTGCTTCGAGCCAAGATCAAGCGCGACGCAGAGCTTCACTGCTTATCCTTGCTGCGTACCGCGCCTTTGCTGCCCGCAGGTCTTTTCGAGAGTGCGCCTCTGCCACCCGCAGATTTTTTCGGTGCGGTAGAGGTTTTGCGCCCAGCGCTACTTTTGGGCGCAGTATTTTTACCCGCAGCGCCCTTTTTCGGTGCTGCGCTTTTGCCGACTCTGAAATTTCTATCCGCACCCTCTCTTTTTGGCGCAGCGTCTTTGCCTCGTTCGCTTGCCTTAAAATTTTTACTTCGTTCGCCCGTTTTGAAATTTTTGCCCGTTTTCTCCGTCTTAAATTTATCCCCGGCCTTAAAATTTCCCTCCGTTTTAAATTTTTTGCTTGCGACGGATTTTTTGGCGGACGCGCTGCGAGTTTTTAAATTAGCGGGCTTTTTAGACGGTCTGTTTCTGCTCGCCGTAGAATTTTTCAGCGTGCCGCTCCTCTTTGCCTTGGTAAAATTTTTCGTCTCGCCGTCCGTACCTGCGGGGACGAAATTTTTCGTCGCAACGTTGCTGCCTGAAACAGCGGAGCTTTTCGCCGCAGTGGGCTTGAAATTTTCGCTTGTCGTCGAGGATAGCTCGGAATTTACGCTTGCCGTTGTATTCGGCTTGGAAATTTTATCCGCCGCGATGTTTACGGGGCTATCTTTTAGCGCGTCCAGCACGCCGTTTATAAATCTTGGCGAGATGCCAAGCTCTTTAGCGGAGTTGATCGCTTCGTTTATGACGATGCCCGCGTCCGTGTCCGTAAAGCGCAACTCATACGCCCCAAGCCGCAGTATCGCACGCTCCAGAGCCGAAATTTCGGCAAGCTTAAATTCCTTTAAATTTTCATCTATCAGCGCATCGACCGCGGCAAGATTTTCGCTAGCGCCGCGCAGAAGCGCCAGCGTCCAGTTGCGCTGCTCGTTGCGAATGCGCTTTTCATCCAGATATTCGTCCGCAAAGTCCTCGCCGCCGCCGTTCATATCTTGGGAGTAAAGCAGCGAGATCGCAGCGAGCCTGGCTTGGTGTCTGGTGGCCATTTTAAGCCTTTATGTTGCGAAATAGACTTAGAAGCTCGATCGCGCCGCTCATCGCTTCAAAGCCCTTGTTGCCAGCCTTCGCGCCTGCACGCTCGATTGCCTGCTCGATATTATCGGTAGTTAGCACGCCGAAAGTCACGGGTGCGCCGTATTTTAGCATGGTGTTCGCGATCCCCTTGCTTACCTCGGCGCTTACGTAGTCAAAATGCGGTGTAGAGCCGCGGATAACCGCGCCTAGGCAGACGACGGCGTCGTAGAGCTTGGAAGCTAGCGCCTTTTCAAGCGCGAGCGGGATCTCAAACGCGCCAGGAACAAGCATCAGGCTTAAATTTTCCTCCTTGCCGCCGTGGCGCAAAAACGCATCGTGCGCCCCTTCGACTAGGCGATCTGTGATGATGTGGTTGAAACGGGCGTTGATGATTAGAATTTTTTCGCTGCCCTTAAGAGCAAGCGAGCCTTCAATGATTTTCATGATTTTCCTTTGCGTTAAATTTAGCGCTAAGCTTAGCTAAATTCGCCAAAATTCTAAATTAATTTAAACATTACGGCACTTGAAATTATGAGAAATAACAGGTGCTTTGCGCGCAGAAATTTTCTCGCGGCGGACGAATATGCCCAGCATCACGGCGCCGATCGTGCTGATACCCGTATATAGGACGTATGCAAGCGCCGCGCCGACGTATTTTAAAGCAAGCATAAATATAAAAAGCTCACGATTACGCAGGTGGTGGTCAGTAGCCAATCGTGCGCACTAGAAGCGTGCTTAAGTCCGTAAGCCCAGCCGCACTCAAAAAAGCGCTCCGATAATTATGAAAACAAAGCCTTTGGTGTTCATAAACCGCCTAAATTTTAAATTTGAAGCGAGATTATATTAGGAGCGAGCTTCGATTGAAATTTATCTTAAAATTAATCCTAAATAATAAATTTTATTATTCGTTTAGAAATTTTAGGCTATAATCGCTTCAAAATTCATTTCAAGGAGAGAAAGATGTTTAAACTTAGAGAGTTGCCGTTCGATGCGGCGCACAATGCGGTCGTAAGCAAAGAAACCTGTGATTATCACCACGGCAAGCACCATGCGACCTATGTGGCAAATTTAAATAAACTTACCGAATCGGGCGAGTTTGCGGGCAAGGGGCTTTACGAGATCGTAACGGCTGCTAGCGGCGGGCTTTTTAACAACGCAGCGCAGGTTTACAACCACGATTTTTACTGGGATTGCATCGCAAAGCCTAGCGAGCCGTCCGCGGAGCTAAAATCGGCACTGGCGGAAAATTTCTCGGATTTTAAAAGCGAGTTTTTGGCTGCTGCTACGGCTCATTTCGGCTCGGGCTGGGTGTGGCTCGCTTACGATCCGAAATCAGGCAAGCTTTGCATCAAAGCGACTCAAAACGCCGCTACGCCGGTGACCGAGGGACTCGTGCCGCTTCTAGTCGTGGACGTTTGGGAGCACGCGTATTACATCGATGAGCACAACGCGCGTCCGAAATATTTGGAGAAATTCTACGCGGGCATCAACTGGGAGTTCGTCTCAGGTGCCTATGAATGGGCGAAAAAAGAGGGTCTCGGCTCGGTGAAATTTTATATGGGCGAGCTTCACGGTAGAGATTAAATTTTAAAATTTAAGCGGACGCGGCGATACAAAAACCTGAGTCCATTGCGCTTCGCTTGCGTAAATTTTAAATTGCGCGGGCATGTCACAAACGGAAGCGGTGCTACTCGCAGAGCCAAAATCCGTTTAAACGCATAATCCGAGTAGAGAGGATACGGCTCGTGCAGTACACAAAGCTGAAATCTCTTAAGCGCTCGTAGGTTCGCTGCGGATTAGCTGCGGACGATAATCGCTGCCCGCAAATCTCTTAGACGCACCGCAAGCTAACCCTGGACGATAACCGCCGCCGCGCTTGCTGCACGCAATAACCGATCGCTTAAAATTTTAATTCAAAGCTAATGGTTAAATTTTAAGAGCTTTTCTTAGGATTTAGCCGCAGCAATACCGCTTTTCAATCTATCTTTTAAATTTAAAATTTCATCAAAACCCGGGCGCTAAATTTAATCAAAATTTTAGCTCAAAATCATCCACAGCCCGATCGCACACATCAGCACCGAGCAGAAAATTTCGAGGTATTTCAGATGGGTTTTCAGCAGATTTTTTAGCACCGCTCCGCCCAGCGCATATATGCTAAGGCAGATGCTTTCACTCACGCACAAGATCGCCACGAGAGCAAATGTGCGCGCGCCGAAAAGATTGTCTGCATCCAAAAATGGCGGAAAGAGTGCGGTAAAAAATATCCATGCCTTGGGGTTTGAGACCGCGACTACGAGGCCTTGGAAGAAGATATTTTCGCTGCGCTTTTGTTTTTGCAGCTTGAAATTTCCGCGCGCCAAAAAGGTCGCGACGCCCAGATAGAAGATATACGCGCCGCCTAAAATTTTAATCGCGCTAAGCGCCGCAGGGTGCGCAAGCAGAATGCCCGCGACGCCGAATACGCACGCAAGCGCCACGGCTGCGACGCCCAGCACCTGCGCGATCAGTGCAGGCAGCGCCCTAAGATAGCCGCGCGCGATGCCGAGATTTAGCGCGTAGGTCATGTTGATGCCCGGCATCAGCGATATCGGAAAGATCGTAAAGAAAAACAGAAGCATTGAAAACCCCTAAATTGCGGCTAAATTTTAAATTTATCGCGCGCTTGTCGCGGAAATTTTAAAGTGTCGCGGCAGATGGAATTTTAAAATTTAGCCGCGCCTTTTTGCGTTTATGATCACGCTTGCACGGCGCGTGCAGATAAAATTTCAAAATTCTGACGCCCGCTTCGCTAGACGCGTTAAAGCTTTTTACGGGGCGGGAAGGGGCCTCGGTTGCGAGGTCGCACTTCTCGCAGAGGCGGCGCTTCCCGCCCCAAACCCCACCTAACCCCCGACGACGCTTTACAAGGGGCAGGCTACGCCTGCGCTGAATTTATATTATAACTGCGGTGCGGTGTCTCGCACCTAGTCGCAAGACCGCCGTGCCGCAAGTTTCAATACAATGTGTCGCACCGAGTAAAAACCCACGCTGCAGCGTATGTAACGGAGCGAATGAAATTTTAAAATTCTATCATGCCTTGGCATAAAATATATTGCGGCGAAGTGAGCCGCACCGCCGCGGGCAAATTTAAAATTTAAAACTCTTGCGGCTTTAAATTTGGCCGAAAATCCCGTATCCGAAGATCACCGCGATGATGAGCGGCAGGATAAATTTGACGTATAAAAACCAAACTCCTGCGAGCCGCGCGCTTAGATCGCCTTCGTTGGTGAGCTCGTAGATCGCGTCCTTTTTCAGCACCCAGCCCACATAGACGCAGCACAGAAGCGCCGTTAGCACGAAAAATACGTTCGCGCTTACGAAGTCGAAGGCGTCGAAAACCGAGCGCCCCAGAATTTTAACGTCCGCAAGCACGCTGCTTGAGAGTATGCAGGGCAGGTTGCCGAGCACGAAGACGCCGCCGAGCGTTAAATTTACCGCCTTTAGCGTCGAAAAACCGAAGCGCTCCTCGACGAAATTTATGATGACCTGATAGATCGTGATCGACGTCGTAAGCGCGGCGATGAGCAAAATCGAGAGAAAGACCACCGCGACGGCGTTGCCGAACGGCATGTGCGAAAACGCGATCGGCAGGCTCTTAAAAACCAGCGACGAGCCGCTGCTCGGCTCAAGCCCCGCGCTAAAGAGCGATGGGAAGATCATAAAGCCCGCAAGCACGGCGATGAGGGTGTTTACGACTGCGGTGATGGTGGCCGTTTGCATCAGCTTCTCGTCTTTGTTGAGGAAGCTAGATAGCGTGATCATCACGCCGAAACCGAGCGAGAGCGCGAAAAAGACCTGTCCCAAAACGTCGATCAAAAGCTTGGGCGTGATCTTGGCAAAATCGACGCCGAGATAAAATTTCACGCCTTCCTTTGCGCCTTCGAGCGTTAAATTTGTAAGGATCACCGCGATGAAGCACAAAAATAGCGCGGGCATTAGAAATTTTACGAATTTTTCGATCCCCTCGATGATGCCGTTTTTCAAAATGTACCAGTTGATCGCTATGAAAACGAGCGTGTAAGCTCCGACGCCGAGCGGGCTATTTTCGATGTGATCTGCGTAGAATTTTTGCGTAAATGCGGGGTCTGTGATCCGCGCGGAGAGGTCGAAGTTGCCGCTTACGATGTTTACGATGTAGGTTAGCACCCAGCCGCCAAGGACCATATAGTAGGCCAAAATTCCAAACGCGCCGATTACGCCCATGATGCCTACGATTTTCCATGCCGGCTTTATGCGCGAGCCGTCCTTTTTAGGCGCTGCAAAGGCATCGACGCAGTTTCTTAGCGCACGGCGTCCGATGACGTTTTCTACCAAGATCATCGGGATCCCAAGCACGATCATTGCGATGCAAAATATGAGCACGTAGGCGCCGCCGCCGTTTTGCCCGACTAAATACGGAAACCGCCACGTGCAGCCAAAGCCGATCGTGGCGCCTGCGACAGTTAAGATATATGTGAGCTTGCTGCTCCAGGTCTGTCTCGGCACGCTCCCTCCTTAAAATTGCTCTTTTTTGAGTTTGTCGAGGAAGTCCTCGATATTGTATTTGGCGCGGTAAGCCTCGCTGATGAGATGGACTATGATATCGCCGAGATCGACGACGCTCCACTCATCGCCGCTTTCGATAGCCAAAAACTCCTCCCCAAGCGGCTTAAGCACGCTTTTTAGCTCCTCGATAAGCGAGGCTGCGTGGCGGGAGGTTAGCATAGTGGCGATAACCACGAATTTCGCGATATATTCGCGCCCTTCCATATCGATGATCTGGACGTCTTCGGCTTTCTTTTCGTTTAAAATTTCGGCGATCTTTTCCGCCCTCTGCTTTGGATCTTGCATATCTTTCCTTTTATAAAATTTTATGACCTCTGCTGCGATCTTGGGTGGGATTTCGCCTTTGAAATCTCGCCTAAAACCGCTTGAGCTCGCATCTACGGCAATCTCGATGCGCCTTAGAGCCGCCCACTGCCGCGGGATCTCGTAGCCAGGTCTAGTAAGCACTACAAACTCCGCCAATTTTTGCAGCTCGCTAAAATCGCGCCATTTATGAAGCTCTGCTAGGTTGTCGGCGCCCACGACGATGTAGAGCTTTGAGATTGTATCTGTGCCGCTTGCACTATTTGCTTTGCTTGCTTCATCTGCACTGCTCACATCGCGCACATCGCTCGCGTCATCTGCGCCGCCTGTGTCACCTGCACTATTTGCGTCATTTATATCGCCTGTATCAGCAATGCAATTTGCATTGCTGCTTGAAATTTCGCTTGCAACGGGGCTTGAAATTACGCTTGCATTTGTGATTTCGCTCGCATCTGCACTTAAAATTTTGCTTACGTCGTTTGCACCGCCCGCATTACTTTTGCAGCCGCCCGAAATTCCACTCACCGTGCTTTGCGAAATCCCCTTTGTTTCACTTCCATCGCAGATCAAAATTTTATCTGCCACGCTGCCTTGCAGAATTTTGTTTTTTGCGTTGGCGGAGATACTTACTCTATCCGTATTAACGGCGGTGCAGGCATCGTCGCTTGAAATTTTAGCTATGCCGCACGACAAAGCCCCGTCCGTCTTCTCGGGTAAAATTTCGTCTGCACTGCCAGGAGTATAAGCACCGGCAGAAATTTTATTCGCAATATTTGCGCCGTTAGATAAAGCCCTATCCGTTACGGCTGTCGGGGTTTCGCTCGTCGAGGCTGCCGTCTCTGCCGCGATTTTGCCGTTTCCGCCGTATTTTTCGAGCAGAAATTTCACGCTTTGTATCGTGGGTACCGGCACGTTTTGCGAAATTTCATAATCGCTTACCTCCACGTGCGGGGCGTCGCTCCACAGCGCGCGGCACCATCTAAGCCGCAGCTGCGGCGGCGCCGAAAAGCTCTTTTTAAACGGGTTTAAAAACGACGGCATTATTACCAGCAAATCGGGCTTTAGGCTTGATAAAATCGCCTTTACCGCGGCGTCGTGTCCTGCATGCGGCGGATCGAAACTGCCGCCGAAAAGCGCGATCTTCACGCGCCCGCTCCGCGCCGTTTCATGCCGCAAAATTTCTCGCCCTTCGCCGCAAATTCTGCAGCATAAAATTTTGCGCGGCGCAATCTTGCTTTATAAAATTTTACGCCGCAAAATTCCGCTTCGTCAAATTTTGTTGCAAAAAATCCCGCGTTTTGCAGCGCGGTAAATTTAAAGGGTATGGCGACACAAAGGCTAGGACTGCGTCGCAGCCCTTTTGCGGCGGCAAATTTTAAAAGCGCGCCATCGCGGAATTTTACCTCGCCGAATTTCGCTTCGCTAAATTTCATTTTAAGCTCTAAATTTAGCGTCTGGAACTTCATCTCGTGAAATTTTGTGCCGTACAATTCTGCAGTGCGAGTTAAAAAACCCGTCTCGCGCAATTCTGCTTTGTAAAATTTGACGCCGCGTGCCATAAATTTTGATTTGCAGAATTCCACGCCGCGAAAGTTCGCCCCTAAAAATCTTGTTCCGCAGGTCGCAAATTTCGCGCCATTAAATTTCTCGTCGTGAAATTTAAAATGCGAGTGTCGTGATTGCCGAATTTGTCGCGTATGACGAAGCGTTTCATTGCAAAATTTAAAACCGCGAAGCTTGGCATCGTGTGCCCCGGGCTCTGCGCCGCAAAATTTCGTGCTACCAAATTTTGTTGCAAAAAATCCTGTGTTTTGCAGCACGAAAAATTTAACGCCGCGCTTTTTAAATTTTTCCGCGCAAGACCCAGTGGCTGCGAATCGGGCGTTAGAATTTGGGTTTTTGTAAGGCTTTCGCACGGGCCGCCTACATATATTTTTCTAAAACGCGCGGGATTTCGATGCTGCCGTCCTTGCGCTGGTAGTTTTCCATTACCGCGATTAGCGTGCGGCCGACTGCGAGCGAGGAGCCGTTTAGCGTATGAACGAGGCTATTTTTCTTGCCGTCTTTGAAGCGGATTTTGGCTCTACGTGCCTGAAAATCGCGACAGTTGCTGATCGAGCTGATCTCTCGGTATTGGTTCTGCCCCGGCAGCCAAACCTCCAAATCCACGGTCTTTGCGGCACTAAAGCCTAGATCGCCGCTACAAAGCAGCATGTGTCTGTGCGGAAGGCCTAGGCTAGCTAGTAGATCGCTCGCGCACGAAATCATCTCCTCAAGCATCTTTGTGCTATCCTCTGGGCGCGTGATGGCGACGAGTTCGACCTTTTCGAACTGGTGCTGGCGGATCATGCCGCGCGTATCGCGCCCCGCCGAGCCCGCCTCCTTGCGAAAGCAGTGGCTGTAGCTGGTGAGCTTGATCGGCAGCTCCTCGCTGCGTAAAATTTCATCGTTAAAGAGATTCGTCGCCGTAACCTCGCTCGTAGGGATGAGGTAGAGGTTTTGCTCCTCGTCGTCAACGTGGTAGAGGTCGTCTTTAAATTTAGGCAGCTGACCCGTGCCGTAGAGGATCTGATCACGCACCAAAAACGGCATATTTACGAGCTCGAAGCCGCGCGAGTTATTAAATTCGATCATGTAGTTGATGAGGGCCATATTCAGCTTTGCGCCCAGCCCGCGGATCGCGGTGAAGCGGCTGCCGCTGAGTTTGACGCCGCGCTCGAAATCAAGCCATCCCAGCGCCTCGCCGAGATCGAAGTGCTGCTTGGGCGCGAAGTCGAACGTGCGCGGATCAAGCACCTTTTTGATACAGACGTTTTCGTTCTCGTCCGCGCCGATCGGCACGTCGTCGTCGATGATATTCGGCACGCACGCGGCGATCGCTTCTAAGTTTTGCTCGCGCTCATTTACGAGCTCGCTTAGGCTTTGGATCTTTTGCTTGTTTTCCTCAAGTTGCGATTTTAGCGCCCCTACGTCCTTACCCTCGCGCGCGGCGAGGCCTAGCTCCTTGCTCTTTACGTTTTGCACGGCTTGGAGGTTCTCTAACTCCGTCTTTTTGGATTTTAGCTCGTTGTAGGCATCTAGTAGCGTTTGCAGGGTTTGCGGCGGGACTTTTTTGGCGATGAGTTTTTTATTAAATTCGTCGAAATTCGTCTCGATAAGTTTTAAATTTATCATTTTCTGCCTCTTTTTGGTAATTTAAATTGCGACATTTTAACTAAAGTTTGCTTTAAATACTCAAAATAAACCCACATTTAAGCAATACGGATGAAAAAAAGTGATACAATTCCGTAATATTTTATTATAAAAGGTATTACATGAAGGCAAAATTTGCTTTTTTAGGAATTTTCGCGGCGAGCCTTGCGTTCGCACATTTCGGCGTTCTTACGACGGATAAAAATGTCGTAGAGGATCAAAAAGATGCTATCGTGAAGCTAAATTTGGAATTCTCCCATCCGTTTTTGCAGGAGTCTATGAATCTACAAAAGCCCGCAGAATTCGGCGTTTTTATTGACGGCGAGAAAAAATCGCTCCTAAGCGGTCTAAAAGAGCAGAAAAAGGGTGAAAATTCCTATTTCGCGGCGGAATTCAAAGCGGACAAGCCATCGCTTTTAGCGTTTTATTTTGATCCAAAACCCTATGCCGAGCCGGCTGAGCGCAAGATGATCCGCCATATCACCAAAACCTACGTCGATGCTTACGACGCGGGCGAAGGCTGGGATAAGCCGCTCGGGCTAGAGGCGGAGATCGTGCCGCTAGTGCGACCTTATGCGCTGTATGCGGGAGAGATATTTAGCGGAGTTTTTTTACTGCACGGAAAGCCCGTCCCGGGCGCGGACGTGGAGATCGAGCTATATAACGATAAGGGCTACAAAGCCCCTAGCGAGGCGCATGTCACACAGGTCGTTAAAACCAACGGCGCGGGCGAGTTTAGCTTCGTGATGCCGGTTGCCGGCTGGTGGGGCTTTGCGGCTCTTAGCGAGGAGGAAGCCGCTAAAGGAAGCGAGCAGCCCGTAAACGAGCTGGGCGCCGTGCTTTGGATCAAAGCAGACGAGCTGAAAAAATAGGGGAGCGGCTCGGTGAGATCTCTTTTTTTGGGCGAAATTTGCGTCGCTGCGGATAAATTTAAATTTACGCTTGAGCGGAGCTTTGAAATTTTATTTTCGCGCGTTTTGCTTGGCGACGTAAAATTTCAAGCGAATTCTGCGGCTAAAATTTTACGGGGAAGAATTTTGTCGTTTTGCACCCGCGCGCAGTCTGCGTCTCAGGGTTTGGTTAAAACTTTACGGAGCAAAATTCCGCTGAGTAAAATTTCAAGTAGCAGAACTCTGCTATGTGGAATTTTGCTCGGTAGGAATCCGCTCTTAGTAGCTTCGAGCCGCAAAATTTCATATTCATGGATTTATGAGCTTAAAATACCAGCACGTAAAATTTCGTTTTTTGAAATTTCGCAAACCCCGACTTTTGAAATTTCGCAGGCTCTGTTTTACCGCACAAGCATCTCACCGAGATCGCTCGGAGCCTTAAATTTTGCGTTGCAAAATCCGCTCGCCGCTCCTGCAATTGTAGCAAGCGAAAATTCTTGCGCCGTGCGAGCCGTAAAATTTATCAAATTTGCCGGTTCCGTAAGCGGTTCCGAGACCGCTCCGAGTTCTGCGCTAACAGCCGCCGCAAATAGGACGCAAGCCGCGAGTTTTACAGCCGAAAATTCTGTCGCGACTAAAGCCGTAAAAGCAAGATCTGTAGCAATCAAGGCAATTATTGCAAAGGTCGCAAATGCCTTAAATTTAACTAGCTCCCGCGTTTTTGCGCGTCTAAAAAACGTGAGCGATTTAAAGGAGGCGAGCCGTGCATATTAGCGAAGGAGTTTTGAGTGCGCCCGTGCTGCTTGCTGGCTGGGCGGTTACGGCGCCTGCGGTAGCGGCGATTTTATGGCGCGCAAGGCAGTCTGAAATCCCGAGGATCGCATGTTTTAGCGCGCTGTTTTTCGTCGCATCTTTTGTGCACCTGCCCGTGGGCGTCAGCTCCATGCACCTGATGCTAAGCGGGCTCGTGGGCGCGTTTTTGGGCTCACGCGCGATCTTGGCGATTTTCGTCGCGCTGTTTTTGCAAGGGGTATTTTTTGGCTTTGGAGGGCTTAGCGTGCTCGGCGTAAATACCGCAGTCATCGGCTTTCCGGCGGTTTTGGGCGGGCTCTTTGCCGCCGCCGCCTCAAAAGCGCAAGAGCTAAAAGCGCGCACGCAAAAAATTTATCTATTTTTAGCGGGTTTCGTGCCGATCGTCTGCTCGATGCTGCTTCTTGATCTCGTGCTTTTCATCAGCGGGCGGGAGTTTTTTGCTATCGCGACGCTCATCTCGCTCGAAGGCGCGATCCTGGCTGTTTTGGAAGGAATCATCACCTTTTTTGCGCTTAGCTTTATTGCGAAATTTTACGGCGGACAAAGGCGATGAGAGCGCTATTTTTCTTAGCGGTTTTGAGCTCCTTCGCATTTTCGCATGCGCTTCATCTTTTCGCGACGCAAGAGGGCGATAGAGTGGCGATTTATAGCTATTTTTATAAAAATTCTCCCTGCATGGAGTGCGAAGTTTTAATCAGTGTGGACGGGCGCGAAATTTTACGCACTAGGACCGATAAAGAGGGACTTGCGAGCATACGAATGCCAGCTAAAAATTTTACTATTCAAATTTACGGAGGTGCAGGGCACGGCACACAGATGGAATTTAGCGCCGAAGGCTTTACGCCGCAGGATTCCGGTGATCCTGAAAATTCCACGCCTCAAAATTCTGACGTTTCTGAAAATCCTATGCCGCAAAATTCGAACGCCGCTAAAAATTTCGCGTCCAAAGACAGCGCGTCCGAAAATATCGCGCCGAAAGGCAGTGTGTCTGAAGATAAAATTTCAAGTGCTTCCGAGCCTTTGAAAAATTCCGCCTCGCAAAGCATCTTGCCGAAAGAAAGCTCTAAGAGTGATATTAGGAGCCTGGCGTTTCAAAGCCAGTCCGCCGAGGCGCCTAAAATCGCGCTTTGTTTGGCCTTGATTTTCGGCTTTTTTGGCTTAATGTGGCTAGCGAAAAGAGCGCGCAAATGAGCTCCGCCGTATCACTGCTCGCGTTTTTCATCTTCAGCTTCGGCGTCGGATTTAGCGGGCAGCTTTACGCGGCGTTTTTTGCCCCGCCGCTACTTCTTTTTGCGCTTAAAATTTCGATTGCACGCGCGGTCTGCACAAGGCTTGCGGTATTAAATATCTTTGCGATTTTAAGCGCGTTAAGCCCCGCCATAGTCGGCAACTACGAGCTTGCGGGCGTGATATTTTTGCGCGCGAATTTGATAATGGCGTTTGCAATTTTGCTATTTTACGGCAAAGACGAATATTTTTTCGCGCGCGGATTTTACGGGCTCGGGCTCGGCGAAAAGCTAAGCGCTTTGGTGTATTGCTGTGGGCGATTCGTAAATTTTTTACGCTCGGATCTGGCGAGACTGCAAGCACTTTTGCGCATGCGCGGATTTGTAGGGACGAGCGGAATTTTTACCTATAAAATTTATGCGAATTTGATCGGGATTTTAGCGATTTCGGCGCTTGAGCAGGCAAGGAATTTAAGCATGGTAATGAGCGCGCGAGGGTTTTGCGGTAGGCTATTTTACGAATGTCGCGATGGTTTGGGCGTCTCGGAGGCCTCGTTTTTGGCGTTCGTGCTGGCGTGCGTATCTGTTAAAATCGGAGCTATCTTATGAGCTGTTCGCTTAAGGCGCTGGATTTAAGCGCTAAAAACGGCGAGCGAGAAATTTTTCGCGGCGTAAATTTGAGCGTAGGGCATAAGGAAAAAGTGGCGATCTTGGGCGCGAACGGGCAGGGCAAGACGAGCCTGCTTCAAATTTTAGGCGGCCTAAGGCAATGGGGCGAGGGCGAAATCGAGCTTTTCGGTGAGAAGCTCGAGTGTGCGGAGGATTTTGTAAAATTTCGCCACGAGATCGGGTTTTTATTTCAAAACAGCGACGATCAATTTTTGTGCGCGAGCGTGTTTGAGGACGTCGCATTTAGTCTGCGTGCACAAAATGAGCGGCTAAAACAAGCACGAAATGCGGAGAAAAAGCGTGGAATTTTTTCTAAATTTTTTGGTCGTAAGGCGCAAATTTTAAGGCAGGGCAGCGAAAACGACCATCTAAAAAAGCTTGAAATTTTAAGCGAAGAGCAGATTGAGCGCAAGGCGCTGGAGACGCTGCGACGCTTGGGAATCGAACATCTGCGCGAGCGAGTACCCTTTCATCTAAGCGGCGGCGAGAAAAAGCTGGTGGCGCTTGCGGGCGCGCTGGTGTGCGAGCCTAGGATACTGCTACTGGACGAGCCTACGACGGCGCTTGATGAGGCAATGCAGGAGCGCGTGGCGGGGATTTTGGCGGAGCTTGACGTAAGCGAGATCATCGTCTCGCACGATAAAAGTTTCATCGATAAAATCGCAGATAAAATTTATTATTTAAAATCTGACGGGCTGTATGAAAGTCCATGATAAAATCATAGATAAATTTACCGTTTAAAATCAAGAGGCTTGTATAAGTCCATAATGGCGACCCTTGCGGGATTTGAACCACGCGTTTTCGCACTGAGAATGCAACGTCCTGAGCCACTAGACGAAAAGGTCAAGAATTTATTTTAGCATTAAGAAGCAAAATTTTAGATAAAATATATGATGAGCTCTTGCAGATAGCAGCACCTAGAATTAGTGTCTATTTCGAATTAAGGTTGGGTCAAGTAAAACATTAAAGTCGGCAAATTTATATAACGGATTATCTCGCTAACTTATCAACTTCGCATTTTTCATAAATTTCGCTATTTTCGCCTTTTGTTATGATCCTATGCAGGTCTGAGATCAGAAATTTTAGACTCTCTTTTGCGTGAATGCAAAATCTCCTATCCAAAGAATCAATCGTATTGCCTACTTTTTCGTTTGCCGCACTTATCGGACAGCCGCCACCACAAATGCCAAGAGCTTCACATTCTTGACATTCATTCTTTTCGGGCGGCGAGAGATGGCGAAATTTTTGCCAAATTTCATTGGTCGTCGGATTAAAATTTTCATCCAAGACATTCGTTACAAAATATTTTCTATCATACAAACAGCCTTGGCAAATTCCCACATCTCCGTTTGCCGCAATTACAATCTGTCCGCCGCTTGTAGCTGCACAATCCGAAAAATAAACGCTTGATTTTGCAAAGGATTTTACCTTTCTCATCATTCTATCTTCATAAATTCCAAGCTTGCGCAATTCTTTAAACATTTCGATTAAAAACTCACTCGTTTTTTGATAGTGCAAATCCGAAATCTTCTCATCCGACATTAAAATATTAAAACCGAAGCCCTTTATATTGTATTTCTTGACAAGCTCAAGCATATCGTTTTTATTTTTGATACTATCTTGCGTAAGCGTTACGGAAAGCGAAATTGGAACCCCAAGTGACTTTGCCAAATCAAGTTTTTGTATAATTTTTTCAAATACAAAATTTCCGCCGATATCCACGCGCATTTTATTTGTTTCGTTATTACAACCATCTATCGAAATACCGATATTTACGCCAAGTTCGTTTAGCTTTAAAAGCCTTTGTTTGTTTAATAAAAGCCCGTTTGTGACCAAGTCGAATTCAACTTTTTCTAAAACTTTACAGCTCTTTTTAAGCTCGTTAATTTTATTTACTATAAAAACAAGTGTTTCAAAATTTAAAAGTGGTTCGCCACCGTAAAATAAAATGGTAGGCTTGGAATTTTCATCGAAATTTGCACTTTCGAGTTGTTTTATGAAAAATAAAATTCCATCCATTGCCGTTTGCTTACTCATATTTTCTTTTTTGAAACGCTTTCTCTTTTCTTGATTATTGTTGCCTAAAAAGCAATATTTACAAGCCAGATTGCATTGTTCGCTTAAAATAAAATAGCATACGTTTATTTGTGGTTGAGGAATAACCGATTTTACAAAATTTAAAATTTTTTCATCATCGCCCTCTTTGACTAAAATTTTATACTTTATCAATTCGTCGATTTCGCATTTTAAGTCTTGTGATAATTTCACATTTTTGTCAACAATCTCTTTTATTTTCTTAAATTTGTTATCGCTTAAATAGATCGGCTTCATCCTTAAAGAGTTATATAATGCTACATCATTACCTACATGAAAGGCGAAGCCATATTTTGAAAAAATCATAAAAATCCTTGAAATAGTATCGGCGGAGTTCGGTCCGCCGATAAATTTTTAGCATATTTCCCATGCAATTTCGTCGTTTTCACTTCTGCGACCGCGGCACGAGCATACGCACATGCCGCAACTGCATGAGCAAAAGCAAGCGCAAGTTCGGCCTGCGACAACTTCAATAATTTTGCCGAATAGCTTTTCATATTGATTTATAGTGGCACTCATTTCTTCTCCTTTCTCTAGAAATTTACTAATTATTTATCCTATAGGATATAGATTTGCGGATTTTATCCAAATAAAGTTTAATTTTTACTTTACCTATAGGATAAAAAAATGAGTGAAAATTTAGCCTTTTTTGACGGAGACGAGATACAAAATTTTTATCTTCAAATCTCCGCCAACGTCCGTAAACTACGCGAAAGCAAGGGTATGAGCCAGCTGGATATGGCGCTAAGTATGGATATAAAGTCGGTCGCGTTTTACTCAAACTGCGAGAGCTGCCGCTACGACAAGCACTTTAATTTAGAGCATATTTATAAAATTTCAAAAATTTTAGGCATCGAGGTGGGTGAAATTTTTAAATTTAAGGCTTAAAAATTTATAAACTTGAAAGTTTGAATTTTTTGGTAAAACAGACAATGATCAAGGGCAATGATAAGTCTATCGATTTATGCTCAGATGTTTTTACATTTTTAGGTGTGAACCATGCGTGTATTATAAAAATTTTAACGCCCGTCCGACGAGCGTTAAAATTTCAAACCGTCTTTTAATTAGGCGTCAAGAAAAAGCAAGTTTTGCCAATATATTAAAATTTTAAAATCCGAGTGCTTTTTGAATTGCAAGCGTCTGCGCGACGACGCGCTCTAGCTGCTGTAAATTTAGCATATTCGGCCCGTCTGATAGCGCATGGGCGGGATCAGGGTGCGTCTCGTAAAAAAAGCCGTCTACGCCCACGGCCGCTGCCGCTCGCGCGAGATACGGCACGAAGCGCGAGTCGCCGCCGCTCGTAGTGCCGGTGCTAGGCATCTGCACGCTGTGGGTCGCGTCGAAAATGACCGGAGCAAACTCGCGCATAATCGGCAGCGAGCGCATATCGACGATCAAATTTCCATAGCCGAAGGTACTGCCGCGCTCGGTGAGCCAAACGCCGTAACGGCGCGCTAGATCGTGCATACCTTCGCCGCTTGGCTGCGCAGCGCTTTGAGCAGAATTCGCGGCACTCGAAGCATCGCAAACATGGGCGGAATTTTGCGCGTCCGATCGTGCGGCGCAAGAATTTTGCGCGCCTAGCGCAAAAGAGCTGCTATCTGCACTGCTTCGGGCGCCGCTTTGCGCGCCGCAAATTTCGGCATTGCTGGAGCAGGCGCTGTTTTGAGCGGCATTTGTATCGCTAGATGCCGCGCCGCTTTGCGGGGTATAAGCTCGTGCGCTGCGGGTTTGCAGCACCTTTTCGACGCTGTGTTTCATCGCCTGCGGCGATAGAAACTGACCTTTTTTGATATTTACTACCGCTTGCGTGCTGGCTGCGGCGACGAGCAGGTCGGTTTGGCGGCACAAAAACGCCGGTATCTGCAGTACGTCGGCGACGCGCGCAGCGGGCTCCGCCTGATAGCTTTCGTGGATGTCGGTTAAAATTTTATAGCCGAACTTCTCCTTTACTTCGGCTAAAATTTCGCAGCCGCGCTGCAGCCCCGGGCCACGGAAGCTTGAGATGCTTGTGCGGTTGGCTTTATCGAAGCTGCTTTTAAAGTAAAATTCCACCCCGTCCATTTCGTTAAATTTGCGTAAGCTCTCCGCGACTTTCATTATCAGCTCGCGGCTTTCGATCACGCAGGGTCCTGCGATCAGTATCATGAAATATCCTTTTTTAAAATTTGCGCGATTTTAGCGAAATTTTACTAACTCTTAATAGGGCTTACCGAAAAATCTCTCGTAATGTTCGTAAAAGCGCTTGTAGTAGGGGTTTGAGTAGCGTTTGCGCATGCCGTAGTTGTAGCACTCGATCGTGTCTTTGATATTTTTGTCTTTAGCATTCCAGCATTTGCGTAGAATTTTGGCGCATTTGGTGAGGTTATACATCGGATTAAATATATAATCGATCTCATTTTGGCTGAAATTTACGGCGTTTAGCTGCCCGAGCCCCACGTCGATGCTAAAGCCATCCTCGTAGAGGTACTTGGCGATCTGCACGGCGTAAATTTCGTTTGCCGGTATGATAGTAACGACCCATTTGCTGGAATTTAGGCTATAGTTGCTTGTTTTGATGCGGATATTTTGGTTGCGCAGACCTGCGAAATAATCGGCGTTTGCTTTGTTCGTCAAAAAGGAGATCGTGTAGGGCTCGAAGTCGCTTTCGATTTTGACGATGGTGTATAAAATTTCAGGCTTTACCCCTTCGTTTTGCGCTACTGCGGCGATGGCGTTTACGATCTCGTTCGGCGAGTAAGCGGGGGCTTGAAGCGCCAAAAACAGGGCGAAAACCAACTTTTTCATCTAAATTTACCGAGCCTTTGATAAAATTTTATGTCGCAAGTATAGCACAATTTCAGTCTTTTCATCATTGTTTAAGTGAAAATTAATCGTATTAGATATATAATTACATTTCTTTTTAAACCCAAACGGTCGCTTAGCTCAGCTGGTAGAGCGCCACCCTTACAAGGTGGATGTCGCAGGTTCGATCCCTACAGCGACCACCATTTTGAAATCC
The DNA here is from genome assembly GCF_019423325.1 of Campylobacter sp. Classification (NCBI taxonomy): domain Bacteria; kingdom Pseudomonadati; phylum Campylobacterota; class Epsilonproteobacteria; order Campylobacterales; family Campylobacteraceae; genus Campylobacter; species Campylobacter sp. The sequence continues at coordinate 185,651 of NZ_JAHZBQ010000003.1, read as the reverse complement.
TTGGATTTCATACTTCTTTAGCACTTGCGCTGCGAGTGTGATTTTTGGTGCGACGGTAGTTCAGCTGGTTAGAATGCCGCCCTGTCACGGCGGAGGTCGTGGGTTCGAGCCCCATTCGTCGCGCCACTTCTTACGATGTCTTGCTAGCTCAGTAGGTAGAGCATCTCACTTTTAATGAGGGGGTCGTTGGTTCGAATCCAACGCAGGACACCACTTTTATCACTAATCAAATCGGCAAATTCTATGATTGATCGTTTATGTCTAAAAAGCCAAAAATAAGTAAGGTATAACAAGAATAAGAGCTTTCATGAAAAATAAAATTTACTTTATTGCCGCCGCTATAATATTATTTGCGTGGATATTTTATCTATATAAAGAGCAAAGCGCCTCTTGCGATATAAAAGATCTTTTTATGGGCGATTCCGAAATAACAAAAGAGTGCAGAATTGCTATAATAAGGCAATTTGAAAAGAACGGTAACCCGCGCGCATATAAAAGGCTGAGTTTGGTTTATGGAAAAATTTTAAGCGAAAAACCTATAGAAGAGGTTTTAGATGAGCTAGATCAAGAAGAGATAGAATTTTTGAAAAAATTGTATCCCAATTCAGAAATTCTATCTAAAGAGCTATCAAATAAAAAATAATCGATTTTTATAAACGAAAATTTGCCATAAAGATGGCTAAATTTAATAAAGAAATGAAAAAAAGGATAGGTGATTAATGGACTTAGAGCTTTTATACCGAAATTCAACAAATTCTGATAAATTCAGCATCAATTCGTTTGTCGGAAAATTTATCTATCAAAAAACTTGGTCAGATTGCGACTATTGGAAGTTGGATAAAGCTTTAATGCAGATTTTGAGCTTTTATCATAACAAAACGCTTCCAAGAGAAATTTTCGTCGCAATAATAGCAATATTTAATGATGTTATCGGCGTGGAGGACAAATCGGAAATTTATGTAAGCAATATGCTGTGTGCAAAAAACAGCGACGGCGTGGCGCCTAGCATATATGATAGATTTGAAAGATTAAAGGTTCTTTGCAACAGCATCGCATTCAAAGAAAAGCTTGACAATAGCGGTTTTTGGTATGTTCCAAAGGATTAATGCAATGAATCTTGTAAATTTTTATAGAAATACCGCATTTGATGATAGATATGATGCAAATTCGTTCATAGGTATGATTTTAGATAATAATCTATGGTCCGATGATGAGTATTGGAAATTGGAAGCCGATTTAAAAAAGATTTTGCAGCATTATAAAAATAAAGAGTTGGACCCAGAAATAATGCAAGGTATTATTTCTATCTCTAATGATATATTTCTAAACGGAAGTTGGCGCGACGTAGATATAGACGCAAAAAGCGAATGTTTTAAAACGTATGAATATCAAGAAGATACAAAGCCGAATATTTTCGATAGATTTCGTCGCATAAAAAGCTTATTATTGGCAGTTGCATCAGGGGATGAGAATTTTTATAAAATCAAATTTTTCTATGAAAATTGTACGCCGGATTCTTGTGCTAAAAATAGCAAAGACGGTGCGGTAGTTAAAATTCCATTAAAAGGAAATGCGGTTTTAAATGAATAAAAAGACGATTTTAACTATTTTATCGGGAATAGTCGAAGATGGCGATTATATCTCTTTATGGGAGATCGTTTGGGAATTAAATTCTATTAACGTTGCCAATTCGCTTAAAGTGGCGAAAGAAATTTTATTGTTCTTATACGAGCAAGGTTATATAAGATTGTTTAGTTCAAATTGGGGTTATGATACAGAAATGAAAGAGATATGTGATAAATCTGAAATTTTAAATATTTTAAGAGATGATAAAAGTTATGAGCCGGTCAGTGTAAATAGCAAATACTTTGGCGTGACTGAAACGCAGCAAGGAAGAGCTTATTATGCAAAACAATACTAAAATGCGAAAAACAATAGTTTGGACGGTATAAAATGAGAATAAAAGCACTTAATCTAAATTTAAGTCCATACGTCTATTTCTTTAGCGAAGCGGAAGATTTTAGATTTAAGATTTTTAAAGATTTTCAAGCCGCAAGCGGGAAAAGACCACTGGATTTTTATGAGCTTGAGGCGTTTAGCCTAATGAAAAGCACCGAAGTCTATGAGACCGACTCTATCGCCAGTGCATTAATTCATAATTTTAATTTATGCGATGATAATGTAAGAGATATTTTAATAATGCTATTTGGGCAATTTTATCTAAATAATTTCATAGATACCGACATAAAACATAAAACTAGCGCCAATATAAATTTAAATATGAAAAAATTTGAAGAATGGAAAATTTTAAGAAAAAATTTCTTTTATAATTTAGATAAATTTATAGCTCGCCCATACGAACCTCTAAAAAATTATACTCGCGTAGACGGTGCTTTTTGGGAAGAGCCGAATCGGTGGTGCCATCATAATATGTATATGTTTATCGCAGAATGCGGCAAAAAATATTATGACGAAATTTTGATTCCGAGCCTTTACAATAAATACAAATACATAGAGGTCGATATCGACGAAGAGGGGGATGTAACGAAGTGGTACGGGATATAAAATTTAGGAGAATAAAATGTCGATAAAAGAAAGATTATTAAAAGAATTATGCTGCCTTGCCTCATTAGAGTGTCAAGAAAAATATATGCTTGATAAGTATTTGTTGTGCATAGATTTAATAGAAGATTGTGAAAGTGCTTGTAAAATAGCCCTAGCGGAATCAAACAAAATTTATTTCAGTATAGAGGAACGTAAAGCGATAGCCAAAATGCTAGATAAATTTACGGAGTGCGATTCAAAATTTTGGGAGGAAGAGGAAAAGGCTTCTATGACAGACTATGAAGATTTTATATACCACAATAGCACCTTTTGCGAACTACGCGAATTAGCTCTAAAAACAATCCAAATTTTTGGTTATGAGTTTGACGACTTCGACTACGACTAAAAGCCTAATAAGGATAAAATAGAATATGTATAAGCAAATAAAAGAGCTGCTAGAAAAGAGCGGCATAGAATTGAGCGATGGTTTGAAAGAGAGCGAAATAGACAAAATAGAGCAAATTTATGAGTTTAAATTTCCAAAAAGCCTAAGAGATTTTTTATCATATACATTGCCTATTTCGGTAAAACTTTATAATTGGAGAGACTTTAGCGATGAAAATATAAAGGAGATAAAGCGGGCTATGAACTACGTCTTTGAGTACTTAAAAAACGATCCTATTGATGAAATTTTCCCAAACGAGGGCTATTGGAATACGCAAAAATGGGGTCCGATGCCCGAAGACGGATCTCGCAAGCGAGCCGTTGTACTAGAAGTAGCCAAAATTGCGCCTAAGATTATACCCGTATATTCTCATAGATATATGCCGTGTCTTAAATTACCGGATCCGCCGGTCTTATCTATACACTATACCGATATCATTTATTATGGGAAAAATTTATATGACTACTTTTTGAGGGAATTTGGTAAAAATCCTCTTAAGCCGGTCGGAAAATGCCCGTATGTGCCTTTTTGGTCTGATTTATACTAAAATTTAATAAAGGCGAGTTTGCGTCAATCTACGCTTATTTGATTTTTAGAATTTAAAGAAAATATACGTTAGCATAGTTAAAGCGAGGAAAAATGACGGAAGAATATTTGATGAATTTCTATCATCTTACTAGCATTGGGCAGTATCGGATTCTTATAGATAGTTCATTACGGAATGAAATTTGTAGTGTTAAATTTGCATTCTAAAAATGGGCGGCTATGAGAAATAAATTTAAGAAAAGTGGCGAATGAGATACGGCGATCTGATATTTTTAAATTTATTCAGTAATTACAAAGATGAATTTGCTGGAGTCGGTCGGTGCGACTTTGTAATTTATTTGGAAGAGCTGGTTAAGGCTGGAGAATATGGTATAGCGCTGGAAGATTTTTTAGTTCAAATGTATGAATATGATTTAGAAATTTCTTCTAACGACTTAACAATTATAAAAAATTTATGCGAAGGCGTGAATATAGGTAGTAATCTATGGTCGGTTCTAAGTATTAAAGCGGTGGGCGATTAAAAATATACCGAAAGAGGGTCAATGATAGAGGAATATATAAAAATAATAGAGGATTTTTTGCAAAACAGAATCGACGTATTTGAATTTGAAAAGATATATTGGGATAAATTTATGAATGATAAAAATTTCCCCGATGAATATTATGAGCCGCTTAATAGACTTCTTACGGACATCGATGAATTCGAACCAGACGAAGAGTTGAGGGGTGATGATACGGTAGGCGATTCATTAAGTGAAGAGGATCTAAGGGGATGCGCGAAAAAGGCTTTAAAACAAATTACGCTTTTAAAATAGTAGTTTTATAAAATGATAATTTCTGCGAGAATTTTAAAAATATATTACGATATAATGCGGGCAAAACCCACATCCCAATAAAAGGAAATTTAAATGCAAATGAATGAAGAAAGTATATATTATAAAGCTCCATTGCTATATTCGCTATGCCGCATGGCTTCTTTAGAATATCAAGTCAATTATTTGGTGCATGCTACGGCTGAATACTACGAAGATCCATCGGAGATGGCAGAAGTACTATGTAGCCAATGCGAGCGAGCCCTTGACGGAAAATTTGAATTCTGTTTTTTACCCTATGAAAGAGAGATCTTAAAAGAACTTGCGGATCTTATTCATAAATATTTTAGAGATAACAGCCTGCTAGAGGGAGATACCTATGATTATTTGGTCTATCACAATAAATCATGGGTAGAGGTCAGAGAGCTAGCCTTGAAGACTTTGTATATTTTCGGCTACAAACCAGAAAACTTCAACTATGATTGAGTATGAAGTTTATATCCCAATAAAAGGAAACCTAAATGCAAATTGACGGAAAAGAGATATTTAGGAAAAGCGGGCTTATGGTTAATCTATGCCGTATGGCTTCTTTGGAATATCAAGTTGATCATTTGATACATCCTGCGGTTGAATATTACGAAAGCCCATCGGAAATGATAGAATTTCTATATACCGAATGCAAGAACGCTTTATTGGAGCAATTTGAATTTTGCTTCCTGCCATATGAGAGGGATGCGCTAAGAGAACTTTTGGAGCTCATAGATAGATACTTTAAAGATCAAAGCTTGCTAGAGGGAGATACTTATGACTATCTAGTATATCAGAACAAATCCTGGATAGAGGTCAGAGAGCTCGCTTTAAAGACCTTGCATATTTTCGGCTACAAGCCATATAGCTTTAACTATGATTAGACTCGGATTGAACCTGGCAGAATGAAATTTATCCTATATATCTTTACTCTGCTACTATGCCTAAGCGCCTGGGCTTTGCTTGGTTATATACGGTAAAATAAGACTGATGCCGCGCAAGCGAATATTTTCATTTTAGTTGCGTCTAGTTGCGCTACATCATATCGCCGCGCGCCGTAACGATACATCTAACGCTGCCAGGCCGTGCTTTAGCCGCTACGTCGCGACGCGTACTATCGCTGTGCCTTAAATCCTTGCGCCCGAAGTGCCTAGATCATCTTTCCGACGAGTTTTTCTTTAAATTCTTTATAAATTTCAGGACCAGCGTGTTTGTATTCGCTCGTCAGCCTATTGTGAAATTCCGCCATATCGCCGCCGCTTTCGCGGTAAAGCTTGATCGCGTTTCGCCTTACGGCGCCGTCTTTTAAGTCGCTATCGTAGGCGATGCTCGCGTACCTTGCTCGCGCGCCGTCCTTGATCTCGCGGTAGACCTCGCAGCCTTTGGCTCTGCCGAGCTTTGCGACGCATGCGGCATAGAGGGCTTGTAGGCTCACGCACTGCGGGATCAGCGCCTCCGCCGCGGCAAGGTCTGCTTTGGAGATTTTAGAATTTACGGCTTTTTGTTCATGTTGTACAGCCTTCGGCTCCTGCTTTGCGGCTTTTGCACCTTGCTTTTGGGCCTTTGGCTCCTGCTTTGCAGTTTTCGGCTCCGGTTTTTGGGCTTTTTTCTCCGCCGCGCCGCCTGCCTTGCCTTGCTTTGCGTTCGCCCCTGCGGCATGCGAGGCTAGACTGATCTTTTCAAATTTAGGATTTTTGCGGTAGTTTAGATCGTTAAAGAATTCTATCACGTCGTCGTAAAATTTGTCGTTGCTGACGATACCGATCTTGCCCTCCTGCCCGCAGAGCTTACCCATCAAAAACACGATGATCTTATCGGCGAAGTCCTTTCTTTGCTTGCCGATCGTAAAAACCTCGCCTATGCTAACGCCCATCTTCGATAGGCGCGCAAGGGTCAAGGCGTCGATCTTTTTAGCGGTGTTGGAGACGATATTCAGCTCGTCGCCCTCTTTGAGATTTACGACGTCGAATATATTATCGACGTCGATATTTTCGTCGTCAATGATAAAATGGGTCAAAGTTTTTCCTTTAAATTAAATTTCAATGCCCGCGCTCGCGCAAATTTCATCTCTAAAGCGCGCGAAAGGCCTCATTGCGGGCTGATTTTGCAGATGCTCGCCGATGGGCTTTTGCATCCATGCCATATCGTACCAGCGGCCGAATTTATAGGCGCAGCGCTCGAATCTGCCGACGAAGCGAAAACCCATACGCTCGTGAAATCGCACGCTCGCGTCGTTTAGATATTCGTCATCCCCGCAAGCGATGCAAGCGTTCATATCTACTATGTTTTGAGCCCTAAGCGCGCACGTTTCGCGACACGTAAACCGAGCACTCCGCCGACCAATCGTATGCCGCCCGCTCTTTGAAAACCGAAGCGTAGGCGTAGCCGAGGATTTGCCCGTGTTTTAAATTTGCGCTATTTTGTTTCGCCGCACCGCTTGCGCAATTTCGCGCCTCGTATGCGGGCAAAATTTCACTCCCTGCGCCTGCCGCGCTCGCAGAAATTTTAAAATTTTCATTCCGTTCATCGCCCGTGCATGCCGTCTCGTTGCTTACGTAAGCGAGCAGATAGGGGTATCTTTGCAGCGTCTGTCCGATGCGCCCCACAAATTCCGCGGCGCTGGGCACGTCGTATTCAAAGCTGATCGCCGTTTGCTTTACGTAAGGCGCGTAAATTTCAAGCAGCGCCTCCGCATCTTGCGGCGTTGCGAGCCGCAGTTTTATCAGCACCCGATCTCCTTTAAATTTCGCCGTTTTGCATAATTTCGGTTTTAAGCTTATCTAAATTTACCGCCGCGTTTCGGCTTTTAATTCGGGTTAAAATTTCATCTCGTACGCAAAAAAAGCTAAATTTCAGAGGCGTGTTTAAGCGCGTAAATTTTAAAATTTAACCCGCGCCGTCTATTCGCCGAAAAGCCTCCAAAACTCGGGCGCAAATTTCGTCGGCGCAAATTCTATGATCTCGTATTTTGCGACGCCGTTTTGAAAGAACGGATCTTGCGCGATGATCTCATCAAGCTCCGCGCGGTCTTTGGCGTTGATTAAGATGATGCCGCCGGTGCGAGGGACTTTGCGCCCCGAGCAGATAAATTTATCCGCCGCGAAAAATTTATCCAAAAACGCGTTGTGCTCGTTGATAAAGCGGTCCACTTCGCTTACTTCTTTGACGTAGGTGAGGTTCGCAATAAACATTTTGATCCTTTGTGAGATTTGAAGCGCGATTTTAGCATAAAATTCCAACGGATAAAATTCCCGCTGGAATTTTCGTGCGCTACGTTATAAAAAATATCGGCGAAATTCCGATTATCGCGCAACCAAGCGCTGCGTAGCGAATCTTTATCGCAGCAAGCGCACAGATGTTTGCGAGCGCGAAAAGAAGTGGCGGAATTTGCGCTTGAAAGCTCGGCAAAGTAAAGTTTAAAAACGCAAGCAGCGGCGTATCGAGCGCGCCGCCGAGCCCAAATATATGCAAAAATATGCTTAGCGGATAAAAGATCACGAACACGTATCCCAGCGGCATTACACTAAGCTGCTGCAGCGAAGCGGTCGGGAAGAAATAATAGACCGCCGCGTTCATGCTGAGCCAAACGTAGAGGTTAAAAAGTATGACGTTCTGCCAGAGCTTAAATTTAGGTGCGAAGTGGTGCAGGTAGAGGAAAATATACAGTACGCCCAGGCAGGAGAAATAAAATCCGATCGAAAAGGCTAAGTGCGGGAAAAACGCAAGTAGAAGCGCGATCGTTAGGAAGAGGTTCGTAAATTTAAGTACGTAGAAATTTCGCATCGCGAGGAAAAAGCCCACGCAGCACATCGCAAGCGAGCGCAGAAAGCTCGGCGTAAAATCGAGCACGAAGAGATACCCGCTCATCAGCACGATCACAAAGACGCTAAGATCGCGCCTCGCGCTGCGGTATGGAAAGTAGCGATCCTGAAAATAGCGGTAGATCGGCATTGCAAGCAGAAAGACCGTGCTAAAGATAATGCCCAGATGAAAGCCGCTGATCGAGATGATGTGCGCTATGCCCCAGTTCGTCACGCTGGCGCGCAGCGGTTTTGAAATTTCGGTCGCAAAATACAGCGCGGAGTAAAGATCCGCCGTCATCTCATCTTCGTGTTGGGCGCGAACGAAGCTTATCGCGCGCCATTTTGCCCCAGAGGGCGCGGTCTCGGCTGAAATTTTAAAATTTGGTGCGTAAAAGCGCTGCTTTAAAAAATCTAAAAATTTTACGTTTTTGGTTACGATGCCGATATTTACGCGCGCGAAGCGGTGAAATTCCCGCTCGAGCCCGGCAGTCGTGTAGAGGGTAAAATCCGCCGTTTTGAGCTTTAGCACCGTGTAACTGCGGCCGCGCTCGTTCGTTTTGGTGTAGGCATTTAAAATTTGCGCGCCGTAAAAAGCGTAGTTTTTCGCGCGGAATTCTTTGAATTCATAAAATTTCACGCCTAAGTTTATCGATAAAATTCCAAGCAAAATGAGTAGAAAGTATAAAATTTCGCGTTTAGAGTAAAAGAGTTGAAGCTTCACGGGCGGTATTTAAGTTCGCGCATACGGTAGAATTTTAAAAGTTCGCGCGCGGAGAAATTTTAAAATTCCAAGGCTCTATGCCGCACCGTCTCGTAAAAATCGGGCGGCGCGGCATAAAATAAGCCTGTCTTAGCACGAGTAGTTCGTTGCAAACTCAAACGGCGTAGGGCGCGCCTCGTAAGGCCAAACCTGAGTTTCAAATTTAAAATGCTGATAGGTCTCGATGAAAAGCTCGCTCATTATCGGGCGCAGATACTCATTATCGCGGATCACTGCCTCTAGGCTGCCGCGAAGCGTGTGCGGAAGCTGCTCGATGCCGCGCTCGCGAATCTCATCCAGGTGCAGCTTGAATAAATTCTCATCCATCGGTCCGACCGGCTCGGTTTTGTTTTTGATACCGTCGATTCCAGCCATAAGCATCGCCGCAAATGCCAAATACGGGCACGCTGTGCTATCGGGGAAGCGCATCTCTGCGCGCACGGAGTGCTCGCCGCTGCCGTAAGGGATGCGGATCGAAGCGGAGCGGTTTTGGCTCGAATAAGTTAGAATGGACGGCGCCTCAAAGCCCGGGATGAGGCGTTTGTAGCTGTTGGTGCTCGGGTTCGTAAACGCTGCGACGCTGCGTGCATGCTTTAGCACGCCGCCGATATACCATCTAGCCGCGTCGCTTAAATTTGCGTAGTTGCCCTTTTTATAAAAGGTATTTTTGCCCTTTTTCCAGATCGATTGGTGCACGTGCATTCCGCTGCCGTTATCGCCGTAGAGCGGTTTTGGCATAAAGGTCGCGGTCTTGCCGTTTAGGTGCGCGACCATCTTTACGACGTATTTGTATTTTTGCACGTTGTCGGCGGCCTCGACGAGGGTGCCGTATTTAACGCCGATCTCGCCCTGGCCTTGCGCTACTTCGTGGTGGCAGATGAAGGTCTCAAGCCCGATCTGCTCAAGCACTTTTAGCATCTCGGCGCGCAGATCGACCATCGAATCGACGGGCTGGACGGGGAAGTAGCCGCCCTTTACGCCCGGGCGGTGGCCGCTATTAAAGCCGTCTTTGTAGTTTTTGCCGCTGTTCCAATGCCCCTCTTCGGTATCTACCTTAAACATCGCGCAGTTCATATCGTCGATGATCTTTACGTCGTCGAAAACGAAAAACTCATTCTCAGGCCCGAAGTAGCAGGTATCTCCAAGACCCGTGGTTTGCAGAAACTGCTCGGCTTTTTTAGCGATAGAGCGCGGGCATTTTTCGTAAAGCTCGTTTTTGTAGATATCGTAAACGTCGCAGATGACGATGATCGTAACGTCCGCGGTGAATGGATCCAAAAACGCCGTCCCTACGTCGGGCTTTAGCATCATATCGGATTTATCGATCGGCTGCCACGCCGCTACCGAGCTTGCGTCAAATGGAATTCCGTCGGCGAAGTCCTTCGGCAGGCGCTTGTAGTTGTAAGCGACGTGGTGCCAGGTACCCTTTAGATCGGTAAATCTAAAATCCACGAACTCGACCTCGTTTTCATCGCAAAATTTAAAAAATTCCTTCACGTCATTAACAAATTTTCCCATATTTTTTCCTTTTTTCCGCCCGTATTTGGGCTAAATTTAATGGCGGATTTTAACATTATTTAGTTGAAATTCGACTTTATCTGCGCCGTTTTGCGCGCCGCGATTTTTAAAATTTTGCGCCGCCATGCCTTTTGAAATCTGAAATTTTCACGCCACTGAAGATTTTGAAATTTTAAAATTTCTCGCTGTCCGCGCTTGTTTGAAATTTAAAAGCGGCTGCCGTTAAAATTTACGCTAGCTTTACAAACTCACGCTCGCGATTTTTGAAAACGGCGATCTTATCGTAGCCGAACTCGCGCGCTTTGGCATAAATTTTATCGTAATTTAGCGCTACTTGGGCAACCGAGTGCGCATCCGAGCCAAGCGTGATCGGCACGTCCGCATCCGCAAGCACCTCTAAAAGCGCGTCGCTCGGATAAATTTCATTTGCGGGCTTGCGAAGCCCAGCGGAGTTTAGCTCCACGACGATGCCGCTTTTTTTGATCGCGTTTATTGCGCCGCCTGCCAAAACTCTGATATCTTTTTTCGGAGTAAATTTAAAAATTTTAATCAGATCCATATGCCCTAAAATGTCGAATTTACCGCTTCTACACAGCGCGCAGATCAGCGCAAAGTATTCGCGATAAACGTCGTCTATCTCGCGCCCGCTCCACTGATCTAAAAATTCCTCGTTATCAAAGCCCCAGTTGTTTAAAAAATGTACCGAGCCGATGAGATAATCGAGCTTGCGCGCGAAAATCCGCTCATCCATCAGCTCTTTTTTCGTCATAAAATCGACCTCGTATCCCAGCCGCACGTCGATCCGCCCGCTAAACTCATCCCGCAGATCCCTAATCATCCCTTCGTAAAGCTCCATCTGCTCGAAGCTCATTCGGTATTTTTGATCGAAGTTCATCGGCGCATGATCCGCAAAGCCGAAAATTTCTATGCCTCGTGCGATCGCCGCTTCTAAATACTGCCGCGGCTCGCCGCTAGCGTGGTTGCAAAGATAGGTGTGGTTGTGTAGATCGGCTCGCATCAACTGCTCCTTAAATAAAATTTTGGCTAAATTGTAGTAAAATCGCGCTTAAAAAATCACTAGGAATGTATTTGAAAAAACCCGAACTCTTAGCTCCTGCTGGGAATTTAACGAAACTAAAAATCGCCCTGGCTTACGGCGCGGACGCCGTGTATGCAAGCACGGGCTCATTTTCGCTACGCCAGCGAAGCGCGAAGGAATTTAGCAAGGAAAGCTTCGCACAGGGTGTCGCGTATGCACACGAGCGCGGCAAGAAGCTCTACGCGACCGTAAATGGCTTTGCGACCAACGGCCAGCTAGGAAACATCGAAAGGCATCTGGAATTTCTTCGCGATCTGCGCGTGGATGGAATTTTAATCGCCACTTTGGGTGTCGCAAGCCTCGCGCGAGCCGTAGCGCCTGAGATCCCGATTCACGTCTCCACCCAAGCTAACGTGCTAAATTATCTGGATGCGCAGGTTTGGGCGGAGCTGGGCGCCGCCCGCATCGTCGCGGCGCGCGAAATGACGCTCAAAGACGCCGTGGAGATTAAGGAAAAACTTCCAAACCTCGAGATCGAAATTTTCGTGCACGGCTCGATGTGTTTCGCATACAGCGGGCGCTGTCTTGTTAGCGCGGTGCAAAGCGGACGCTTCAGCAACCGCGGAAGCTGCGCGAACGACTGCAGATTTAACTACGAGCTTTACGCGAAAAATCCCGAAACCAGCGCGCTTTTCCGCTTGCAAGAACGCGAGGGGGAGGGGACTTTCGTAATGAACGCGAAGGATCTTAGCCTCATTTCGCACGTGCAAAAGATCATGCAAACGGGCGCGATCGACAGCTTTAAAATCGAAGGGCGCACCAAGAGCGAATACTACGTCGCATGCGCCACGAATGCCTACCGCGCGGCGATCGACGATGCTGCGGGCGATAAATTTGAGGCCCGTGTTTACGAGCGCGAGATCGCGACGCTTAAAAACCGCGGCTTTAGCGACGGATATTTGATAAAACGCCCATACGAGCGAGAGGATACGCAAAATTTAGACCGCAGCATCGAGCTTGGCACGCATCAGGTTTGCGCGATCTCGCAGGACGGCGAGTTTATAAGCGTCAAAGATAAAATTTTACCCGGCGAAGCGTATGAAATTTTTGCTCCGCGCGGCTTTAAAATTTGCGCTTGCGATAATGAAATCGGCGAAATTTACGAGCTTAGCGGCAAGCCATATTTAAAATTTAAGAAGCTGCAAAGCCGCAGCGGTAAGGAATTTAGCGAGATTCACAGCGGCAATCTAAATGAGATTAAGCTGCCTGTGAAGCTCGCGGAGTTTTGCTTTTTAAGAAAGGAGATGGAATGAAATTTGTTTCTATAATAATGGGCTCAAAGAGCGATTACGAGGTCGTTTACGAGGCGGCTAAAATTTTAAATGAATTCGGCGCGGCGTACGAGATGATCGTATCTTCGGCACACCGAAGCCCCGCTCGTACGGCTAAATATGTCGCGGACGCCGAGAAAAAGGGCGCGCAGGTTTTCATCTGCGCGGCGGGCATGGCGGCGCATCTTGCGGGCGCGGTCGCCGCAAATACGACCAAGCCGGTGCTCGGCATTCCGCTCGGCGGCAGCGCGCTTAGCGGCGTAGATGCGCTGTATTCGACCGTGCAGATGCCTGCGGGTATCCCCGTCGCGACGCTTGCGATCGGCAAGGCGGGAGCGAAAAACGCGGCGTATCTGGCGGTGCAAATTTTAGCTCTAAACGACGAGGTGCTAAGCTCGAAGCTAAAGGCGGATCGCGCGGCAAAAGCGGAGGCGCTGAAAAAGGACTCCGAGCAGATCGAAGTACTACTTGAGGACTAGAGCGCAAAGGTGCGCGGCAGCGCTAGGCGCGAGCTTAGCGAGTAAAATTTGGCGCTCAAAAAATGTTTAAATTTACGCAGCGGCAAATTTAAACGGCGAGCCATAGGTGCCGCGAGGCTAAATTTTTAAATTTATACTTCGTGCGGGTTTTAAAATTTAAGAGCCGAAACCCGCGCGAAATTTAGTAAAATTTGATCGATTTAAAGGAATAAAATGAAAAAGATCGTCGCTCTGTCGCTTGCTTTTGTCGCGCTTTTAGGCGCAAAAGAGATTAAAAGCAAGGAGGTGTTTTTATCGGACGCCGCCTCCGTGGATAGTTTGAGGCAATTTTTGAAAGCGAATAAAGAGGAGATCGTAAAGTTAAATTTAAGCTACTGCGCGAACGAGAACAGTTTGAAAATTTTAGAAAAAAATGCGAACGAGCGCAAAGGGGGCGTGAAATTTAGCGGTATTGCGGAGGATTACAAGCCCTCAAAAGACGTTACTATCGAATATTACGGCGAGCATTTCGATCTGGGCGAGGGCTATGACGACGAGGGTAACGCCGCAATCGACGAGGGGCAGATGATCATCAGATATAGCCCGCGCGAGAGTTCGTTTCAAAGCTTGACGCTACAGGTGGGCAGCTCCGAGCGCGGCACAAGATATAAGTGGCGGTATTTTTGGGACGAAAAAGCTAGATGCAAGGACGGCGAAGTGAGGCTAGACGGGGCGTTTTACGTCACGGACGGCGAGTATCCCGCAGCAAGCGATCTCGGCGATAAGGGAGATTTCGATATATTCGCCCTTGATCCGATCGCGAAAAAATATTTCAAGCTGCTGGAGTATAGATAAATTTGCCGCAGCGGGGCTTGCAAAACGAAATTTCGCTAAAATTTTAGGCGAAAATAAGAGATCGCCTTGTTTTGAAAAAATGACCTGGTTTCAGTAAATTCCGACTTGACGGGCGAATGCTCGGCTGAAATTTGAAAAATTTAAGAGCTGCAAAGAGCCTTTAAAGCAGGCTTTGAAAGGCGCTTTGGAAGATAAAATTTAAATTTACATATCGATAAAAGGATAAAAATGACGTTTTCACAGATTATTTTGACGCTTCAAAACTACTGGCACGAGCAGGGCTGCTTGCTCGTTCAGCCTTACGATATGCCAGCGGGCGCGGGCACCTATCATCAGGCCACCTTTTTGCGCAGCCTAGGAAGCAAACCTTGGCGCGCGGCATACGTAGCACCCTCGCGTCGCCCTACAGACGGACGCTACGGCGAAAACCCAAACCGCTTGGGCGCGTATTATCAGTTTCAGGTGATCTTAAAACCGAGCCCTGATAATATCCAAGAGCTCTATCTAAAAAGCTTAGAAAAGCTGGGGCTAGATCTTAAAAGCCACGATATCCGCTTCGTAGAAGACAACTGGGAGAGTCCGACGCTCGGGGCCTGGGGGCTTGGCTGGGAGGTTTGGCTAGACGGCATGGAGGTGACGCAGTTTACATATTTTCAGCAGGTGGGCGGCATCACGTGCGAGCTAATTAGCGGCGAGATCACCTACGGGCTTGAGCGCTTGGCGATGTATCTGCAAAACAAAGACGACGTTTACGACATCGTCTGGGACGACAAGGCGGGGCTAGTAACCTACGGCGACGTGCATAAAAGAGGCGAGTTCGAGTTTAGTAAATACAACTTCGAGCTTGCGGACACCGCGATGCTTTTTAATCAGTTTGAAAACTGCTTCGGCGAGTGCAAAAGCATCCTAAAGCACGGCCTGGCGCTTCCTGCGTATGATTACTGCATGCTCGCGGCGCACACGTTCAACGTCCTTGACGCGCGCGGAGCGATTTCGGTCACGCAGAGGCAGGATTATATTTTAAAGATCCGCGATCTTGCCAAAAACTGCGCGCTTTGCTATGCAGATCCGCAAAAATATGTCGCCGATCTTTGCGGCACGGCATGCAGCGGTAAAAAAGGCGGCAAAGAGGGCGGCGCGGCGCCCGCTTCCTCCGCAGGCGTAAATTTAAAAAACGCTTGCGGCAAGCAAAATTCCGCAAATAAGACAGATAAAAGCGTAAAGTAGGATTTATGAAAACGGGCGAAATTTATGAAATTTTAAATGCCGCCGCGCCTTTTTGCGACGCAGAGACGTGGGATAATAGTGGACTAACGCTCGGAAACTTGGATGATGAAATTTCAAAAATCTATCTAAGCCTCGACGTTACTAGCGAGCTGGTGCGCGAGGCTGAGGCGGGCTCTCTTTTCGTGGTGCACCACCCGCTGATTTTCAGTCCGCTAAAATCGCTTGATCCGCGGCTATATCCCGCAAATTTGATCTATGAGATGATCCGCAAAAATATCTCTCTCATCGTGATGCATACGAACTTTGACAAGCACGTTTTAAACAGGTTCGTAGCGCGCGAAATTTTAAAATTTGAAATTACGGATGAGCAGGAATTTTTGGTTTTCATGCGCGCGGATTTGAGCTTTGAGCATCTGTGCGCGGATATAAAGCGCAAGCTTGGCATTGAGCATCTGCGCGCGGTAAAGACGAAAAATTTCATCCAAAATATCGCGCTTTGCACCGGTAGTGGGAGCGAACTAAATCAAAGTTTGGGCGTGGATTGCTTCATCACGGGCGATATAAAATATCACGCGGCGCTTCAAAATTTAGAAAACGGCGTGAGTTTGATCGATATAAATCATTTTGAAAGTGAGCGCTATTTTGGGCGCGCGCTCGCACCTTTCTTGCAAAAAAGCGAAATTGAAGTTATAATAAGCGAGCAAAAAAATCCATTTACGTATTATTAAAGGAAAAAGATGAACAAATATTTAAGCCAATTGGTAGAGCTTTGCGAATTCGATAAGCAGCTGGACGGATTTAAGCCTAAAATCGAAGCCGCGCAGGAGAAACTAAGCAAAAAAAGCGGCGAAATTTCAGGCGCAAAAGAACAGATCGAAACTCTAAATGCGGAGATCGCCGAGCTAAAATCTCAAATTTTACAAGCAAACGCGCAGCTTAGCGCATTTTCGTCCAAGCTAAAAAGCACGGGCAAAAAAAGCGGCGCGGCAAAAACCGAAAAGGAGATCAAGGCCCTTAGCGTCGAAGAGGACATCGCAAAAGAGCAGCTCGAAGCCACAAACGAGGAGATCGAAAGGCTAGAAAAGATCGTAGCCGCAAAGGAAGCGCTCGTAAAGGAGCAGAGCGAAAAGCAAGAGGCGTTTGAAGCCGAGTTAAAAAGCTTGCAAGAGCAGGTAAGCGCCGAGATGGGCGAGGTCGAGGTCGCTCGCGGCGCGATCTACGCCAAGCGCGATAAATTAATGCAGGCGATGAATCCAAAAACCGTCTCATTCTACGAAAAAATCCGCAAATGGGCGGGCAATACGGCGGTCTCGCCGGTGCGCAAACAGGCCTGCTACGGCTGCTTTATGCGCATAAGCGACAAGACATATTCCGCGGTCATCAAAAGCGACGACATCGTAACCTGCCCGTATTGCGGCAGAATTTTATATAAAGAAGCCGAGTGATCTACACCGCCTTGGCGTTTTTGGCGTGGCTCGTCGCTGCGCCTTTTATTTTTATCCTAAGCTTTAAAACAAAATACCGCACGAGCCTGAAGGCGCGATTTTTTCTATACAAAAACCCTAAATTTAGCCCCGCTGCGGTGCACTTTCACGCTTGCAGTTTGGGCGAGGTAAACGCTCTTGCGCCACTAATTTCTAAATTTGAGAGCGTCGCGCTTAGCACGACCACGCAGACGGGCTTCGGTGCGGCGCGTGCTCTCACGCCGAACTCTCGCTACCTGCCGTTTGAAAACTGGCTTCCGTTTTGGCTTACTGGCAGCCGCGTGCTGGTGATTTTCGAAGCGGAGCTGTGGCTAAATTTGACCCGTTCCGCCAAGGCGCGCGGAAGCTACGTGATCCTGCTAAACGCGCGCATTAGCGACCGCTCGTACGCGAGCTATTTGCGCTTTAAGCTTTATTATCGCAAAGTGTTTGAAAATATCGATCTGGTGCTTGCGCAGAGCGAGCTTGATGCGGCGCGACTGTGGGAGCTCGGCGCAAAAAATATAAAGGTCGCGGGCAACGTGAAAAGCGCGAATATCGCCGTTGCGACGAAGGACTATTCCGCCGCGGCCGCAAATAGCTTTGTGCTTACGATCTCAAACACTCACGAGGGTGAAGAGGAGCTTGTTTTATCGAATTTAAACGATTTTATAAAATTTCACGGCTCGCAAAGTGCACTCGAAAAATACCAGCGCGCAGCGAGTATCCGCAGCGAGACGGACTTGCCTACGGCCGAGCTTCGCGACGAGCAGGGCTCGACCGAGCCGGTAAATTTAAACGCAGCTTCTTTGGATGCGGCGAGCTTAAGCGACGCTTCGTTCGCCGTGCCGAATGCGGCGACTTTAAACGGCGCGTCTTTAAATTCTGCCGCACGGAATGCAGCGCCTGCGATCGACGCGCCGCAAAAGCTAAAAATCATCCTGGCGCCGAGGCACCCGGAGCGCTTTGAAAAGGCCTACGAAATTTGCAAGGCTTGGGCGCGCGAGCACGGGCTTAGCTTTGAGCGATTTAGCGACAGCGCGGGGCTTCGGAGCGATTTTATCTTGCTCGATGCCTTCGGGGAGCTAGCGAACTTTTATAAAATTTCAAACGTCGTGATCTTGGGCGGCAGCTTTTTGCGCAATATCGGCGGACATAGTCCGATCGAGGCGGCAAGCTTCGGCGTGCCGATCATTAGCGGGCGATTTTTTCATAATCAAAAGGCGCTGTACGCGCTCGTGCAAAATATCGCTCTGTGCAGCGCGGATGAAATTTCAAGCCTTTTAAAAGAGCCGCTAAAGGGGACGCGGATAGATAAAATTTGCGATCTGCAAGAGATAGAAAATTTAATCAAGGAAAGAATTTAATGCAAGAAAAAGCCTACAAACTGCTGGCGGCGCAGGAAAACATCTCGCACAACGAAGCCAAGGCTCTCATCGATGCGGGGCTTGTGAGCGCGCGCGGCGCAAAGATCGCTCTAGCGCGCGAGATGCTCGGCGAAAATACTAAATTTAGCGTGATGAAGCCCGCAAAACCCGCGATCATTTACGAGGATGAGAACGTTTTGGCGGTCAATAAGCCGCCCTTTATGAGCAGCGAAAATTTAGAAAAAATCTATAAATTCGGGCTTCTAAACCGCCTGGATAAGGAGACTAGCGGCGTCGTGCTGCTATATAAGAACGAGGAATTTCGCGAAGCGGCGATTGCGGAATTTAAAAATTTGCGCGTGAAAAAAAGCTACATCGCGATCGTGAAGGGGATCGTGAGCGAAGAGATGAAATTTGACGAGCCGATTTTGACGATAAAGACCCGCAGCGGCGCGTTTTCTAAAATTTCGCCAAACGGCAAGAGCGCATTTAGCGAGGTTTATCCGCTGATGATAAGCGGCAAAAAATCGCTCGTAAAAGTGCGGATCGAGACGGGCAGGACGCATCAGATCCGCGTGCATCTGGCCAATGCGGGATTCGGCGTAATAGGCGATGAAAAATACGCTAAAAGCCGCGCGAAGCGGATGTTTCTGCACTCATACGAGACCGAAATTTTGGGGCTAAAATTTAAAGCTCCGCTAGGTACAAGCTTCAACGAATTCGGCTTTGAAATTCCTAAGGATCTCTGATATTCAATGGCTTTTAAGTTAATTTTAGGTAACATCGCAAGTTTAAAAATTTTATAAGGGATCAAAGTGTTTGAGATCATAAGCGAGTCGTTTAAAAACGCGGTCAATAAATTAAAAACAATCGATGACGAAAAAGCTTTAAAAAACGCCTTGGAGACGCTAAAAAAGGCGCTTTTAAAGGCCGACGTGCACCACAAAGTCGTAAAGGATTTTTTAGCGCTTGTCGAAGCCGATCTTCGTATCGGTACGATAGGGCAGAAGCCGTTTTTGCAGTCCATCAAGACAAATTTGACTAAAATTTTAACGGCGCCTAGAGGCAGCAGCCAGGGATTTGTGTTCGCTAGCACGCCTCCTACAGTAGCTTTGATGACGGGACTTCAAGGAAGCGGAAAATCTACAAGCACGATAAAACTCGCGAACTATCTGAAACTTCGTAAAAAAAAGGTCTTGGTTGCAGCGTGCGACTTGCAGCGCCTAGCCGCGGTCGAGCAGCTCCGTCAGCTGTGCGAGGCGAATGAGATCGAGCTGTTTTTCATCGAGGGCGAGAGCGATCCGCTAAAAGTTGCAGAAAAAGCGCTAAGCAAGGCTAAAAGCGGGCTTTATGACGTACTGCTCGTAGATACGGCGGGGCGTCTTGCGATCGATGAGGCTCTGATGGCACAGCTTGCGGAGATGAAAAAAACTCTAAATCCGCATGAAATTTTTTACGTAGCGGACGCCATGAGCGGTCAAGACGGCATTAAAACGGCCGCTAAATTTGATGAAATTTTGGGTCTTACGGGCGTGATCTTAAGCAAATTTGACGCAGATACCAAAGGCGGCGTAGCTCTTGGTATCGCGCAGCAGCTTGGCATCCCGCTTCGCTTTATCGGAACCGGCGAGAAGGTGGCCGATTTAGAGGGCTTTATACCCGATAGAATTACAGGTCGCATTATGGGCGAGGGCGATTTAGCGACGTTAGCCGAGAAGACAAGCGCCGTCTTCGACGAAAGAGAAGCTAAGGCTCTAAACAAAAAGATCAAAAAGGGCGAGTTTAATTTTAATGATTTCGTAAATCAGCTCGAAAGCGTGAAAAAGCTCGGCAATATGAAAAATTTGATCGGCATGATCCCGGGGCTTTCCGGAATGGCGAATAAGATAAAAGATATCGATTTGGAAAACTCAAAAGAGATACTTCATATCAAAGCGATGATCAATTCTATGACGCCGAAAGAGCGCGAAAATCCCGATCTGCTAAATAATTCGCGCAAGCGCAGACTTGCTGCTGGTGCTGGGCTTTCACAGGTGGAGGTGAACCGCTTTTTGAAGCAATTCGCGGGCGCTTCGAAGCTTGCGAAGAAATTTTCGGGCAAGGGCGGCATGCAGGGGCTTGCCTCAATCGCTCAAAGGCAAAATTTACCGAGATAGCCTCTCGGTAGAGTTTGCAGATGTTTAAGTTTTAGCCATCTGCAAGTTCTAAAACTTACAAAAATTTAAGGAGAAAAAATGGCAACAGTTGTTAGGCTTACAAGAATCGGAAGAAAGAAGCAGCCTTTTTACCGCATCGTGGTAACGGATAGCAGGAAAAGACGCGACGGCGGCTTTATCGAGACGATCGGCTTTTATAATCCGTTAAAACAGAGCGATAATATTAAATTCGACGCGGAGCGTTTAGCATACTGGAAGAGCGTAGGCGCGAAGTTAAGCGATAGGGTCGCTCAAATCACAAGCAAATAAAATGGTAGAAAATTTTATAAAAGAATACGCAAAGTTGATCGCCGACTATCCGCAGTCCGTTTCTACGCAAAAGCGGGTCGGTGAAAACTTTACTGAGATCATCGTCTATGCCGACAAGGCCGATACAGGCAAACTCATCGGCAAGGACGGCAAAATGATAAACGCCATAAAGACCGTCATCATCGGCTATAAAGCAAAAGATCCGATCAATTATAAAATTACCGTCAAAGCCAAAGATGCCTGATGATCTTTTAGAGGTCGCGAAGCTCGGTCGAACTATAGGTCTAAAGGGCGCGGTTAAAATTTTTGATCGCAGCGACTTCCCCTCTCAGTTTAAAAAAGGCGCCAAATTTTATCTGCGAAACGGCGAAATTTTAGAAATTCTATCCTTTAACGGCGCAAATTCTAGCGCTATCTTTAAAAATTACGAAAGTGTAGAAGCGGCGGCAAATTTAACTAACCAAATCCTTTACCGAAGCAAAGAGGACACGCGGAAATTTTGCAAATTGCAAAAGGGCGAGTTCTTTTACTTCGATATCATCGGGCTTGAAATTTATGAAGACGGTGCAGTTTTGGGGCGCGTAAAGGACATATCGCAGATCGGAAATGGATATCTTTTCGAGGTAGAAACGGATGAAAGCTTAATCTCGCAGGCTTTGCCGAAAGAATTTTTCATCCCCTACGTGGATGCCTATGTGAAAGAAATTTCGCTTAGCGAGCGTAAAATTTTTACGCAAAATGCGCGCGCGATTTTGGAAAACTCATGAATTTTATCTTCATCTCGCTATTTGAAAATCTCATCGCGCCGTATTTTGAGGACTCGATTTTAAAGCGCGCGGTCGATAAGAAAATAATCTCGACGCATTTTTTTAACCCGCGAAATTTCACGACAAATCGGTATAAAAAGGTAGATGATTATATGATCGGCGGCGGCGCGGGACTTTTGATCGGCACGGAGCCGCTTGCCGGAACGATCGAACACGTAAGAGCTAAATTTAAAAACGCCAAGTTTATCTACCTCTCGCCCGCCGGTAAAAAATTTAACCAAAACGATGCCAAGCGTTTAAGCGGCGAAGAGAGCCTATGCTTTATTTGCGGGCGCTATGAGGGGATAGATGAGCGCATAGTCGAAAGATATGTAGATGAAATTTTTTGCATCGGCGATTTCGTTCTTACCGGCGGCGAGCTCGGCGCGCTTTGCATGTGCGATGCGATAAGCCGCAATATAAGGGGCGTTTTGGGCAATGAAGGCTCGCTCGTCGAAGAAAGCTTTGAAGGCGGAATTTTAGAGGCACCCGCGTTCGCAAAGCCTGATATTTTTGAAAATTTATCTATAGTTTCAGAGTTTTTAAAGGGTAATCACGCTAAAATGCGCAGCTTAAAAAATCAAATGGCGCTATGCAAAACGAGGTTCTTCCGCCCGGATATGTACCGAAAGATCGCCAGAAATAAAGGAAATTTATGAAAAACAAGTATATCCAAGCGTTTGAGGACGCTCAGATCACAAGCAAAAGTGTGCCTGATTTCCGTGCCGGCGACACCTTAAAAGTAGCCATCAGGATCAAAGAGGGCGATAAGAGCAGAATTCAAAATTTTGAAGGTACCTGCATTGCGCGCCGCGGAAACGGCGTAAGTGAGACCTTTATCATCCGCAAGATCGGTGCAAATAGCGTCGGCGTAGAGAGAATTTTTCCGATCTACAGCGAGAGCATCGAAAGTATCGAGGTTCTAAGAAAAGGACGCGTTCGCCGCGCGAAACTATTTTACCTACGCGACAGACGCGGTAAAGCGGCTAAAATCAAAGAACTTCGAAAATAATCCTTTAAATTTTACGCTTCTTAATTCAAAAGGAAGCTTTTTTATAATGCGCGAGATTTTAAAAGATTTCGCGCAAAATCTACTCGCATTAAATCTAAAATTTTACAACTTTTCCATTAAAATTTTTAATTCTAAACTGCCTAGAAATCGTCTTTTTCTATGGAAAAAGATAAAATATATCCTGATTTTATTTGCGTTTAAAAATATTACTATAAAATGCAAATTTTAATTTATAAAGCTCGCGCTAAATTTGAGAATTCGGCCGAGTAAAATTTATTCAGTAAAGAGCGAGATGTGATTTTTTTAGGCATTGACGTAGGATCAACCACTGTTAAAACGGTAGTTTTAAACGATAAATATGAAATTTTAAGCAAGAGCTACGAGAGGCATTTGGCAAAGCCCAAGGAGCTGGTGCTGGATAAAATTTTGCAAATCCAAAAAACCTATGCAGGCGAGCAATTCAGCGTCGCCATAGCGGGTTCGGCGGGCATGGGTATCGCCAAAAATTGCAAAATTCCGTTCGTCCAAGAGGTTTTCGCTACCTCGCTCGGCGTCAAGCGGATGTTTCCAAAGACCGATGTCGTGATCGAGCTGGGCGGTGAGGATGCTAAAATTTTATTTCTCACGGGCGGACTTGAAGAGCGGATGAACGGTTCGTGCGCGGGCGGTACCGGTGCATTTATCGATCAGATGACCAATCTTTTGCATCTGGATATCACGGAGCTTGACCGCCTAAGCTTTGCGGCTAATAAAATTTACCCGATCGCCTCACGTTGTGGCGTATTTGCTAAAAGCGACATTCAGCCGCTACTAAATCAAGGCGTTAGAAAAGAGGATATTTGCGCTAGTATCTACGCCGCGGTCGTCGAGCAGACGATCTCAGGGCTTGCGCAGGGTCGCGAGGTCAAGGGCAATATCCTGTTTCTAGGCGGTCCGTTGTTTTTCCTAAAAGGCCTTCAGAAGCGCTTTAAAGAGGTGCTAAAGCTCACCGACGAAACGGCGACTTTCCCCGATATTGCGCCTTACTTCGTGGCTTACGGCAGCGCGCTGTACGCAAAAGATACGGGCGAAACGTTAAATTTAGAAGAGACGATCGCGCTTTTAAAAAAGGAGCCTGACAGGACCGCGCTGGAAGCCGAGCCGCCGCTTTTCAAAGACAGAGCGGAATTTGACGAGTTCACCGCTCGCCATGCCCGCGCGAGCGTGCCTAAGGTGGATATCCACACCTACAGTGGAGATGCGTATTTGGGCGTGGATTGCGGCAGCACTACGATCAAAGTCGTGCTTATGGGCGCAAACTACGAGCTGCTGTATAAATTTTACTCCTCCAATAAAGGCGATCCGGTCGATATCCTGTTGCCGCGACTTAAGGAGCTATACGATCTTTGCGAGGGTCGCATCAAGATCAAGGGCAGCGGCGTTACCGGCTATGGCGAGGATCTCATTAAAACCGCCTTTCGCTTCGATTACGGTATCGTCGAGACGATCGCGCATTACAGCGCTGCGCGCCACTTCAATCCGAAGGTAGATTTTATCATCGACATCGGCGGCCAGGACATCAAGTGTTTCTCCATTAAAGACGGCAATATTGATTCTATCGTGTTAAACGAGGCGTGCAGCTCGGGCTGTGGCTCGTTTTTGCAGACCTTTTCAAATTCTTTGGGTTACGACATTAAAGATTTCGCAAACCTAGCCCTTTTTGCGACTCATCCAGCCAAGCTTGGCAGCCGCTGCACGGTCTTTATGAACTCCTCGGTTAAGCAGGCTCAAAAGGACGGTGCTACGATCGAGGACATCAGCGCCGGACTTGCTATTAGCGTCATAAAAAATGCGATTTACAAGGTTATCCGCGTGCGAAATGCCGACGATTTGGGTCAAAACATCGTAGTGCAGGGCGGGACATTTTTAAACAATGCCGTGTTGCGCGCGTTTGAAAAAGAGCTCGGCAAGGACGTGATCCGTCTAGATATCAGCGAGCTTATGGGTGCATACGGCGCGGCACTTTTTGCCAAAAATAACGCAAACGAGCGTACCGATATGATCAGTCGTGCAGAACTTGAAAATTTCACTCATCGCAGCGAATTTAGCGTCTGCAAGCTCTGTACGAACAAATGCCCGCTTACGATCAGCTACTTCGGCGATACTAAATTTGTCTCGGGCAATAAATGCGAGCGCGGCGCGGGCAAAGAGATCCGCCACGACATTACGAATTTATTTGAGTTTAAAAACGAGCTTTTGCGAAAATATCGTAAGCCGCCGAAGCAAGACGCACCGCGAGTCGGAATTCCGTTTGTTTTGAATATGTTTGAGATGATCCCGTTTTGGAGTGCGTTTTTTGAAAATTTAGGCATGAGCGTCGTGCTGTCGCAAAAGCCGCGAAAAGAGACGCTGTTTTTGGCAAGCCAAAGCATCCCGAGCGATACCGTCTGCTACCCGGCTAAAAGCGTGCACGGCCACATCTACGATCTGCTAAATAAGAGCGTCGATTTTATCTTCTATCCGTGTATGAGCTACAGCCTAGATGAAAATATCAGCGAGAACTGCTACAACTGCCCCGTAGTCGCATACTACCCCGAGCTGATACGCGCGAACGTAGGCGCGCTAGAGGAGAAAAAATTCCTCTACCCGCACGTGGATCTTAACATGCAAGATTCGTTTTGCAAAACGATGCAGGCTGAGCTTGCGGACGCTGGGTATAAATTTCATTCCGACGCCGTTAAAAACGCCGTCTTGCAAGGCCTTAAGGAGCTGCAAAACTATAAAAATACCGTTTTAATAAAAGGCGAGGAGACCCTAAAGGAGATCAATATAAGCGGCATGCCTGCCGTCGTGCTAGCGGGTCGCCCGTATCATATTGATAAGACGATAAATCACGGTATCGATCGCTATCTAAATTCCTTGGGCTTTATAGTGCTTAGCGAGGACGCGCTGCCGCTTAGCAGGGTGCAGACGAAAAGCCTTAATCAATGGACCTACCACGCCAGGCTTTATAGTGCGGCGCGGTTCGTCTGTAAATACCCGCGTATGCAGCTGGTGCAGTTAGTGAGCTTCGGCTGCGGGATAGATGCGATCACGGGCGACGAGGTGCGCGACATACTGCGTCAAAACGGTAAAATTTACACTCAACTTAAAATCGACGAGGTTACGAACCTAGGTGCGGTCAAGATCCGCCTGCGTAGCCTAAAAGCGACTATGATAGAGCGCGAGAGGCAAGGCGCGCAACAAGAAGCAAGAAAGGATGCGCGCTAATGTTTGCTAAATTTACGAAAGATATGAAAGCGACCCACACAATATTGATCCCCACGATGATCGATCCGCATTTTCGCTTTATGCAAGGCGTGCTGCGCGACGAGGGCTATAAGAGCGTCTTGCTCGGCGAAAATCGCCAAAATATCGTCGAGGAAGGGCTTCGCAGCGTGCATAACGACATGTGCTACCCCGCGCTGCTCGTCATCGGGCAGTTTATCGACGCGCTCAAAAGTGGCGAGTTTGATACGCATAAAGTAGCGCTTCTCATCAGCCAAACGGGCGGCGGCTGCAGAGCGAGCAACTACATAAATTTGCTTCGCAAAGCGCTTGAGGACAGCGGCTTTGGCTACGTCCCCGCGATCTCGTTAAATTTTGGATCGCTAGATGAGAATGAATTTAGCCTCGGCAAAAAATCGCTTCTAAAGCTCTTCGCCGCAATATTTTACGGCGATTTGATGATGGGGCTGTATAATCAGTGCAAGCCCTACGAAAAGATCAAAAATCAAACGAATGAAATTTATGAACTCTGCGCCGAGCGGATCAAAAATTTGACCGATCAAAGATCGTTTTTCAATCTCAAGAAAAATTTCAAATTTATCCTCTCGCAGTTCGCTAAAATCGAGCGTGACGATAAGCCGCGAGTAAAAGTGGGCATCGTGGGCGAAATTTATCTTAAATATTCGCCCATCGGCAACAACGGGCTAAACGCCTACCTCATCCGCGAAAACGCCGAGCCCGTCAATACGGGGCTGATGGACTTCGTGCTTACCTGCATCTATGATGCGGTCTACGACAAGCAGCTCTACGGCAAGGGCGGCGCGGCGTATTACGGCTCGCTTGCGGTCGCTAAAGTAGTGGAATTTTTCCAGCGCATGATGATTAAGCAGATGAAGCGCTTCGGATTTCGCGCGCCGAGCCCATTTAGCGAGGTTCGTGCCGCCGCCGATGGCTACATCGGTCACGGCGTGAAGATGGGCGAGGGCTGGCTGCTGACGGCGGAGATGGTCGAGTTTATGCGTCACGGCATACAAAACGTCGTGTGCGCGCAGCCCTTCGGCTGCCTACCAAACCACATCATCGCGCGCGGAATGATCCGAAAGATTAAACAGAACTACCCGCAAGCAAACATCGCCGCTATCGACTACGACCCGGGCGCAAGCGCGGTAAATCAAGAAAACCGCATAAAGCTGATGCTTGCTAACGCAAATCGAAAGTAGCGCGCCGCAATCCATGATGATAGGTGGTTTTGCCTATATGCTGTGATCAGATACAAAATTTTATTTAAAAATTAAGTTGGAATGCAATAAAATACTATTTAAAAATTTAAGGAGCAACTATGTTTGATTTAAAAATTTATAGAGGAATAATAGATAATCTAAGAACAAATTTAGAAACGAATGTTAGTGGTAGCGTAAGGAATGGTAAGGGTGGTGTATCTACTTCTAATATGTATAGCTCGACTTTTAGGATAGATGGTAGGCAATTTATTCTGAAAATTCAAAACGATACTTTATCACAAGGCGATGAAATGGTGGTATGTGCAAATGGGAATAAAGTAATCAATTATAAAAATTTAACTACGAATGAAATGGGAGGTTTATCAAGATTATTTTGGTCTGCCATAAGAACTGTTTGTAATATTGCAGCATTTATTCCATTTTTTATAGCTTTGCTTTGCATTGAGGAAACTCGTTCAGGATTGGGGTATACAATGATTGTTATCGTCGTTATTTCAAGCTTGCTTTCTGCATATTTTATAAATAAATATGTTTCGATGCAGCAGCGTGCTATTAAAATGTTAAAACAATATTTGCAAGAGAATGATTTATAGATTTAAATTACTAATATGGTTAAATTAAGGCGAATTGAGCTAATAAAAATTACATTATTTGTATAAAAATATTGCTTTTGGGGCATAGCAAATAGGATAAAGGCTAGAAACAAGTAAAATTTCATCGAAATCTAATGTAAATCCGCGTGAAATTCTACGCGTCGCCGCCATAAAATTCTATCACATAATTCCATTCCGCCGCGCCGTAAAATTCCACTTTCGTTAAGGCAAAATTTAATACAATCCGTCTTTAAATTTTACGAAGGAAGTTTATGAAATTTTGGATTTGCGGCGCGGTTTTGGCACTATGCTGTGGAGTTTTTAGCGGATGCGCGAGTAAGAATTTGCCGGGCTACATGCAAGGGCGCGAGCATATCGTCGCGATGAGCGCAGCGTCCGGCGGTCAGCTGCGTATGAGCGGTGAGATTTACGATTATGTATTTGATGCAAATCTTAGTGCCGTGCGCGCCAAGGTCGCGAGTCTGGCGTCGCTGAATAAAGACGCGATAAGGCGCAACGTAAGCATGCTCACGATCGACAGATACAACGAGGGCAGCAATGCCGCGTATATCCAGCACGAAATCGAGCTCGTAAAATACGATCTGCCGCTATCCGTGCAGGCTAAGCTGATGGATGATCCAGAGCAGCTGGAGCCCGCGTATAGTTCTACGTTTCGTTACTCTTATCTGATCGAAGGCAAATATTTTAAGCGCCTAAAAGATCACGACGAGCTGCGCAGATCGCACCGCCTAAGCGTGCCGATCGAGTACCCTGCGCGTATAGCGGTCGATAGCGGTATCAAAAGCGAGCGCGATGCGAAAATGGATACCGACATGCAAGGGCTCATCGTGATGCCGCTAATGATGCCAGTGCTGCTTTTAGGCAGTATCCTAGGCGGCTGAAATCAGCTGAATCACGGAAGTGAAATTTTATTGATTTAAATTCTAAGGTAGTGGCGGACAGAGAGGGATTTGAACCCTCGAGCCCCGGTTAGAAGCTGCACCCTTAGCAGGGGTGTGGTTTCGGCCACTCACCCATCTGTCCACAAAAAGAAGTCGCATTATACATAACTAATCTAATAATGGGCTTAAATTAGCCTAGCCCGCAGAATTTATCACCTCGCGGATATTTGAGCTAGCGGCACAAAGAGCTATAACGAGTCAAAAGACGCTATGAAAAGAATTCATATTTGTCATAGTAAAATTTTAAGTATAAATTCGCTTGCCCTGCAAATTCTAAAATTTTTGAAGCTTAATTCTAAAGTTTACTATAACTTTACGTTAAAATCCTCTTTAAAAAATTTATGGTGGTCCGGTAAAATCTGGCCTAAATTCTGCATATAAATTCCGATCCTTAAATTTTCTACCTTCGTCTTCGTACGTAATTTAAGCTAAGATTAATGGGGGGGTATAATCTTCAAATACATTTTTTAAAAGGATTTACCGTGTCGTCTAACGCTAAAAGGTTGATGGGTATTATTATTGCACTTGTGGCTGCTTTTTTTGGAGCTGGTTTTTATATGAATAGCATCAATACGCTAGCCTCCCTGTTTGGAAATTTTTATAATCCATCTTTTGTTGTAGATTTTCTCGCTTTTGAGAAAGGAGTAGATCAACTTAAAATTACCTACGTAATCGCATTCGTGATTATATTTGTAGTGCTAGCTATTTTGATTGATAAATTTATGATTAACTCGAAAGATTCTAAAAAATGACGTCGCCAAATTTTTAAAGTAGGCGCGACGATGAGGTCAAAATTGTAAACGATCTCGTTACGCTTTTAAATTTAATTTTAAAATCTGCGTTTTTTGCAGTAAATTTTGTATAAATTCCATATTTAGAAAATTTTAAAATATTCAGAATTCTTAAAATTTCAAATTCAAAAATTTCAAAGTATGGGAATTTTTTAGGCTTTTAAATTCCGAAATTTTGCGAGTTTCAAAGCCTTTAAAATTCCAAGAATTCCAAATATGTGCGATTTATTCGCCTAGAGCTTTGTCGATGAGCTTGACGTCTTCACTTGCGCTGCCGTCGATGACTAGGGCTTGATCGCCGCCACTCACCGCGCTTTTTCCGTTAAATTTTGCGCCCACTTCGATGCCGAAGCTTTGCGATAGCACGTCGCCTACGAGCACACCGCCGCCTAGCAGCTCGACGAGCTCGGCTTCGATATTGCCGAAAAATTTGCCGCTGATTACGATATGTTTGGCCCTGATCGAGCCGCGCGCGGTACCATTTTTACCGATGACGACGGTGTTATCGGAGATCACGTCGCCTTCGACATTGCCATCGATATGCAAAATGCACGACAGGTGCAGCTCTCCTTTGATGAGCGTGCCTGACGAGATTATTGTTGTTTGAGCGGTGTTTGCATCGCCTTTATTAAAGATTGCCATGGGACATCTTCCTCCTTAGTAAAAATTTCTTTGTAATTTTTTTCGTTCCAGTTGATGAAATTTAGCGGATCTAGCGGCAGCTGCAAAAATCTAATCTCGTAGTGCAGATGAGGTCCGGTGCTAAGCCCGGTGTTGCCGCTAAAAGCGATAAGATCGCCTTTGTTTACAAACTCGCCTACTTTGCGAGTTAAATTTGAATCCAAATGCGCATATCGTGTCGTAAAGCCGTAGTTGTGGCGAATCTCGACTAGATTGCCATAGCCAGTAACGCCAGCGCCGCTGTATTGGATGATGCCGTCTGCAGGCGCGTAGATAGGCGTTTTAGGCGGCGTACGTAGATCAACGCCCGGGTGAAACTGCTTGCGCTTTAAGATGGGATGGTTGCGCCAGCCGAATTTCTCGCTGAGCTGATGAGTGCGCATTACCCTGCCGTTTGGGATCTGCATAAAAATTTCTTTTATCAGCGCGTCGGAGAATTTTTCGTTGATGATCTTTTGCGCGCGCTCTTTGATCTCTTGTTCGGAAGTAGTCTTGATGTGAGATAGGCGGTCGATCGCGCGCTCATCCTCCTCAGGATCGAGCCCAAACTGATGCTCTAAATCCGAAATTTTACCCTCGATGGCTTCAAATTCCATCTGACTTGCCGCGATACCGTCGCGAAGTTTTTGATTTAGCTCGTTAAGCTCGGTTTTGGTTCGCGAAAGGCTGTCGATTTTAGAGCCCAGATACCTGATATATAGCGCACCCGTAACGAAAATGGTAAAAACAAATAGTACCAAATATAACGCGATCTTTTTGATGATTTGCGAAAGCAAAAAATTCCTAGAGCCGTTAAGGTCGGTTATGGTTATCATAAATTTGTTTTTCATAATGCGGCATTATAATGCAGCATAGCTGAAATTTCAAAAAAATTGTAGATAAATTTAAAAGCTATTTAATTTCAAAATTTCACTAAAAGATAAAATTTATTACTTAGTATAATTATAATTTAAGCAAATCTTGCTATAATTACAGCAATTTTAAATAAAGGAGACACAATGTCAAAAACGGTAAAACAACTAAACAAACTTCAGGCGGACGCTCATGCGTTCTTTGTTGCATTCCACGATTATCACTGGAATGTTAAGGGCTTACAATTCGCGCAGGTTCACGCTTACACCGAGAAAGCATACGACGAGATGGGCGAGCTCTTCGACGATATGGCCGAGCGCGCGCTTCAAATAGGTGGCAAGGCCGTAACTAAGGCTAAGGATCTAATTGAGCTTTCAAAAGACGCTCCGATTAGCGTAAAAGACAGCTATAGCGTATCTGAGGTACTCGAGGATGTTAAAAAAGCCTATGAGTATTTGGTAAAAGAATTTAAAAAGCTTCAAGAAGTAGCCGAAGAAGAGGGCGACGATACGACTTCAAATATTGCGCAGGATCACTATGGCGATTATGAAAAACGCCTATGGATGCTAAGCTCAATGCTAAGCAAATAATCCCCGCAAATCCTTTCAAAATTTTTAGGGGCGCATGCCCCTAAAATCTATTAAAGTTAATATTTAAATTTCAAAAAATTTTAAAATTCTAAGATTATAATTTCACACTAAAATTTTAAATCTTGCTTGAAAATTGAAGTAGAGTTGCTCATTTAAAGTAAAATTCATGTAGGTTTTAAATTTCATATCGTTGAAATTTAACTCATTCGCCATGTAAAAGTATAACTCTTTTTATAAAGCTCGGTTTCATTTAAAATTTTGCCGCGTCGTTAAAATTCCCTTGCCGATTTCAAATTTTATAGCTGTAAAAATTCTAAGAACTAAGGCTTTGTAGCTCAAGAATGGCATTTGCTAAGAGATCGTCTGTGATAAATTTATATTTCTTTTTAGCATCTGATGATAAATTTTTTGGCTTGTAGTTTTACTATTTTGATTATTTTTAAAGTCCCGGTGCTTATAAATGAAGCGGAATTTTAAAAATTTCAAAGAATTTCGCAAATTCCGTAAAATTTTACAATTTCACGGAATTTTGATTTTAATAGAATTTGGTTCGAGCCTTAAAAATTCTCTTCGGTATTTCGGTCGCTTACGCGGTCCCACGGCAGCTTCATTCCACCCAGGATATGGAAGTGCAAATGCATCACCTCCTGGCCCCCGTTTTCGCCGCAGTTGCAAACGAGACGGTATCCGCTCTTATCAAGCCCCATTTTTCGGGTTACTTCTTGGATGAAAGCGCTCATCTTCGCCATCACCTCGGGAGGCGTTACTTGGAAGTTTTCGTAGCATTTTTTAGGGATAGCCAGGATGTGGATAGGCGCTTTTGGATTGATGTCGTGGAATGCCAAAAATTCATCGTTCTCTAACACTTTGTTGCACGGGATTTCGCCGTTTACGATCTTTTCGAAGACGTTCATTTTAGATCCTTTTATAAGGTTGAAATTTAGCCGCGATTATAGCCAAAAAATCCAAACACGCAAATTTACCTAGCTTTTATCAAATTTTAACTACAATCGCGCCATTAAATTTAACCACAAGGATAGAATTTGCAAGAGATTAAAGCAAAAATCGACGCCGCATCGAGCTTAAGCGAGCTGGAAGCCGTGCGCTTGGAGCTTTTCGGCAAAAAAGGCATCATAACGGCGCTTTTTTCCGAGCTCAAATCCGCAGCGCCCGAGCAGAAAAAAGAGCTTGCCGTAAGCGCGAATGAAAAGCGCGATTATTTCAGCGAGCTCATCGCTGCAAAAAGGGCGAGCCTGGAAGCAGCAGAGCAAAAAGAGGCGATGAAAAATGAAGCAATCGACGTCACGCTTTTTAACGAAAACGTAAGCTGCGGCGCGCTGCACCCCGTGATGGAGACGATGGATAAGATCATAGACTACTTCATCGCGCAAAATTTCAGCGTCGAAAGCGGTCCGCTCATCGAGGATGACTTCCATAATTTTGAGGCGCTAAATTTACCCAAATACCACCCTGCACGCGATATGCAAGATACGTTTTATCTAAATGACGGGCGGCTGCTACGCACGCACACCAGCGGCGTTCAGATCCGCACGATGGAGAAATTTAAAGCTCCGCCGGTGCGTATGATCGCCCCGGGCGCGGTCTTTCGCCGTGATATGGATCTAACCCACACGCCGATGTTTCATCAAGTAGAAGGTCTCGTAGTCGAGCAGGGAGACCGCGTGAGCTTTGCAAATTTAAAATACGTTTTAGAGGAATTTTTGCGCTATATGTTTGGAGACGTAAAGGTGCGCTTCCGCCCGAGCTTCTTTCCGTTTACGGAGCCTAGCACTGAGGTCGATATCAGCTGTATTTTCTGCCACGGCGAGGGATGCCGCGTCTGTAAGCAGACGGGCTGGCTCGAGGTGTTAGGCAGCGGTGTGGTCGATCCTAACGTCTTTAAAGCGGTGGGCTGGAAAAACGTCAGCGGATACGCATTCGGGCTCGGCGTGGAGCGCTTTGCGATGCTGCTGCACGGTATCCCCGATCTGCGCTCGCTATTTGAAGGCGATATTAGATTATTGGAGCAGTTTAAATGATAATAACGAGAAATTGGTTGCAGGAGTGGATCGACATAAGCGAAATTTCAAGCGAAAGGCTACTTTCTACGCTAAATTCCATCGGTCTTGAGGTTGACGCTCACGATGAAATTTCACTTCCTAAAGGCGTCGTCGTAGGACTCGTAAAAAGCAAGCGTCGACACGAGAATTCCGATCATCTAAATGTCTGCGAGGTTGATGTCGGTAAGCAGAGTCTGCAGATCGTCTGCGGTGCAAAAAACGTCGAGGCAGGGCAATATGTCGCGGTTAGCCTAATCGGTACCGTGCTTCCTGGCGGACTTGAGATAAAGCCTGCCAAACTTCGCGGCGTGGAGAGCTTTGGTATGATCTGTTCGGCAACCGAGCTTGGACTTGCTAAGACGAATGACGGCATCATGGTGCTTGATAGCAGCATCGGCGAGCTCGTGCTCGGTAAAGAGCTGCGCGAGTATGAAATTTTTAATGATGATCTTATCGAGATTGAGCTTACCGCTAATCGCGGCGACTGCCTTAGCATCTTAGGCATAGCGCGCGATCTAGGCGCAGCGCTTGATCTGCCGCTAAAGGAAAAGCACGAATTTGAAGATGCCGACGGAGCACCTGGTATCGGTAGAATTTTAAGCGTGCGTGCAAGCGATGAGGTAAGCGCTAAATTTGCTTTTCGAGCTTATGAGATCAAAGGCGAGCTGAAGTTAAATTTAAAGCAGACCTTGCGTCTTGCAAGCGTTGGTATTTTGCAAAGCTGCGCGGTGCAAAATTTCATCAACTACGCTACTCACTCTACCGGAGTATTGCTGCGCGCTTATGATTTTGAAAAGATCGCTTCCGCAGATGGCAAGGTGGCGCTTGACATAAAGCCCATGCCAAACGGCGAGTTCGGCGTTTATGCGGGCAAGAGACTGCTTAGCGTAGCAGGAATTTGCCAAGACGCGGAGCTAAAGGCATGTTGCAGTAGCAAAGTGGTGCTATTAGAGGCAAACTATACCGCGCCACTAATTATCGCCAAAGCAGTAAACGAAAATAAAAGCCTAAAAGGTGACGAGCACGTGTATCGCTCAAGCAGAGGCAGCGAACCAAAGCTTAGGCTGGGACTAGATCTGCTATTTAGATTGCTACTTAAAAATAAAGCCGTTAGCCTATATGCGGGCACACAAAAGATTTCAAATGCTTTGGAGCCGCTTATCGTGGGCTTTAGCGAAAAAGAGATAAACTCAATGATCGGCGCGCAAATTCCGCGCGATAAGATCGTAAAAATTTTAAAAAGGCTGGGCTTTGATGTGGGCGTCGAAGCCGATCTTATCACTGCCAAGGTGCCGCCTTTCCGCCACGATATCGTAAATTCCCACGACGTTTGCGAGGAGATCGTGCGTATCGTAGGCATCGATAATATCGCCGCCGCACCGCTAAGCTTCTACGAAAAAAACCGCTTAAACGATACCTACGTAAGCTTATGTAATGGACGCAAGCTTCGCAGCAAGGCGGCAGCGGTAGGATTTTTCGAGTGCGTGCATTATGTATTTGACGACGGCAAGGCGCTAGAAAGCTTAGGCTTTGCGCCGTGCAAGGTTAAAATTTTAAATCCGATAAACGGCGAGCTGGACGCGCTAAGACCGACGCTGATTAATCATCTGCTGGAATCTGCTGAGCGAAATTTAAAGAATTCTCGCAGAAGCGTCAAGCTTTTTGAGCTAGGAGAGGTCTTTGACGAAAGCGGCGCGCAGAGCCTAAGGCTGGGCTTTATCGCTAGCGGATTAAAGGCGGAGCCCTCTATCGCTGCCGGCGCAAAACCCGCTGCGGTGGATTTTTTGTATTTTGCAAATTTAATCCAAAGCGTCATCGGTAAATTTAAGGTCAGGCTGCCTGGCGAAAATTTGAAATTTTTAAGCGAATTCGAGCAGGCGCAGATCGAGCAGGGCGGGCAGATAGTGGGCTTTATCGGGCGCGTGGATTACGCCGTAGAAGCAGGGCGCGATCTGGATAAAAGCTATCTGTGCGAGATCGATTTTTCCAAGCTTAAATTTGAAAATATCGTAGCGGACGCTTATTCGAAATTCCCTAGCGTATCGCGCGATCTAAGTATTTTGGTGCCGAGCGGAATGCGTTTCGAGCAGATTAAGCAGTGCATAGATTCCCTTAAAATCGAGGCGCTAAAGGAATTTATCCCGAGCGATCTTTATAGCGACGAAAGCCTGGGCGATTCAAAGAGCCTGACGATCAGACTTGTATTTCAAGACCTTCAAAAAACGCTGTGCGATGAGGAAGTAGCGGGCTTTACCGATAAAATTTTAGCCGCGCTTAGCAGCGAACTGGGACTTGGACTGCGATGAGGATTTTTGCGCAAGCGGGCCCTTTGCGGGCGGAGATTTCAAACATCG
This sequence comes from Campylobacter sp., assembly GCF_019423325.1. Classification (NCBI taxonomy): domain Bacteria; kingdom Pseudomonadati; phylum Campylobacterota; class Epsilonproteobacteria; order Campylobacterales; family Campylobacteraceae; genus Campylobacter; species Campylobacter sp. Next base: position 149,803 of record NZ_JAHZBQ010000003.1, on the reverse strand, counting down.
CCGCGGATAAATCGATCTCGCACCGTGCGGCGATCTTTTCGCTGCTAGCGGAGGGGACGAGTAAAATTTCAAACTATCTAGCCGCCGAGGATACGCAAAATACGCTAAAGATCGTGGAGCTTTTGGGCGCTTGCGTGCAGCGCGTAGAGGGCGAAATTTTAATCACTCCGCCGAAGGCTATCAAAGAGCCGAACGTCCCGCTTGATTGCGGCAACTCTGGCACCGCTATGCGGCTATTTATGGGCTTTTTGGCGGGGCGGGAGGGATTTTTCGTGCTGTGCGGCGATCGGTATCTAAGCGAGCGCCCGATGAGGCGCGTTGCGGATCCGCTTTGCAAAGTAGGCGCTAAAATTTACGGACGAGCAGGCGGCGAAAAGGCGCCGATTGCGGTGCTCGGGCAAAAGCTTGGGTATTTTGAATACGCAAGTAAGATTGCGTCCGCGCAGGTAAAGACCGCTTTGATTTTAGCGGCTCTGCGCGGCAGCGGATGTAAATTTAGCGAGCCCGAGCTTAGCCGCGATCACAGCGAGCGGATGCTAAAAGCGATGGGCGCGCAAATTTCGCGAAACGGTCTTGCGATCGAAGTTGCGCCGCTTAGCTCGCCGCTTAAACCGCTTGAAATTTTTATCCCAAACGATCCCAGCTCGGCGTTTTTCTTCGCGGTCGCCGCAGCGATAACCCCGGGCTCGCGCATAGTGCTAAAAAATATGCTGCTAAACAAAACCCGTATAGAGGCGTATGAAATTTTAAAACGTATGGGTGCCGAGGTTAAATTTAATAAAACGAGCGAAATTTACGAGCAGATCGGCGATATAGAGGTTGCTTACGCGCCGCTTCACGCCGTAGAGGTGAGCGAAAATATCTCGTGGCTGATAGACGAAGCGCCAGCGCTTGCGATCGCTTTTGCCTGCGCACAAGGAACTAGCGTGCTTAAAAATGCCGCCGAGCTGCGCGTAAAGGAGTGCGACCGCATAAAAGTAACCTGCGAAGGGCTTCGCGCTTGCGGTATTAAGGCGCGCGAGCTGCAGGACGGCTGGCAGATCGAAGGCGGCGAGGCGAACGCGGCGATCATCACGCCGTGTGGCGATCACCGCATCGCGATGAGCTTTGCGATTTTGGGTTTAAGATCGGGGATGATCATCGAGGATAGCGATTGTATCGCGACGTCGTTTCCGAATTTCGCCGCGATTTTAAGACAGATCGGAGCCGGCGTTGAAGATTGAGATGGCCAAAAGCTACGGCTTTTGCTTCGGCGTCAAGCGCGCGATCAAGATCGCAGAAAGCGCCGGCGAGGCCGCTACGATCGGCGAACTGATACATAACGCCGAAGAGATTAACCGTTTAAAACAAAATTTCGGCGTCAAAACCTTAGAGGGCGTTAACGAGATCAAGGACGAGCAAAAGCTCATCATCCGCACCCACGGCATCCAAAAGGACGATCTGCAAAGATTAAAGGCGCAAAATAAAGAGCTCATCGATGCTACCTGCCCCTTCGTTACTAAGCCGCAGCAGATCGTAGAAAAGATGAGCGCGGAGGGCTATGACATCGTGATCTTCGGCGATAAAAATCATCCCGAGGTAAAGGGTGTGAAATCCTACGCAAAATCGCGCGTATTCGTGATCATGGATACGAAGGAACTGCAAGACGTCAAGCTTGGCTCGCGCGTCGCGCTCGTTTCACAGACTACGAAAAAGATAGAAAGCTTTACCAAAATCGCGGATTTTTTGATGCAGCGCGCAAGGGAGCTAAGAATTTTTAATACGATTTGCAATGCGACGCTGGAAAATCAAGAGGCTGTAAAAAGCCTGTCGCAAAAGGCCGATGTGATGATAATCGTAGGCGGGAAAAATTCCTCCAACACCAAGCAGCTTTTTTTAATCTCGCAAAATTTTTGCAAAGACAGCTACCTTATAGAAAACGAAAGCGAACTTGAGCGCTCGTGGTTTGAAAACAAAAGCCTCTGCGGCATCTCCGCAGGAGCCAGCACGCCTGATTGGATCATCAAAAAAGTGGTAGCGAGAATAGAAGATTTAACGCAGAATTTATAAACTCTCTTATCAAATTTACTCTTAGAAATTTATCAAATCGAAAGCAAATTTTAGCTAAAATCGCACATTTTAGTTCTTTTCAAAAAAGCACAAATAAATTTAAAGGAAGCATATGGCTGAGGTGAACGAGAAGGTTCAAAACCACGCAGAGGAAGATTTTGCGACATTGTTAGAGGAGTATGACGCCGGCAAGTCTCGCGACGAGGTCGTCACAGGTAAGGTTATCGCCCTTAAGGACGGTGAGGTTTTCATAGACGTAGGCAGGAAGTCGGAGGGTATTTTAGATGCCGCCGAGGTTAGCGATGAGCAAGGAAACCCGCAGGTTAATGTAGGAGATGACATCAAAGTCGCTATTATCGGAAGCAGAGGCGGTCGCCCGGTCGTATCGTATAAAAAGGCTCTAAAGAAGGAAAAAGTAAAGGCATTCATCGACTCCTATGATGAAAACGCAGAAAATGTTTATGACGTTAAAATTCTATCGTTTAATAAGGGCGGTTTCGTTTGTGCTAACGCAGATGATGTGGAATTTTTTATGCCTCGCTCGCAAAGCGCGCTTAAAAACCCAAATGGCGCTGTCGGTAAAAATTTCAAGGTAAAGATCATTAAAGTTGATAGAGACGAACAAAGCATCGTAGTATCGCGCAAGAAGCTACTTGATGAGGATCGCAAAGCAAGCAAAGAGGCGATCGAGAAAGTAATCGCTACTGAGGGCATCATCGAAGGCGTCGTTAAAAAAATCACAACCTACGGTATGTTCGTAGACGTAGGCGGTGTGGACGGGCTCGTGCACTACAGCGAAATTTCATACAAAGGCCCGGTAAATCCAAGCTCGATCTACAAAGAGGGCGATAAGGTTCCGGTTAAAGTTATCAAATACGACAACGATAAAAAGCATCTCTCCCTTTCGATTAAAGAGGCGATGCCAGATCCTTGGAACGAGATCAAAGATAGCCTGGAAGTAGGCGATACTATCCGCGTAAAAGTAAGTAATATCGAGCCTTACGGCGCGTTTGTCGATCTTGGCAACGATATCGAGGGCTTTTTGCATATCAGTGAAATTTCGTGGGATAAAAATATCAAAAATCCGAAAGATTTCATCAGCGAGGGCGAGGAGCTTGACGTTGAGGTCGTAGAGATTAACCCTAGCGAGCGTAGATTACGCGTAAGTCTTAAAAATTTACTTACCAAGCCGTTTGACGAGTTCGTTGCCAAGCATAAAGTGGGCGACGTGCTAAAAGGTAGCGTCACTACGATTACAAATTTCGGCGCGTTTGTAAGGATCGACGGCGTAGAGGGACTTTTGCATAACGAAGATGCTTCGTGGGATCGCGGCGAGAAGTGCAAAAATTTATTCAAAGTAGGCGACGAGATCGAGGTTAAGATCATCAAGATCGACAAAGATACTCAAAAAATTTCTCTAAACCACAAGGAGCTCGGCGATAGCCCGATTAGCGAGTTTGCCAAGAGCCACAATCAAGGCGATGTCGTAAAAGGCAAGATCCGCGATATTAAAGAGTTCGGAATTTTTGTCGAGCTGGGAGGCGGTATCGACGCGCTTATCCGCAAGGAAGATCTTGGCAACGTAAGCGTAGATAGCCTAAAGGTGGGCGACGAAATCGAGGCTGCGATCGCTTTCATCGATGAGAAGAAAAATAGAATCCGCCTAAGCGTGCGCAGGCTGGCTCATCAGAAGGAGCGCGAGGCGCTAAATGAGATCAATAGCAACGACGATGAGAAGCAAAGCCTAGGGGATCTGATCAAAGATCAACTAAATAAATAAAACTCTTTCCGCAAGGCATCCTCGCCTTGCGGATCCACTTCTAAAGGTTAAATTTAATGAAAACTATCATAGTCTGCGACGCAATCCACAAAATCGGTTTTGATATGCTTAAGCAGGAATCGGACGTTAAAGTAATCGACGCCACGAGCGTGCCCAAGAGCGAGCTATATGGAATTTTAGGCGATGCGGACGTTGCGATTACCAGAAGCTCTACGGCGGTGGATGAGAAATTTCTAAATGCCGGCACCAAGCTAAAAGCGATCGTGCGCGCGGGCGTGGGTGTGGATAACTGCGATATCGACGGCTGCTCCAAGCGCGGCATTATTTTGATGAACGTACCTACGGCAAACACCATCGCCGCGGTCGAAATGACCATGTGCCACCTACTAAATGCGGCGCGCAAATATGTAAATTCCTGCAACGATCTGAAAATTAATAGAATTTGGAAGCGCGAGAAATGGTACGGCACCGAGCTTTATAAAAAGAGCCTCGGCATCATCGGCTTTGGAAATATCGGTTCGCGCGTGGGGGTGCGCGCGCTTGCGTTTGGAATGAACGTCATTGCCTACGACCCATATATTGAGCCCGAAAAGGCCACGAAGCTCGGAGTAAAATATACGAAAAATTTCGACGAAATTTTATCTTGCGATTTCATCACGATCCATACGCCGAAAAATCAAGAGACGATAAATATGGTAGGCGAGCCGCAAATAGCGAAGATGAAAGACGGCGTGCGCCTAATAAACTGCGCCAGAGGCGGGCTGTATAATGAAAAAGCGCTCGCAAACAATCTACGCAGCGGCAAGATCGCGTATCTCGGCATCGACGTGTTCGACAAAGAGCCTGCGACCGATCATGAGCTTTTGGATATCGAAAATTTAAGCGCGACTCCGCATCTTGGCGCAAATACGCTCGAATCGCAAAGCAATATCGCCAGGGAAGCCGCGGAGCAGGCGATCAGCGCCGCACGCGGCTTGAACTATCCAAACGCCTTAAATTTGCCGCTTAAGCTTGAGGATCTGCCGCGCGGTATCGAGCCGTATATAAATTTGGTCTCGAAAATGGCCTATCTTGCGGCGCAGATCAATAAAGGCCCGATCAAATCGATCACGATCGAGGGCAGCGGCGAGGTGGTGCAGTATCTAAAATCGATGCTCGTTTTTGCCATCGTAGGCGCGCTGCACGATTCTTTGGGCGATTCGCTAAATTACGTCAATGCTAAATTTCTTGCGGATGAAAAGGGGATCGAGACGAGCTTCGGCGAGCTTGCAAACAGCGTCTATAAAAGCGAGATCGCGGTAAAAATCATGACCGACGAGGCGATCTCAAACGTCGCAGGTACGGTCTTTGACGGCAGCGAGGAGCGTATCGTAAATATCGGCGGATTTAAGACCGATTTTAAGCCGAAGGGCAAGATGATAATCTTCAAAAACACCGACGTGCCGGGCGTTATCAAGTCCGTAAGCACTATCCTAGCCGACGAAAACATCAATATCGCGGACTTCCGCCTAGGCAGAGGCAAGGAGGGGGACGCTTTGGCGGTCATTTTGGTCGATTCCGAAGTGCAAAAAAGCACGCTCGATAAACTGGCGGCGCTTCAAACCTGCCTAATGGTGCGCTACGCGGCGCTTTAATCCTTTTCCGCTTAGGAGGCGGAATTTTAAATTTCGCCTCGTTTTAATTCTTTATAATTTAAATTTACAATTTCAGCTATGACGGCGTTTGATGAGGCGATGCGGGAACGCGCGGCGAGGATTTTGGCGGAACTTGAGTATGCGCAGACCTGCGCTTGCGGTACGTTGTGGCGTGCGACTTTTGCAAACGCCGCGAGCGCTTTAAATTTAACTCTCGCCCTGAGCTTGCTTTTAAATTTAAATTTCGTCCTTGTAGATCTGCTTTAAATTTCATCATTACAAGCGTCGCCGATTAAATTTTGCCGCTATGCAGGTTTGGCACTAAAAGCTAGAGGCTGCGATGCGAAACGCGGTCAAATTTTATAAATTTTTAGACACGGAGGGTGCTTTTGCTTTAAATTTATTAGCGGGTGCTTCATCTCTCTAATCGTATCGCCCGTTTAAATTTCGGGCAACCGCCGAGCGATTTTATTGCTGATTAAATTTAGGGCAACTACCGAGAGATTGCGCCGCTGATTAAATTTTACGTTTTTGCCGAAATTATGCTTCGCCGAAAAATTCCACCCGGACTAAATTTAGTCGATACAAAATTTCAGCCGTAATGCGTCCTGCTAATTTGTGGCCCCAGTGTCTCGATTAGGCTTAAAATTTTGCGGATCTGCGTTTGGTATTCGCGCGCGAGCTCTATGCTAGCAGGCCTATCAAAAAGAGTAGTTTCAAAAAGATCGGGCGCACCGTTTAAAAATAGATATAAACGCTTATCCATAAATACCGCGCTCAAGCTAAACTCGCCGTTCGTTTCGCGATTTATTTCGCGCAGACGCTCCATAAACGCGGGCGTTAGCAAATAGCGCGCTTCTACTTTGTCATCCGCAAACACGCGAAAATCGCGCATAAAATCCAAATCGTCCATCATCTCTTTTTCGCCGAAGATCTTGGCGTTTAGCTCCCTGCTTACCACTATCGTTTTGCCCGAGGTTTTTTTCGCGAGCTCGCAGATCAGTACGTTGCCGTCAAAGTCCATATAATTATCGTAGAATATTTTGATCAACATAATCGCCGCTATGAGCGGATTATCCGTTTTCATGTAAAACCTGCTATTGCTATGTACCTCGCTGAGGCTAAATTTAATCCCGCAGTGCGCGCCCGTAATCCGATCCTCGCTTTTGATCCCGGACTTCCTATCAATTCTAAATTTTTGAAATTCCTCTTCTTGCATGCCGGTATAGGGATAGTATTTTAAATCGGCGTTCATATCGTCTATGACGGCGCGGACGAATATCTCTTTGTAAAATTTATAGTAGCGAATTTCCGCTTCGGTTTTTTGACCGGCGCAATGCAGAAAAAATATCCAAAAGATCGGAAAAAGGATCAAGACGCCCAAAAATTCGGCAATTTCTATAGAGGGAGTGTCTGTTTCAACGCCGTCTAGATACACTAATACGAACAGGACCGCAAAAAAGACGACTATACTGAGGTAGCGGTATCTATTAAAAATTTTAGCGCACGCTTTTTGCTCGATTGAAGTTTGCGAAATAGCATCTTGCAAAGAAGGCGACATATCTATCCTTGATAAAAATTTCGCCCGTATTGTAGCAAAATTTAACGTGATTTATAAAGAGCGAATTCCGCCGCATAATTAATAGTCGAGATCGGAGCTTAATTTATGCAGTCCGTGCGGCGTAAATTTTAAAATCTTACTATTCTGAAAACAATTCGCACCGGATTTAAAATTTAACGCATTGCGTAAACTTATATTTCACGCGAGCCGCCTTTGAAATTTGCGTTTAAATTTTGCGATCACAGCACCCTGAGGTTGTCTGAGAGGAAATACATAAAAATCCCGAGCCCAAACATCACGAAAAGCCCCAAAAATTCGACGTAAAGCTTCAGGCTTACGAGCCGCTTTGAGCTTAGCTCGTTTGCCTTCGCGCCGAAAAGCGCGGCTAGAAATATCACGACGCTCATTCCAAAACCGATGAAAAGTGCACTTGCGACGCTAAGCGCGAAGCTTCCGAGGCTGAAGGCAAGCACGAAAATAAGGATCGTGCCAGGGCAGGGCACGAGCGCCGCCGCAAGCGCGATAAGCCACTCTCGCCCTTTCTCGCCGCCGCCAGTCGCGCCATTTCGCAGCGAGCGAGATGAGGTTTGGTTTTTTAAATTTGCAGAATTTAAAGCCTGTTTTTGCTCGTTTTGGCTAGACGAGTTTTCCTCTAAATTTGCGGCTAAATTTGAATCCGAATTTAGCTCTGCCGTTGCGGCGCCTAAATTTTTGGCATCCAAATACTGCGCGGATTCGCCGCTTTGGATATTAAATTTAGAAAATTTATAACTCTTTGACGCTGCGTGAGCGGAATCCCTAGCGTTTGCAAACGCCGTATTTTTTAAGTGCGCGTCCGTCTCTGCGGTGTTTGCAACGGAAGCGCAAGCGGCGCAGGAGCAGCCCGCATCGTGGTGGGCGCCCGATCTTATGCGGCGAGCTTTGTCGTAGATGATGAGCGCCGTTATGACGATGATCAGAAGCGCCGAAATTTTCGTGGTGATCGAGGCGGAGTTTGCAGAGACGAGCCCTGCGACGTTTTGCAGCACGAACATGCTCGCGCTTACTAAAACGAGCGCTCCCAGGACGTGTAGAAGCCCGATTTTAAGGGCAAATCCGAAGGCTTTGACGTAGCTGCCGCCATGGGCTAGGAAATAGCTCGCCGTTAGCAGCTTCGCGTGCCCTGGGCCTGCCGCGTGGAAAAAGCCGTATATAAAAGAAAGCGCCAAGACCCATAGGATCGTGCTTGCGCTTGCATGCTCGCTGCTTGCGCGAAACGCCGTTTTGAGGCTTTTCATAAAATCCATCGTCTTTTGCGCGACAAATCCCAGCGTAGCCTCTTTTTGTGGCTCGCTTGAAATATTGTCGCTGTCGGATGCGGCGCCGTTTTTGCTCGCGCTATTTTGCGCTAAATTTAAAGAACTCTCCATGGGCGGCGTCGCTAGATTTTGCGTAGAATGCGTGGAATTTAAAGAGTTGTCTCGGATCGCCGTCAAATTTTCACCCGCGTCTTTATCTACAGACGCTGCAGAATTTGCGGGGCCACCTTTTGCCTGCGCGTCCTTTTTGGCGGTTTTATTAATCTGCGCGAGAGTATCCGAAGCGGCGATGTTTTTTTGAGCCTCTGCTGCAGCCTCCGAAACGATGTCGCCGACGGATCTTTGGTTTGATCTGCGCGCCGAGCTGGCATTAGGTTTTGTTTGCTCGCCTTGCGCAAGTTTATCCTCTGAGTCCACAAGACTCTGCTCGCTAGATACAAGACCATCCCGCGCTAAATCGGAGTTCGGCGCGCTTGAAATTGGCGGTTTTTTATCTGCGATTTTTGGCTTTTCGCCGCTAAATTCTATAAAAGTGGTGGCTAAATTTGAATTAGGCTTCGCTACAAAGCCCTCGCCCAGATTAATGGGCTTATCGTCAAGCATTTTGAAATTGAAAAATCCCTGATCGTCGTTAATGGAAATTTTAAGAACGCGGTTATTGCGCAGCTCGAAGCCGACCTTTTGATCGAACTCGAACACGAGTCTGCCCTTTTTGACGAGGCTTATTGCGTTTTTAAAATTTCCCTTGATCTGCGTGCCTACTAGGTTGCTAAGCGCGAGCTTTGCGTTTTTTGGCGCTTGATCGTAGAATTCCGCTTCGCAAAGATAGTTTTTGGGGGTTAGATAATCGGTCATCGCCTTAGTTATCTCGGCAAGCTCGCTATTTTCAAGCTTGGCATTGGAATTTATATCGTAGGTCTGCATTATGACGTCGGTAAAATTTTGAGAGAAAAGCCACGAAAAATGCAGACTCACGATCTTGCCGTCTTGTGCGACGGGAGTGATGCTAACGTGCGCAGTGGGCGTGTATAGGGCGCACAGAGCGCACGCAAATATCCGCGAGCTAAAGATCGCGGATAAAATTAAAATTTTAATAAATTTCATCAACTACAAATTTTCTCCGAAAACGTCGATCGTCTTTTTCATTGTCTCGTACCAATCTAGCGGCAGCTGATCGATCTCCATCACCTTTGCGCCCGTTTGTGCGGCGATGGTTTGCGCTGCCTTTTTGGAAAACTGCGGTGCGACGAAAATCACCTTGATCTTTTCCTCTTTGGCTTCCTCGATTAGCTCGGCTAAATCCGCAGGCTTAGGCTCTTTGCCCTCCACTTCGACTGCGATCTGCTCTAAATCGTATCGATGCGCGAAATAGCCCCAAGACGGATGATAAACCATAAATTTCTTTCCCTTGACGCCCGCTAATTTCTGCTTTGCGTAAGCGTCTAGCTCGTCAAGCTTTTTAGCAAATTTATCGAAATTTATTTCATAAATTTTAGCATCCTTAGGATACTGTTTGGTTAACGCGTCTTTAATATTTTTAGCTTGAATTTTTACAAGCTGCGGATCGAGCCAGATATGTGGGTCTAAACCGCCGTGATGGTGATGGTGCTCGTGCGCCTCGTGGTCTTTGTCACCATGCTCATGATGCGCGTCATGATCGTGATCATCGTGATGTGAGCTATGATCATGTTCGTCGTGATGGTGATGCTCTGCCATAGCCATTTTGGTAATGCCATCTTCGGTGCGGATTATCTTCATCTTCGGATACGATGCAGCAAGCTTTGGTAGCCAGACTTCATCAAATTCTATACCGACTGCAAAATACAGATCACTATTTTCTAGCATTTTCATCTCCGAAGGCTTAGGCTCGTATGTGTGCGGATCGGCGCCTTTGCCGACCATCGTATTTACCTGCAGGGTATCGCCTGCAATCTGTTCAACAAAATACTTCGTAGGAAGTATGGTCGTAGTGACCGTAGGTTTGGCGAATACTACGCAACTAGCTGCTAAAAGCGTGAAAATAAGCTTTTTCATAAAATTCCTTTCCAAAAAAAATTGCGGAAGTATATCAAAAGCAACTTAGTTGCAACTTAATATAAATTTATCTAAATTTCGCTATCATCGCTTAAATTTTAAAAAAGGCGTAAAATGGATCACAAAGATTTTTTAGCGAGTCACGATATTGCTCCTACAGCACTTAGAGTGCAGATCGTGCAGATCCTAAGCGAGAAAAAATGCCCGGTAAGCTATGATGAACTAGTAGAACTAACAGGTGCTAATAAAACCACGATATATCGCAATATAGCGCTTTTGGAAGAAAAAAATTTGATAATTACCAGCGAGAATAATCATAAAAGCTTTTATGAGCTCACCGACGGCGCCAAAGCGTATTTTATCTGTGAAAGCTGCCATAAAATGGAGGAGATTTCGATGCCTACTTTGCCACAAAAAAATGTCAAAAGTGTGCTCGTGCGAGGATTGTGCGAGAAGTGCGGCGGCTGAGGCAGGAAATTTAATCAAAAGCGCTCAAAGAAATTTGGCTAAAACGCTAGGGCAAAATTTAACCGATTTTTAACGGATTTTTATAAAACAAACGATATAATCCGAGCGTTTCATATTTTAAAAGGGAAAAATTCAGTGAATAAAAACGATACGATAAAAGCAATAGAGAAGTTTGTAAGTTCTCAAGAAATGACGATGTTTCGCCTGAAAAAGGGTATCTACGGCGATGCGATGAAAAACCTGGATCAGGTTTTTACGCCGTATAAGGAGTTTGCCGAGTTTTTCAAAAATCCCGCAAATAGGCTGCAGGAGCTGTTAGGCAACATCGCGTACGAATCGATTTTAAACTACACTGAAGCAGGGCTATCGCACTGCGAGAAGATCCACTCGATCTATTTTGTGGAATCCAAAGGACTTTTCAAAAGTGGGCTAAAGTATATCGAGCCTGATGCGACCGCGAGAGAAAGAGCCAAGAGTTATTACGACAAATTGCTGGAAAATAATGAGAAGCTTAACGAATATATCGATATCGGCTTGCAAAGGCTACATGGCTTAGAAGCAAAGGTTTTCGAGTAGGCTAGGCTAGCTTTGGGATTTGATTTGCGCGGCGAAATTCTATCGCAAATCCTTAGCGCTTAAAATTCTATGATTAAATTTCATACCTTTTGCAGATCGCAAACTTATACTATTTAATTCCGCGTTAGCGCCGCTTTTAATTGTGTATATAGCAAATAGGGTGGCTTGAGCAATTCCGTGGCGGCAGGCATTATCCGATAGGATCAAAGAAATAATCTAAATTTTTAAAGCTCAACGAAGCGGGTTAAAATAAGCAAGCTTGGCTAAATTCCGTGGAGCGACTAAAGAAAGTTCTAACATAAACTAGTGCTTAGTTGGAGTCTGCGAATTTGAAATTTCGCGGTTAGCGCGAACGGGAATTTAAAATTCTAGCGCCACTTTAGATTTTTGCGAAATGCGGAATTTTAAAAATAGGTATTGCGCCTGCAACAAGCAAAACGCAAGATTTGAAATTTACTAGAAAATGCTCGCTGCAAAGTAAAATTTAAAAGCTAGGCTGCAGGGCGATACAGCGTAAATTTTAATTTGCTCTATAGTGCAAAACGCATTCAGCAAGAGATATTTTTGGAAGCGGAAGGGGCGATAGAGAGCCGTAACGAATTATATCTGATTGCGCTAATACGACATTGTTGGTATATGCAGTTATGTAGCCGATACGTAAAAATTATTTAGTGGTGTCAATATGGTGAAGCGTGCGGTATAAATTTTAACTTGTTTTGGCGTGCTGTTTTAATATCTCTATCGCGCGCGGCAAATTTAAGCGGCTAAACTTATTACGATTAAAAAATTCTAAACGCGGATTAAAGCTTGGCGGCGAAATAAGCCTTGCTAGCACTCTGCTGCATCTTAATTTCGCCGCAAGCAACTTTATTTATCTGCCTTTTCGGCTTTATATTGCGCTAGCAGGGTGCCTAGCTCATCTTTTATGCGAAGCTTTTCTTTCTTCATCGCATCGATCTCCAGATCGCTCATATGCACTCTGCCGGCTTGTGCGTCGGCGATCTTGTGATCCAGCTCGTCGTGCTTCTCGAAAAGCGAATCAAATCGCGCGTTTTTGCCTTTTAACTCAGTGATTAAATATCTGTATTCATGAAACATGCTTTACTCCTTTGAAAAATTTATTTAAGTATATCAATAAAGCGCTTAAAACCTAATTTCAGCTATCAAATTTAGACTGAATTTCACGCATGAGATTCCAAATTTTAAAAGGTAAAATTTTAGTATTTAAAAATTTAAAACAGGCAAATTTAAATGATAAAATTTTAGGACAGAGCTTTAAAGCCCTGCCGCTATTCGCTATTTTCGAGACGAGATTTTTATTATGAAAGAGTAAGCTGTGAATCTTTATGATCTATAATCGGCGTTGATTTTTACGTAGTCGTAGCTAAGATCGCAGCCGTATGCACTAAACTCGCCATCTCCGAGTCCTAAATCGCACCAGATCGTAAAGCTTTTTTGTTGCATCACGGCGTGAGCCGCAGCCTCGCGCGCGGCGTCCAGCTCGCGATTTTGCGCGTCATAAAGTAGCACGTCATCGTATTTAATACGCAGCTTTTCTTCGTCGCATTCGATACCGCAGGCGCCTATGGTGGAGGCTATGCGACCCCAATTCGGGTCTTCGCCGAAGATCGCCGTTTTAACAAGCGGCGAATTGCTTAGCGCCTTCGCCGCCGTGCGAGCGTCTTCGGCATTTGCGGCGCCGCTTACTTTAAATCGCACCAGCTTGGTTGCGCCTTCGCCGTCTTTTACAAGCATCAGTGCAAGCTCGTGCGTAAGGGCGTTTAGCGCGGAGGCGAAAGCCTCCTTTTCGTAAGCGCATTTGGCGCTGCTGCATAGCATAATCGTATCGTTGGTGGAGGTGTCGCCGTCGACGCTTACTGTGTTGAAGCTCTGCTCCGCTGCTTTTTTTAGCAGCTCGTCCATATCTGCGCGCGGGATTTTTGCGTCGGTCAGGACGAAGCAGAGCATGGTCGCAAGCGCAGGATTGATCATGCCTGCGCCCTTGCAAACGGCTGCGATGTGAAATTTCTCGCCGTTTTCTAAAGAAATTTCATATGCAAGCTCTTTTTTTATCGTGTCGGTAGTCATAATGGCGGTGGCTAGGGCGTTCGAGTTTCGTGCCGAGAGGTTAAAATTTTGCGCGGCGGCGATAATTTTTTCCTTTTTGAGGCGGTATCCGATGACGCCGGTGGAGCTCATGACGGGGTTTATCAGAGGGATTTTTTTGCCAAGCTCGCTAAAAATTTCATCGATATCGGCGATGCCTTGCTCCCCGGTCATAGAGTTTGCGTTTTTAGAATTTACGAGGATAAAATTTGTTTTAAGCTCTCCGCCAGCGCGCTCTTGCGCCCTTTTGAAATGCCTAATCGGCGCGGCTTGAAATTTATTGCTCGTAAAGATCGCGCTTACGGCAAAGGGCTCGTCTGCGCGGATAAATCCTAGATCGTTGCCCTGTTTTTTAAAGCCCGAATTCACGCCGTCAAAATAAAAGCCCTCGACATTCTGCAAGCCGCCCTCGAGCTTAGTAATTTTAAACATATCTCATCTCCTGCGGCTTGTATTTGCTACGGATGAGTTTTTTGGTGTTGCGGATACCCTCTGCCGTGCCGATGACTAAAAATTTCACCCCAGTACCGATGAGGTAGTCGCCATCCGGCATCGGAATGAAGCGGCTGTTGGGCTCTTTGATTCCCACGACGTCGGCGTTTGTAAAATCACGCAAGCGAGTTTCTTTTAGGCGCTTGAAGCGGATCCACGAAAAATCGGGCACCGTAATCTCCTCGATATCGATAAGCGAGTCTTTTTTATACAAAAATCGCTCCAAAATGTTTTCCATATCAGGGCGCACGCTGATCGCAGAGAGCCTTTGTGCGGCGAGTTTGGATGGTGAGACGATAGAATTTGCGCCGAGTTTTTTTAGCCTCTCGGTGTCGCTGTCATCATCGCTATTTGCCATTATGAAGTATGGGGTGATGCGACCAAGCTCCTTTTCGTAGAGGCGTACCAGCGAGATTATTGCGATATTATCAGCTAAATTTGGACTTAGTGTAATGACGGATTTTGCAGATGACAGATGCGCTTTTAGCATTGTAGTTTCTACATGCGGCTCGCCTACGATGAAATATGGATAGCGGTTTTCTTCGGCGATTTTGGCTAGAGCGGGATCGGGGTCGATCACGACAAAAGGTAGATGATTTTCGCGAAACTGCTTGGCAAGCTCGGCGCAGTAGATGTTGTTGTAACAGATAATGTAGTGGTTTTTGAGCCTTGCGATGTTATTGATCATTCGTTGCTCCCTAAGTAAATTTTGAAGTTTGCCGTTTTTTATGACCTCGACGACGACGCCCAGGCAAAACGAAAAGGTTCCAAAGCCCATAAGGATGAATAAGACGGTAAAAATTCTACCCGCGGGCGATATCGGCGCTACTTCGGTAAAGCCTACCGTCGTGAAGGTCATACCCGCCTGATAAAAGGCGTCTACGAGCGAAAAGCCCGCTATAAAGACATAGCCTAATGTGCCGATTAGCATCATCAGCACGATGGTTATCAGCGGTAAGCGAAAAGGGCGTAGCTGGTCGTAAATTTCTGTATAGAGGTTGATGTCCGGCTTAGTCGAGCCGGACCAGTCGAGGAATCGCTTGATCTTGTCCAAAACAGACATAAATTCCTCTTTAAGAGGTTATTTTGATTGCTTTTTCATAGTTCGTAGAGTTGAGGCGGCGACTTTGATTCGTCTGGTTGAGCCGTCTTGTAGCTGAACGCGGATGGTGCGTAGATTGACCTGGAATTTCTTTTTGGTCCTGTTATTTGCGTGGCTGACGTTGTTTCCTACCATCGCACCTTTGCCGGTGATTGCGCATCTTCTTGCCATAATAAATCCTTGATGATTAAAATAAATGGCGATTATAGCGAAAAAATTTCAAATTATGCTTAAAATCCGCCGCGGTTCAAATTTAGCGAAATTTATGACAAAACTAAGTAAAATTCCGCATCTTGAAATTTTAAAGGAATCTTAATGTATGTCGCACCCAGCATTTTATCGGCGGATTTCGGCAGGCTCGCGGAGGAAATTCGCGCAGTCTGCGAAGCGGGCGCCGATCTCATTCACGTAGACGTGATGGACGGACATTTCGTACCCAATCTTACGATCGGACCGCTTGTAGCGAGCGCCGCGGCAAAGGCGAGCAGCAAGCCTTTAGACATCCATCTGATGGTTAAAAACGTGCCGTTTTTCGTCGATCTTTTTTTGCCGCTAAAGCCGAAATTTCTTAGCTTCCACATCGAGGAGGAGCAGCACCCTCTGCGCCTCATAGATCATATACGCCGCAGCGGCGTCTCGCCCGCAGTCGTGCTAAATCCGCACACTCCGCTTAGCGTGCTGGAGTTTATCTTGGGCGAAGTCGATATGGTGCTTTTGATGAGCGTCAATCCGGGCTTTGGCGGGCAGAAATTTATCCCCTCGGCGCTTGAGAAAATTAAGCAGCTGCGCGAGCTGATCGATCGCAAAGGCGCAAAATGCCTCATTGAGGTCGACGGCGGCGTAAACGGGCTGAATATTGCTGGTATCGATGAAGCCGGCGCCGACGTCGTGGTAGCGGGCAATTACATATTTTCTTCAAACGACTACGCGGAGGCGATCCGTGCGCTTAAAATTTAGGCGCGGCACAGGGGTAAAATTTTGACGCGCCAGATCGAAAATCTCATAAATTTACTGGCTCAAAAGAGCATAAATTATTACGATTTTATCTCAAAAGCAAGCGATATTGCCGAGATTACCGAGCTTTTCGAGCCAAAAGACCTTTCGATGTGGCGAGCGCTGGGCATAGAGATAATAAAACTCGACAACGGCAAAATCACGCTCAAAACCCGCGAGACGGACATTTCGGATGAAATTTTTTGCTTTGTGGACATCGAGACGAACGGCGGGCTCTCAAACGGTCAGATCATTGAAATCGGCGCGATAAAAACGCGCGGCACGCAGGAGCTCGATCGTTTCGAGAGCTTCGTTTACGCGCCCGCCGTGCCCGAAAATATCACCGAGCTTACCGGTATCTGTGCGGACGATCTTGTGGGCGCGCCGCCGCTAGCTAGCGTGCTGGAGCGGTTTAGGCTGTTTTTAGGCGATAGCGTTTTTGTGGCGCACAACGTCAAATTTGACTATGGCTTCATCGACGCGAGCCTGCAAAAATGCGGCTTTGGGATGCTTTTAAATCGCAGGCTCTGCACCGTAGAGCTCGCGCGCCGCACGATCGAGGCGCAAAGATACGGGCTCGGCTCGTTAAAAGAGCTTTTAGGCGTGCAAAACGTCCACCACCGCGCATTTAGCGACGCCATTTCCTGCTTTGAAATTTTCAAATTCGCGCTCTCGCGGCTGCCGTGGAGCGTGCAAAGCACCGAGGATCTGATACTTTTTAGCAAAACCGCAAAGAGTCTGGCGCTGCCTAAGCCGCAGCTTTCTGGGCGCGGCGAGGGCGAAATTTTATAAATCGCGCGCCGAATTAAGAGATGAAATTTTAGTGAAATTTCGCGCCGCCGTTTGAAGGATAAAATTTGCGCTTTTAAGCGGCGGCGCTTTAATCTGCGCGGATTGCGGTAGCGTAAATTCGATCCGAGCGATTTTGGGCGGCGAAAATCGGCGCGTATGGACCTAGATTTTGAAATTTTACCCTTGCCGTAGCGATTGAATGCGCATAATCGCGCCGGTGCAAATTTAAAGCGCTACTGCGGCAAGATGTGATTGCGAGCGAACCGAAACGGCGCGAATTTAAGCAGGCGCAGTTTTAAATCGCATTGCGATCGCACCGGATTTAAGTGCAAATGCCCGCAGCGGCGCCCTCTACGTATGCCGGCTAGGCGGATCATGCGATTTTAATTTACTCGGGCGGATGCGGCAGCGAGCGCTCGTGAAGCCTTTTTGCTTTCGCGGCTTTGATTTTTGCGGTGATAAATTTTGTGCCCGTCCGCGGTTTTACAACCTTGCTTCGGGCGAATTTTATGAGCGCTTGTAGTCGCGTGGATGCGCCCGAAGCGTCGCGCGCTTTAAATTTTAAAATTTAGCCTAGGCGCGCGAATTCGATGCTTTAAACTCTAAAATCAATAAATTTTGCCCGCGTCTGCGCGTCTTTTGCGTCCTAAAAGCGATAAATTTAGCGTGCCCGTGTCGCCGCCGCAGATACGCTAGGCGCGAGGGTTTTCCGCATTCGTCGCTTAGAATTTTAAGATTTGATTTTAGCTTGACGACCTGATCGGTACGTGCCCGTGCTGAAAATTTTAAAATGGAGCTTTATAAAATTTTGCGGCGCCGACCGAAAATGGAATTTCATAAATTTTTA
Organism: Campylobacter sp.; assembly: GCF_019423325.1. Lineage (NCBI taxonomy): Bacteria > Pseudomonadati > Campylobacterota > Epsilonproteobacteria > Campylobacterales > Campylobacteraceae > Campylobacter > Campylobacter sp. The sequence continues at coordinate 132,071 of NZ_JAHZBQ010000003.1, read as the reverse complement.
TCGCAAAACACAGCGCGATCGGAGCAAATTTAAACGCAAGCCCACTCTTACCATAGCGGCGTACGGCGACCGCATATGCACTAAATTTAGCGATAAGCAAATCTGCGATCCCAATAATACGAATTTGCGCAGACGCAGCCCGCCTCTCATCAAAGCGTCATCGGAGGGCTTGACGGGCTTTGCGAGCGAGCGGAGTAATGTGCCGCCGCCATCTTTGCAAGAAGCGTTATTTTGCGATTGAGCGGTCTTTTCCGCCTCAAAAAGGGCATATCGTGAGCTAAAATTTAAACAAAATTTCATTAAGCGCGGCGCTGCTTTTAAATTTACGTTGCAAATTCCATAGGCTGCGAATATGGCGGTTAAATTTTAAAATTCTATCTGTTTTAGTCATGTCTTGAGGTTATGTGTTGCGAGGGTTCGCGAGCCGCTTGATTGGAAAATGAGTTTTAAATCATTCCTAGCGTATATGCTCGCGCAGTAAAGTGTAATTTTGCGCCGAAAATTTCACGCCGCTATTTCACCGTCGAGCCGTCCACTGTCTTACCTTTCATCCGATCACTCCGTATTTCAAACGCGCTAGAATTTCGGAAAAGCTCCGTTTTAATGCAAAATTTTATCTGCCTACCATGGTCTGTGGTGGATGAAATTTTGCCGCTCGCCGCGAGACGCGCGCAGTATTCGCTTGCCGCGCATGCATGTGATAGCCCGTATCCTCTTGCCGCAAGCCGCCGCTTTACCAACGTCCATCGTTGTAGGCTCTCGCCTGCTTCTTCGCGTATATTTTTGTGCCTTGTAAGCTGCGCGTCACCCCATCTGCGTCAAGATCAAGCCGTACCTTTAAAGCACGCAAATCTATCCTACATAAAATTTTCGCTTCTTCGCTGTGCTCGCCGCCTGCCACACTTTGTCGTGATTATTATGTTGCGAGCCGCCGCCGCCTTATTTCGCAACCGCACCTGTCACGCATACATACCGTGCTCGCTGCTAATTTTAGCGCCTGTGCTTTAAATTTCAGTCCAAAAGCCCTATTTGGCGCCGCGTCCGAGCATAAACAATCTCACTGCTTGTTCGGCGACGCGGGCTAAATTTTGTGTTGCGGTCTCTTTTTCCATCGCGCGCTCAAGGCTCATCGGTTCGTTTAGGATGCAAAAAAATGCGCCTATGCCTCGCTCATTACAGCCGCCGGCACAGGGCGATATGCCGCCTGCCAGCGCGATTACGGGCACGCCGTAAGAAGCAGCAATCTTTGCGACACCGCAAGGGGTTTTACCCATCGAGCTTTGAAAATCGAGCCTTCCTTCGCCTGTGATGACGAGCTCGACGCCTTTCATATCGCGATCTAGCCCGATCTCTTCGGTGATGATGTCGATGCCAGGCTTAAGCGTCGCGTTTAGAAAGCTCACGAAGCCAAAGCCTAGCCCGCCGGCAGCTCCTGCCCCGGGACTATTCCAAAGCTCGCGTCCAAGATGTTTGCTTACGATGCTTGCAAAATTTATAAGTCCCGCATCGAGCTGCTTTACCATCGCCGCATCCGCGCCCTTTTGCGGAGCGTAAATATATGCCGCGCCGTTTTCGCCGAAGAGCGGATTATCCACGTCGCAGGCGATGAGAAACTCACACTCTTTAAGATGTGGTAGCACCGAAGTGCAATCTATCGTGGCGAGTTTAATCAGATCCTCGCCCGCTCCCGCAAGCTCTGCGCCATTTGCATCTTTAAATTTAAAGCCGAGCGCGCGCAGCATCCCCATGCCCGCGTCATTCGTAGCACTTCCGCCGATGCCGATGATAAACTTTCGCGCGCCGTGTGCGATCGCATGCGCTATCATCTCGCCAAAGCCATAAGTGCTCGTTTTTAGCGGGTTGCGGCGCGATTTTTCGATGAGCGGCAGACCCGATGCGGACGCCATTTCTAAGATGCCTAGCTCGCCTTTTAAGGCGTAGCGCGCGGGCGTTTTTTCGCCTAACGGGTTTGCTACGATGACGTCCATGAACCTAGCTTTTAGCGCGTCGGCAAGGGCTTCAACGCTGCCTTCGCCGCCATCTGCGATAGGTTTGACGAGCACCTCGCAGCCTAGCTTTTCGATGCCTGATTTTACGGCGTTGCCCGCCTCAAGCGAGCTAAGCGAGCCCTTAAACGAGTCGATCGCGACTAAAACTTTCATATTTTTCCTTTAGCTGGTATTTTAAAATTTTGGAATTTTACAGCGCGTAGGCTAAATTTACGATGACAAGACTGAAGCAAGAGTAGAATTTTAAAATCTCGTTGCCAAATTTATGGGGCAAATTCTAAAATTTCATGTCGTGGAATTTTAGAATTCTGTAAGCCATAGAATTTCGGCTAAATTTTAAAATTCCGTAGCGATAGAATTTTAAAATTTCGCTCCTTGAGGCTTTGTGTGTAAATTTAAAACTATGTTAAGCGAAATTTTAATACTAAGGCATTTGCGCGACGCGGGCTAGCTACGTAAATTTAAAGAATTTTATGTAGCTAGCCGCTGGTAGATGCCCGTAGCGCTCCGCACTGATTTAGCGCAGTAGCGGCTAGAATAAGCTAGCCTATATCAAAAACAGCGACAAAATCCACACGCTGATCATACCCGTAATGCCCATAATTAGGGTTAGCATGGTCTGTGTGCGGTAGCCTTGCTGCGGATTCATCTTGCTGAAATTCGTAACGACCCAGAAGTAGCTGTCGTTAGCGTGCGAAACGGTCATCGCGCCCGCTGCGATCGCCATTACCACAAGCGCGCCGGACATTTCGGAGGTGAAGCCCAGTACCTGCATCAGCGAGCCGTCTGCGTTAAATGCGCCCATAATCGAAGCTGTAGTGATGATCGCCACGGTGGAGCTTCCTTGTGCGGTTTTTAAGACGGCTGAGATTAAGAACGGGAAGAAAATACCCGCGGCTTTAATCGCGGTCGCATTATCCTTGATGTAGGTTACGAAGCCGGCGTCGGTGATGACCTTGCCTAGCACTCCGCCCGCTGCGGTGATGAAGAGGATCGGGCCTACGATTTTTAAGGATTCGTTGGTGATCTCGCTAAATTCGCCTAGTTTGCCGGTTTGTGCGAGCAAAAATACCGCAAAAACTACGCCCAAGGCTAGCGCGATGATAGGATTTCCTAAAAATTGCGAAATTTCGCCTGCAAACCCGCCTACTTTTAGGATCTTGGCGACGGAACCCAGCGCCATAAATAGGATCGGCACCAAAATAGGGGCTAAGCTTAAAAATCCGCCCGGCAATTTGCCGTATTGTTTAAGCAGATCGTCGTAGCTTTTGGCGATGACTTCATTGGCTTCAGCCTCGCTTATATGCACGCTCTTGGCGACTTTTTTGGAAAAAAAGTATGTAGCGATCAGCACCGGCAAGGAGACTACCGCGCCCATTGCGATTACGAGCAGCAGATTGCCGCCTAGACCTACGGCGCCTGCTGCGGCGATCGGTCCCGGAGTCGGCGGGATGAATACGTGCGAGGCGTAAAGTCCGCCGGAGAGCGCTACTGCAAGAGCGACCGGATTTTCGCCGATTTTTTTGCTGATCGCTTCTCGGATTGGGTTTAAAACGACGAAGCCGCTGTCGCAAAATACGGGGATACCTACGATCCAGCCCATTATGAGCATCGCAAGCTCGGGACGCTTTTGCCCGACTACGTTTACGACCATATCGGCGAGTTTGAGCGCCGCGCCGGTCTTTTCAAGCACGGTGCCGATGAGCGCGCCGAAGATTATGACGATACCGATACTCTTAAACGTGCCGCTGAATCCGTCGCCGATAATCGCGGGGATCTTGGCTAGCGGTATGCCCGCGACGATTGCGAGCGCCAGGGAGATAAGCATTAGCGCCAAAAACGGGTGAACGCCTGCTTTGGAGATCAAAAAAATCATCACGACGACTGCTATGGCGAAGCAGATGATTAACGCAACACCGCTCATAAAAGCTCCTTGAATGGATTTAATTTGCCCGCAAGCGGTTTAAGCTTAAGCTCCGTTTGCGCCTCAAATTTAATGCGGTAATTTTAGCGAAATTTTAATATAAAGCAAGAATGGCGGCGTTAAATTCATGAAAATTTATGATTTATGCGGAAATGATGGACTGGCTAGCGGAATTTATCGGTTGGAATTTATCGGTGCCGCGCGGCGAGAGGCGGTTTAAATTTTAAAATTTGCAGCGTTTGGCTTGACTCACGTTGCGCGGCGGCGGAAATTTTATCGCGGATCTGCCGTCGTGGTGCAGTAATGGGAGGCGGTGCGCTTGCACTTTACACGCAGGTTTGGCAGCTTGGGGGCGTGAGCGACGCGGGCGACTTTGCGGCGCTTGCTGCGGCGGCAGTGGTGGAGATAGGGCGGCAGTGGCGGAGGTGGCGGTGAGGCAGCGGTGGCGGGACTTTTGATATACAATCAGCGATGATAGAATTTTGATCGCAAACTACTTGCAGCAGCGGCGATAAAATTTTAATTGAAACTATCGGTAGCAGTAGTGGCTGAATTTTATTAAAACTATTGACGCAGCGGCGAAATTTTGATTTTAGCGGCGCCAGAGGAGCTTTTTTAAAAGATCAAATTTTAATCAAAGGCAAAAGCGGCGTCGTCGTAGCTTCGATCAAAACGGCGCATAGCGGCTCGGATAAAAACCGGCGGCAATGCCCGATCTCTAAAATTTTAATCAAGAATACTTGGGATGCAAGAATTTATAGCGATAATCTTAGCTCGCCCGAGTTAAAATTTTGATTGAGTATATGGCGATAGAATTTCATTTAAAGCTAGCAGTAGTGAAATTTTCAGCTTCGAGAACGGCAGGAATTTTATTACTTGAAGGCAGTGGGGAGGGGATTTACAGCTTTTTATATGATTTTTCTGTGAGTTTGCCGTGATCTTTTCGCAATTTTTTAAAATTACAGATGGTATTGTGCGGTTTATATGTGACGAAATTTTACGGTTCGGTGAAATTTATAAGAGCCATTTAAATTTACACAGTCGCTTAAATTTATAAGCTACTGCGCCTCTTTTTGAGCACTCTTTGCGCGCGTAAATTTTAATCGGCAGCTCTATCTAATCCGCAAAATTTTAGTTTTTGAAATTTTATAAATTTTCGAGCTTGCGTTTTGACTGAAATTTTTATCCACGACCTCGTCCGCCGCCGCTTTCGCCCAGGCTTCGTCGAAGTTTTGTCCGTTTAAATTTGCGCTGCTGGAGTAAAGCCAGTCAAATTGCCTCAAAAACTCCTCGTGAGCGCACTCTTTCACGACACGCACGGCCTTGGCGTTCGGATATAAAAACGTCGTTTTTCTCGCGCGGCGCACTAAATTTTTAAATTTAGCGGGCACGCGAGCGAGATTTTTTAGCTCGCTAAGCTTTGCCGTCGTTATGAGGCAGGGCTTGTCCGCCGCTCGGCCTTTGAGCGCGTTTATCTCGCGAAAATCCTTGCTCAAAAATCCCGCCGTCGTATCGGTCTGCGCCAAATAGATCATTTCTCCTCCAAATTTACGCCTTTTTCCTATCTTTGGCTAGCAAAAATATGCACGAGACAATGAGCGTAAAGCCCGCAAAATCAAGAAATACGAACTCCGTCCCCAGCCAAAAATAGGCAAACGCCGCCGCGCTCACTGGCTCGATGCACGCTATCATGCTCGCCCTGCTCGCGCCTATTATCTTTAGCCCCGTCATGTAAAAGCTAAACGCGCATATCGTGCCCAGGATCACCACCGCAGCAAGCGCCGCAAAGCCCTGCGCGTCGCTCACGCCACCTAGCTGCCAAACCCGCGTGTAAAGCGCAAGCGCGCCGCTGCCGATGACCATGCCCCAGCCTAAATTTAGCGCAATGGGGTATTTTTGATTTAGCTTCGTTGGGATGAGGCTGTAGATCACGACGCCAAGCGCGCTAATCAGGCACCAAACCAGCGCCTCCGCGCTGATAACGAGCGAACCCAGATCGCCGTGAGTGGCGAGCAGCACGACGCCCAGTACCGCCAAAATGAGGGCGATGAGTTCGACCTTTTTAGGCGCACGCCGCTGTAAAAAGCAAACGACGGCGAGGATGAGCGCGGGCGCGGAGTACTGGATCACGGTCGCGACGGCGGCGTTTGAGAGCTCAATGCTGTAAAAATACGCATATTGCGTCATCATGAGCCCAAAAAACGCATAGATGAGCAGCTGCGGCAATAGCGCGCGATCTTTTAGCGGAGCGAGGGCTGTGCGCGGCGAACGCGCTAAATAGTACGCCACCATCGCAAGCCCGGCAAGGCTCAAGCGGTAGGGTACGAGCCAGTCGGCGCTAACGCCTTTTTGCGTGAACAGATACTGCCCGCAAACGCCGCTAAAGCCCCATAATACGCCGCCAAGAAGGGTGATGAAAACGCCAAAAAATTCGCTCTGAGATCTCATTTGCCGCCTTAAATTTAAAGCCAAAGTATATAAGCTTATGCTTAAGCTGGGGTTAAATTTGGGAGTTTGAGCGCGGCTGCGAGCTAGTTAAATTTGAGCAGGAGTTAATACTGCGAAGCTGGATTTATTAAGCCCAATTAAACGACAAAAACTCTAAAATTTAAAACAAAAGGGATCAAATTTGGGCGAAACGACTTTTACGATTATATTTTACTGCGCTTGTACGCTGTTTTTGACGGCTGTAGGTTACTTTGCTTTGGGCGTTTTGGCGAAATTTATGCTTTTATCAAATTTGCAGCGCGCCTTTGCTTGCAAGATCCCAAATTTAGCCTCGTCATGTTCGCGCCCGCGTGCATTTTATCGCTTTATATCGCGTTGGTTTCGCAAAATATCATTTTTAATTTTACTTGGAGCACCTCGGCAAATATTTTCGGCGGGCCGGCTTCCGGGTTGCTTTTAGATGCGCTACTTTTTGGATTTTCGCTGATTGCAAGGCTAGAGGAGCGATATTTTTACGTTTTTTCGTTTCGCTTGGCGCTTTTAGAGCTGCTTTGCGGGCTTATTACGGCGATAATTTCAAGGGATATTTTTAGCATTTACGTCCCGTGCGCGCAGATTTTGCTCGTATTTTGTGTATGTTTTGACTTTTTGTTTCTGAGCGCGGCGAAAGCAAACGCGAAGCTGCTAGATGATTTGAGCGCAAAAAATGATTTAAGCGAATCAGAAAAACTAGCCAAAGAGGCGCTAGAGCGGCTCACAAACTCGCCGAATAAAGAAGAAGCGCTACTACAAGCAAATTTTATCAGAATAAAACTAAAGCAAATACGCCGTGCGGCTTAAATTTATGGTTTTAGCCGTTTAAATTTAGCGTTTCGCGCGTCAAATTTGAGCTAAATTTGCGCTCATTTATCGACGAGTACGGTCAAATTTAAACAACCTTTAACGAGTCGGCTAGCGTTGTCTAAATATCCGTCCGAAAAACGCAGCCGTTTGGCGAGCCCTAAGCAAAACAAAGGCCCATAGCTGCCTACAAATCTGCATAATAAGATACGCCGACATCATCACGCAAAAATTTGCAATGCCAAAGCCTATCATTTCATAGTATAAAAATAATTCTAGCCTCACCTGTGCTATGAACTCTCGCGTCGGGCGATAAGAGTGCCATACGCTATAACCCGAGAAAAAATCATCAAGTCCGCCGAATACCAAAAAGCATACGATAAGCGTAAGCAAAATAATACCTTGCGAAAGCGCCTGGGCGTTGTTTTTGTTTTCCTCGAGCCTACCGGTAGCTCCTTTTGCCACGCCGTAAAGTCCCGCAAACAGCAAACAAACTAGCATAAAAAAACATAAATAACTAAGATGAAACGCCGCTACGTCGCCAAAGGTGGTTTTAGTCTGCGCCACGTTTATAGCCGGATAAAAACCTGCCATAAACGTCATAAAGGCCCTAAAAACCGCGTGAGCGGACAAGATGTCTTCGGGCACGATAAATAGGCTCAAAGCTGCCAAAACATAAGCGATCAGGCTAATAAAAAAGGCGATTTCAAGCTTCCTTGCGGCTAATCTTAATCTTGCTTTTAGTCTTATCATTTTCTTGCTTTATATTTTGATCGCAAACGGCGCAAGCGGGAATCTAAAGAGTTTTTAATTCCGTGCGCCATGCGGTAGGATTTTAAAATTTCAGAGTCTATGGTAGCGCTCGGCCAAATTTAAATACAAATTTAACCTCTAAATTTGGCTGAATTTACGTACGTCAAATTTGCGGGCTAAATTTGACGTCCGAATTTACGGTTTTAGTTTCTTGATCTCACTCGCCGCTCAGATGCTCCTGTAGACTCTTAACCTCCAGCGCGCGGCCAAATTTAAAACGGCGCTTTAAATTTAGACTAGCGCCAACTCTAGCACCTCTTCGATCCGCTCTACCGGCGTTATTTTCAGATCGTTTTTGACCTCGTCCGGGATCTCAGCCAGGTCGCGCTCATAGTTTTTGCGTGGGATCAGCACTTCGGCGATTTTGGCTTTGTGTGCGGCGATGAGCTTCTCTTTGAGCCCGCCGATTGGCAGCACCTTGCCGCTTAGCGTGATCTCGCCCGTCATCGCAAGATCTGCGCGCACCTTGCGCTCGCTTAAAATCGACGCGATCGCCGTGCTCATCGTGATGCCCGCGCTCGGTCCGTCCTTCGGCGTCGCGCCCTCGGGCACGTGGATGTGAAGATCGAATTTGTTGTAAATCTGCTCCGAACTTTCGGAATTCTCCTCTGCGCTTAAATTTCGTGCCGCTGAGCTTTTAGACGCGCCGCCGTTTGTGCGTAATGCGGAGTTTCTGCCCGCGCGTGAGGCTTTTGTTGCGCCCGTCTTCGCGTCTTGGCCTGCTTTGAGCTTACCCTCGTCGATCAGCACCTTTACGACGCTAAAGGCGATCTGCGCGGATTCTTTCATCACGTCGCCGAGCTGGCCCGTGATCGTCATCGCGCCCTTGCCTTTGATCTTGACCGCTTCGATCTTGAGCACATCGCCGCCTACTGCAGTCCACGCAAGCCCGTTTACGATGCCGATTTGATCGCACTTTTCGACCTCATCAATCTCGAAAACCTTTTTATTTAGAAATTCGCTTAAATTTTTCGTCGTAACGACGATTTTTTTAAACTCTTTGTCTTTTAAAATTTTAACCGCGACCTTGCGGAAGATCGCTGCGATCTGGCGGCGCAAATTTCGCACACCGCTTTCACGCGTATACTCTTCGATGATCTCGGCAAGGGCTGCCGGGTTGATCGCTACGTCGGCTGATTTTAAGCCGTGGCGCTGCAGCTCCTGGGGGATCAGATAGTCTTTAGCGATCTGAAATTTCTCCTGCGGCGTGTATGAGCTAAGCTCGATAAACTCCATCCTATCGCGCAGCGGCGCAGGTATGAGAGATACGTCGTTTGCCGTGGCGATAAAGATGATCTTGCTAAGATCGATGTTGAAATTTAGATAATAATCCCTAAAGCTCGAGTTTTGTTCGGGGTCTAAAATTTCAAGCAGAACCGCCGTCGGATCGCCCTTGTATGAGCTTGAAATTTTATCGATCTCATCAAGCACGATGACGGGGTTCATCTGATTTGCCTCGATGAGCCCTTGTACGATACGACCAGGCATCGCGCCGATATAGGTGCGGCGGTGTCCGCGTAGCTCGTTTACGTCCTCAAGCCCGCCCAAAGCGATACGGATGAGTTTGCGCTTAAGCGCGGTCGCTATAGAGTTCGCAAGGCTCGTCTTGCCCACGCCGGGAGGGCCGTAGAAGCACAGGATCGCGCCGCCATTTTTGCCGTCCTCCTTACTCTTCTTGCCGCTTGTGCCACGAAGCTCTAAAAGCTGCTTTAGCGCGAAATACTCCTCAATGCGCGCCTTGGGCTTTTTCAGGGAGTGGTGGTCTTTATTTAGCTGCGCCGTAACGCCCTCGATGGACATCTTATGCTTGGCGGTCTTTTCAAAAGGCACCTCCAAAACCCAGTCCAGATAGCTCTGCACTAGCCCCGCATCGGCGCTGTCCGGATGGAGGCGGGCAAATTTATCGATCTGCTTTTTGATCTCTTTGTAGGCATCCTCGCCCAAATAGGGCTTTTTGGCCTCTAGCTTTTTGCGGTACTCCTCGATCTCGACGTCACGATCGGCATCGCCGCCTAGCTCCTTTTGGATCTGCTTGAGCTGCTCTTTTAAAAAATACTCTTTGTTCGTCTTGTCGATCTTGGAGTGAACTTTGCTTTTGATCTCCTTTTCGAGCCTCTGTGCTTCGATCTCGTCGGAGATGTAGTTGATGAGGTTGAAAAGACGCTTTTGCAAGTTGCTCTCTGTAAAAAACGAGTAGGCTACCTGCTTTTTTAGGCGCAGTGCGCTTAAAATCAGGTCGCAGACGCGCGCGGCGTCGGTGCCGTCGTCGATGGTTTTTAGCAGATCGTTCGGGAAAAAATGCGTGAGCGTGCTAAGCGTCTTGGTTTTTTCTTTCAGCACGCTTACTAACGCGTCTAATTTCTGGTCATTGCCGCGCTCGTCATGGATGATATCGACGGTAGCGATTAACGGATCTTGCGAAATTTCTTTTACGATTTTACCTTTTAGCGCGCCTTGAAATAAAATTTTAACCCGACCGTCGGGAAGCGGCACGGTTCTCATCACAGAGCCCACGACGCCTGCGTTATAGATACCGCCGAAGCTTCTATCGCCGTTAAATTCCGACTTTGAGCTTACGACCATTATCATAGATTCGTTTTTGGCTGCTAGATCGAGAGCCTTTTTGTTATGCTCGTCGCCGACGAAAAGGGGCGCTATCATAAACGGATATAAAAATAGCTCGTCCTCGACGATGATAGGTAGATCGCTCGGGAAGGTTGTATTTTGCATCAGTTGCATCGCTCCTCCTACTCAAAGATCGCGCGATACCAAGGCGAGCGCGGTTTGATGACGTCGGTGCCGTTTAGCGGGGATTCTTCGATGCGCTGCTCGTAAATTTTGGCAGAACTTTCGCGGTCGGTGCGCTGGTAAAGATCTTTGATGTCGATATTTAGCTGATGCTCGGCAAGCCTAAGCTTTGTTAGCATCGTCTCAAGTAGCGGACGATACTCGCTCTGTGGATATTCAGCTATAAATTTTCGAATTTCGTCGATGCTGTTTAGCATTAGCTTTTGGTTGCGATTTGGGCGGCTAAAGGAATCGAAATTTGCTCTAATTTTTAGAAATCTTGCGTATTCGATCTTTTGCGTCGTGCCGTAGAGACGGATATATTCGTCTAGGTATTTGTTTGCTTTCTCGTAGTTTTCATCCTCCACAAAAGCCCACGCCATAATGAGTGTCATCTCCTCAAGCAGCGGAGAGGCGATGTGTTCGCTAGAAAAGCTAGTGTAGTGCTTCTCGGCATCCTCCATATTTGCGTTGTTGATATCTTCTAAAATTTTAGAATACCATGCCTCGGGGCTTAGATTAAAAAGCTCGCCGTCGCCTTTGCCACTGCAGCCGCCGATAAACGCGATAAATAGGAGAGCGGATAGAATTTTACTTAGATTTGTCATAAAAAATCCTTGGAATTTATTTAGCTCGTAATTTTATAGTCTTTGAGTAAATGCAAGCTTAAATTCCGCGTCCAAATTTAAAAATGGAATTTCTTTAAAATTTTTATGCGTTCGGGCTTAAAAATCTTTGTAAACCAAAAAAATTTACGCGATAAATTCTAAATTTAAGTTTAACAATAGTATAATTAGCGCCGATAACGCAGAGTAAGTTTGCGTTTCCGTAATTTCAAAATTTTAAAGAAAGGATGTAAGATGAAAAAAGGTTTTACTCTAATTGAGCTGATCTTTACTATCGTGATTTTGGCGATTACGACGATGGCGATCCCGCGTATCGTCGCGCAGACGACCGAGCTAAATGCCCTTGCGATCAAAGAGGAGCTTGTATATAACGCTAAAGCTTTTATGTCTCGTATATCTAAAGCACAGTGGGATAACAATTGGATTGGTTATGCTACTACTAGCTATAAGTGCGAGGAAGGCTATGAGGATGGCTGCATAGCGAGCTCCAAGGCTAGGATTTTAACCATAGACTCGAATACCATTGACGGTACGGAGCCTAGACCGGGAATTTTGGAGGAGCCTAATAAGCGTGAGGTTTCCCCTGCATTACCGACTTTAAAAAGGCATTTCGGTGGAATTGCTAAAAAAAAAGGCGGTCTTTATAGAGATGTTGACGATTACGATGGCTTTACGACCGATATAACAGTCGGTAATTTGGTAGGCTCTAGCAGTAAGGGCGATTTTATACTTAATACGAGGATAAAGGTAGATGTGGATTACGCCTATGAGCCTTTTAATAAGGAAGAGTATGCTAAGGGCGTCAATCTTAAAGGTGTTCTTAGCGATAAGCCGTACCATTTTGTTAGTTATGATGGGCCGCCGCCTCCTGGTGCTAATAACGCTCCTTTTACTAATATTAAGATGGTTAGGGTATCTGCGGTGGATCTAAACGATGCTGTGGCTAGAGACGGCAATAGTAGTAAAGCGGTCGTTTTAAAGGCGTTTCTATCCAATATCGGCGTCGGCTACCAGACGACCGCCACTAGACGATATAATTGATAGGAGCACGAGATGAAAAGAGGTTTTACTCTTATAGAGCTTGTGTTTGTTATCGTAGTGCTAGGTATCATCTCGATGTTTGGCGCTGATCTATACACTAAGATCTATAAATCCTACGTGCATGTGCGCGCGGTAAACCAGCTCGAAGCTAGAACGCAAAATGCGATGATGCTAATAACAAATCGCTTGGAAGATAGAATAAAAAGCTCTACTATAGGCAGAGAACTTAGCTCAAACCAATTTGTGCCAATTAGCGCTTTAGATGATCCAAAATACGATATATTAGAGTGGATCGGACAAAGCGTAGAGACGAGAAATATAAATAAGAGAAATCCGGGCTGGAGCGGCTTTATGTCGATGTCTCAGCTTCGAGATATCAAATGGAAAGCGGATGCAGATAAAGGAGATGCCGGCTATATAGCGGATACTAGAGTTGCGTTTAATATGGTATCTTTGGGTAGCGACTTCCCGGAAGTAGCTAAAATAGTTAGGAATTTAAGGGCTAAGACATACAACGTCCCTTCTGTCAATTACGAGGTCGCCGTTATATTTGGGATAGTCACGAACGACGCTTCGCCTACTAGCGTAAATATAGGCTACGGCTACGATAGAAAGGTCGACGTGAACGGTAGCAACCGCGTACTAATCGCCGTAGGTAGACCTAGCATTGCTGGTAGTGGTAAGATACAAGGCGAAACTATCAGGATAAATCAGTATCCGCTTAATCCAAACAACGATAACTCGCAGGAATTCTCCGAGCAGTACTATATAGCTCATAGCGCTTACGCGATTGTTCCCGCTCAGGTCGTAACATATACGAAAGACAATGCGGGCAATTTGAGTAAGAATTTTAATCTACTTTTTAAGTATAACTATCGTCCTTGGAGCACTGCTAAAGATGATGCGAACTCGTATGATAAGGCTAGCAGTGCGTTACTAGCCGAGGACGTGAGCTTGTTTAGGTTTAAGGACGATAACGGCGCTGTCGCGCTTAAGCTATGTATGAGAGACGACGGCAGAAATTTTGATCCTTCGGAGCTGGATCTAAACGTTTGTAAAGCACAGGTGGTGTACTAATGAAAACTATGCAAAAAGGCTTTGCTCTAGTAGCAGCCATATTTTTTATCATCATTGTAGCGACTACGGCGATTACGGCACTATCTATCGCGTCTATGACGGCTCGCGATGTCAATAATATCCAAGGCAGAGAGCAGGCGCTACTGCTAGCTCAGAGCGCTACGGAGTTAGCCGTCCTTGCTATGCAAAAGCATGAGTATCTAACTACCGAGCTTAAGGAAAAGGGCTCTACGGCTGCGACTAATCCTACATTAAATACGATTACGCTTGAGTATCCGTCAAATGATCCAGCTCAAAAGATGTTTGATATCACCGTGACATTCGGATATTTCGATAGACAGCTAGGTGCGCCCGGCAATCATACCGTCGCTTATAGTAATTTTGGGCAAGGCTCGTCAGAAAGTCTTGCGAACGGTAGTGTGGGCAGAATTTTAAGCCATGCTGCGCTTGTAGATGTGGTAGTAAAATCTAATGTAGCGGTTATGGGAAGGCCACAGATCACATATCATAGGCGTACTATTCAAAAACCATAATGCAAAGGAGAGACGATGAATTTAAATATCGTAGGTAAGCAGTTTGAGCTAACAGAAGCTATTAAAAATTATGTCGAAAACGCATTTGAGACGCTAGAAAAATATAATCTCGACATCATCTCGGGGCGTTGTGTAATTTCTGCCGACGAGAAGCAAGGCAGAAAGGGCTTCGTGGTGGATTTCTCACTAAATTTAGCGCATCAAGACACTATAGTCGTGCGCCAAAAAGATAAAGATCTCTATGCCGCCGTCGATCTCATCGTCGAGCGCGCCTCAAAAGTGCTTCGCAGATACCACGATAAGGTAAATTCTCACAAAAATCGCGACGAGATGAAACAAAACGCCGTAGATAATGCGGTCGGTACCAATAAGCCAAATTTAAACGATGAGGTCGATGAGATCGTCCCTACCGAGCTAGAGCTTTATAAACCGCTAGAGATTGATGAAGCGCTAAATAAGCTGAAAGAAAGCACCGATCAGTTTTTGGTTTTTAATGATATGGATGCCAAAATGCGTGTGCTTTACAAGCGTAAAGATGGTAAATTCGGCTTATTTTAGAATTTTAGAATTTTAGAATTTTAGAATTTTAGAATTTTAGAATTTTTAAGGCGCGGAATTCTCGCGCCTTTTGTTGTTTGGGAGTCGTTGTTTATTTGTTATTATATTTTTTTTAATGTAGCCCAACATAAATAAAACCGCATTTTATAAAATCTTTCTTTTAGAAATTCTTTAAAATTTATTTATATTTGCTCCATATCCGTATTAAATTTAAGCAAAAAAAATGTAAAATAGTAGTCAAAAATTATGTTATTGACCGGAGGGTAGTATCATGAAAGTTAAGAGTTTTAGCTTCGCGCCTCTTTTGGCGCTGTTGTTTTGTTTCTCAACGGGTGCATTTGCGGATGATGACAGATCAAATGTAAAAATCGTACCTGCGACTCAGTTGGGTAACGAATATCGTACTGACGGCGGAGCAGACTGGAGACAAGGCTGGATTTTCAGAAAAAATATGAAAGACTCTAAAAGCGCTGGATGTGGTGATTCTGATTGTTTTTTTGGCGTGTATAATTTCAGCAATATCAAAAAATTTCCTGAGGATATGCGAGATCAAAAGCCTGCTGTAAGATTTGGTGGTGCGGGCTCTTACGTATTCGGTGATTATGCTGTAACTAGCGGATCGGTTATAACCTCTAGTTGGCCTAATAAAGGCACCCATTATATGTTTGACTCGAAGGGTACATATATCAACGATGGTGGTTTTACTTTAAATAGCTCTACATCTACTTTAAAGTTACCAAAAGGCGTTACTGCAGATGATATCGTATATGCTAGGCTTTATTGGCAAGGAAATATATTTAATATCGAGGCACTGGATGGTTTTAAAGCTACGAAGGATTATCATAAAGTTCAGTTTAGAATGAGAAGTTCGAAAAGCTCTGAAGCAACCAATATAGAGGAAATAGAACGAGATAGATGTGACGGATACGCTGCATGGAATTATAATGCAAATACTAGAGACGGCGGGCAATATGACGCAAAAGAGGCAGGCGTTTATAAAGAATGTGAGCGTGGTAGTGGACCTCATGGTTGTAAAACTAATGCCCAAGGGCAAGTTATGGCAAAAAAAAGATTAGCGGTTAATTATCTGCGTAAGTACGGTTGGTATTATCGTAGCGAAACCGATAATAATATACCTAAGAGTTTTACTTATAATGGCAAGGTTTATAAGAGGTGGGAAAATCGCGGTCCGATTCCGGGTACAGAGAGCTATCTATTCTGGAGATATGAATGGACTGACCCTTTAAACGAAATGCGCCTTCAATATGGTTGCTCTAAAGATATAACCAACATCGTAAGAGCAAATTTCAAGGATTATTCCGATAGTATAGATTTTACCGTGGGTAATATTAAAACTAGCGCCGGCTGGGATGCTTACGGAGCTTCATTTTTAAATGGCGGTTTTGAGACGGCAAGAGTAGGTGCTTATGGCGGATGGGGCGTCGTGATAGTGTATGATAAAACATTACCATCTCGTAGGAAGCTAATGGAAGATCTTCAAAATTCTGATAAGGTAATAGGCAGAGTAGCGAGTGTCGCTGAAGCTAAAAAAATTCGAGATACGTATTTTAAGCCTAAAAATGTAACTATCTATGGCGATTTTGTTACTATTACGCCATGGTCTACCCCGGCTCCTGGTTACTCGCCTATCAATGTAAATTTAAAATTAAGCGGCTTTTATACGCCAAGGCAAGGTAAAGTAAATGCAAAATTAGGGTTCCTGGGCTTTGCAGGCGAAAGAGAGATGCGAGAGCAAGAGTATTTCAAGGTAGAAAATAAGAATAAAAATACGATGGATACTCTAAGCGGAAGTGTAGTAAATGCTAATTTGGGTAATGGCTTTGCAAATATATATGATGGCTCGACTTCCATTTTGGAGCTAGATAGCGATGGCAACTATAAACTTACCTATCCTAAAGGAACTTATTATAGATGGGGTATGGACCTAGATGAATTTGACATAAGCTCAAAGATGGGAAATAAACAATCCAGTTTAGATGTTCAATTAGGAGGCGCTTCCGTTAAAGAGCAAAATGGCAAAGAATCTGCGGATCAAAACTTCATCAGTATGCTAGCCGTATCTGTAGATATGTATGTGCCTAATATGTGCTATCAGTATGAAGTCTATAACGCCTCTAACTGGGTTAAATTCTTTGATAATGATGGTAACCGAAGAAGCGAAGAGGATGTAAAAAAACTACGTGAACCTCCTGAGCAGATAAAAAACGGCGTCGTAGCTGGTGAAAATATCTATTACAGAATAAGATTTGAAAATAGATATAATGGAGGTAATAGCGAAGATGCGGTAGGCTCTATAGTAAGCGTAAATTTCAATAGAGCAGGCGCCACTTATACTCCAAATAGTGCTACTATCAACAACCGTCTTGACGATAGCGAATATAGTGGCGTTACTACCAAAATAAACGCTATACCTATGAAAGCTAGTCAAAATTTAGTTTATTTGCGCGATGGACAATTGGGCGCATATCAAACTATGAAAGATGTTATTACGGATGGTAAAGCTCCAAATGTTACTGATGCAATATATAAGGATAAGCAATTCACTACTTTAGAAAATGGTCTTTTGAAAGTTTATATAGGTGAAGGCGCAGGTAAGTTGATCCCTTCTAAGAAGCCTAATGAAGATCCTAAGCCTGTAGGCGGTAGGATGGAGCCGAAAAAGGCTGTTTATGCAGAATTTAACGCCACCGTTAATACCGGTGCAAAAATTTTACAAGCTCCTGAGATGCTACTAAGCTATAAGATTAGCTTGGATGTAGGTACTGGAACTCCAGTAGAGATTAGTTTGGAAGGCGCTTCTGAGCTAGAGATATGCGATGATAAATTACTATCTGATAGCGTCAATATCCAGCCTTTGGAAGGCTTGCAGGTCGTAAATAAGAATTTTAAAAATAGCGACGATGACGATAGGCTTTATACTCAAGTATCCGAAATGCCTTTTGACGGTAAATTGATATTCAGACCGGACTACGAAAGTCATTTTTGCAAGAAATATAACTCTGCAGGTGAATGCGAGCAATATACTGCCGAAGCTGCGTCTAGAACCGACATTTTCGTTAAAGACCCTGCTACTGGTAAACTTAAGTATGTAGGTGGCAAGAAACAACTAGAAAAATTTAATTTGGATGGAAAGCTCTATCTATCTGTCGTAAGGGCAAAAAATGCTGCGATGACTGCAGCTAAAGCGGATAGAAATGGAACTAGTACCGCATATTCGTGCCGAGCGATAACCGATAATTTAAAAATTCCGTTCAGATTAAAGCAGAAAGGTGGCACCGTATCAAACTATGCTTTGGATCATGAGCTTGATTTCAGGGATAAATCCATTTTAGATCTAGAAAATATAGAGATAGGAGATGCATATCGAGGCGTAACCTTTATGCTTAGCTATCGTCCGGACGGGCAGGCGAATAAAACTACTAAAAACGACTATGCCGTGGACGAAGACGATCCGGTTAAGTATTATTTAGCGCTTAAAAAGATGGAACTTCGTGAGAAATACGGAGTGTGCTATACGGGTGATACATATGGATGGTGCAAGCCTTTAAGTGATGCGGAAAAAGCTGAAAAAGAAGAGCTGATAAAAAAAGAGCTAGCAAAGCTTGCAAATGCTATGAGCAAGGCATCCGAAACATTTGGTATTGCGATGTCCAGTGACGGTTCATTCCACGTTTGCGGTAGTGATAACTTTGTAATTCGCCCAGCATATTTTAATGTAGATACTGCTAAGTTAACGAAATACGGCAAGTTAGTAGATACTAGCGCTGATGGTGATATAACTAAGAAGGGAAGTAGTGATGCAAGCGTTGTAAGCCATCCTAAAGACTTGCGCGTAGGTGGTGATTATACTGAGAATGCGGATATCTTGGCTAAGGTAATTTCGGCTAGAAGTTATAAGGGTAACGGCGTACCTAACTATAATGCCGTAATAGGTGGCGATTTAGGAAATGAAAGATATCATATACGCGATAGCTACAAATACTCCGATGCCGATAGCGCTCAAGATATTTCAACTAAAGTTCGCGGCATCCAGACCTATTTGCGTCCATTTATATCTAATCAATGCGCAGCCGAGCTCTCTACTCAGTCATATTATATAAAAAGAGCTGGAGGCAACGCCACCTTACAAACCGGCCATAAATTAGACGGTTGCTATGGTGGTACCCAGACAGAATATAACGGCATAGAATATGATAGCAAAACCGGATCATATTCCGTTAAAAAAGGCATTAGTGATGCTGATATTAAAAAGAATACTTTTGGTAAAGGCAATACGCAGTGCAAAACGACGTCTGGTGAGATAAATTTTGACGAAACATACAGAAGAATCTGGGATAAAAATGCCATTAGTTTGTGGGCTGATTTTAATGCAAGAAATGTAAGTGTGACGGATGCAGTGGCTACATATAAGTCAAAAGGTAATGCGGAAGGTTCGTATCTATTAACTCAGTCTAGAATGAGTCCTGAACAAAAAGATAAAGTTAATGGTGTTTTATATACCGAGATGGCATATACTACTACAGAGCCTAAAATTGCTAAGCATTACTTTAATTATTATAATGTAGGTGATGTTTTAGTCAATGTGTATGATAACTCATGGACCGATGCTTACGCAGATCAGACATATTCTACGAAGTGGAAGAGCGCTAAATGTGTAATTAACTCTTCTAGCAACGTGCCTAATAATAAAGGCATGGTAGGTTGCGACGTCGGAATGAAAAATAAGAGTATCGCCGAAAGCAGTGATCCTAAAATTTCAGCTACTAATACTAATTTAGTATTGCGATACCGACCGGATCGTATCAGAGTATCACTAGTAAGCCTAGATAACGGTGTGACAATCGGCGTAGGTGATAATAATATCTCGGGTGGAATATCTGCGTATACATATTTCAACGCACCGGACATCGAAAACGATGTCGTAGTATATGCTGACGAAAATTCTAGCCAGAATCTAGCGGTAACTAATCAGCTAAGCCAACTGGCTATGCTTAAGGTTAATGCCGTAGCATATCTATCCGACAAGGTTTATAAAGATGTCATTGCTACGCTTTATGACGGATATAAAATGGAAATTGGCGACAAAGGTAAGGAGAAACTTCAAGCCGTGTGCGGATTTGCAAGCGACCTTGACTTCGCGCTAGATTTCGGATTTGATTGCGCTAAAAATATGGATGATGGGCGTTGCGGCGCCGGTTACAAGTACAAGACTGAAAAAGACGTCGATTACGTGCCGTATCCCGATAGATCTACCGTTATCTACAAGATTCCTGCCGGTACAGAATATGTTTTTGACCAATGTGAAGACTCTAGGGGATATGACAGCAGATGCTATAGGTATAATGTAAGAACTCTAGGCGCCAGTGGCGTAAACCGAGACTGGGAGGAAGCTGCTTCTAGCAGTGATGCGGGTTATGGCATGTATCTACCGCTTAGAATAGCTCTTAATTACTACTCCGATGCTTCACTAAGAGCCGGGCTTATAAATAGACCGAAGGGCGGTACGGGAATTAATTATGACTCTAAGTCGAATTTATTTAGAATTTTGGCGCAAGGATTTAGAGAGGGGCAAACTCCTGGTTCGACCGTGTATTTTAATTTCGATAGAATGCATAAAACCCCTAGTAGACCGGTACTCATTTATGCTAGCGACTTCAATATCCAAGACGGAACAGCTCTTAATACCTTTGGAGAATTTTGGCCGTCGAAATTCGATAGCTCATACAATGCTATATCAGATACTACTTCTGAGTCGTATAATGAGAAAGATATAAAGATATCTCAGGAGAATTTCAATGCTTTTATCACTAGAAAGGTTAGTGAGACCGGCGCTGCAGATAAGACTGCTTATATAGCTGCAGCCAATGCTAATAGCAAGACCTACGCGACCGGCAAGACCGTTACGGATTATAGTGATAATGTAGGTACTTACGCCCTATTTGTCTATGGTACGTCGTACGATAAAAGTTTGGGATCTATAGTGCAACAAACTACTACGGGAGTTCCAATATCCATACCTATTTACGCGCAGATCTATTGCGGTAGAACTGATAAGTGCGCGAATATGCCTGCGCCTAACGCGAATCTTGCCTATGAGGCTCCTAGTTCGAATATATTTACCGTGTTAGCGGCTCAAGATCATAGCTTAACTGACTTTACGAAGTTTGTAGTAAATACGAAAGCTACTTTAAATAACATAGACGAGGAGTTTGTGAGCGACTACGATAGTCTTACTAAGGTTGGCGACGTAAATGTGGATATCAGCAGGGCCAATGTGGTAGAAAATGGCCGAGAGAATATAACCATCAGTGGCACTGCAGCAGGTCATGCTACGATACGTATTATAACCAACCCATGGCTTATCCATACGCCCGCTTTAAACGATAAGACTATGTTTACTATAGGTGGCGGAGGAGCCTACTCTAAAAAGTATCCAGGCGTACGACAGTATTATAATCCTCTTCGTGTACATATAAAGCAGTCTAGACCTACGGTCTGGGGCGGTGAAGGTCAAGTCAAGTCCGGTACGGAAGATGACGTAGGATCGTTCGCCGGCGGTAGCTCGTCGGACAACAGTACTAGCGATACTTCGACTAAAATCCTAGATACGGGCGACACCCGCGATATCTACAATCAAAAGATCGATTGGTAGTATCTGCGTAAGCTCGTAGCACGAAGGCTAGCCTTCCGGCTAGCCTTTTTTATGGGCAGAATTTTGATTTTCTTAACGACAGATTTTTTAAAATTCTACATTTGCAAATTTTTGTATGTAAATTCCACGAGATAAAATTTTTTGAAATTTTAAATTGCGAAATTTTACTACGAAACTTGGCGATAAAATTTTACTCACAAATATTTGCACATCGTAGCGCATAGAATTTTATGCGCTAATTTTAAATAGCAAAAACCCTAAAGCGAAATTTTGTACCGAATTCTACTCTGCAAAATCTCGCCAACTATCATCATAAATGGTGTGCGCAATGCCATCGCTTAAGATTAACGCAAATTTATAGCGTGAAATTTTATACTTTAATGCAGTCGCAGAATTTCCGCTCGTAAATGTAGCGTCTAATCCTCGCCATTAATCTTGCCTCATAAAATTTAGTCTAATCCTTGCCGCTAAATTTCATTGTAGTAAAGCATACCGCTAATAATTTTTTAAAATTCTATCGCTTTGAATTGCTTACGAATTCCGCTTCTTGAAATTTTATTTAACAAATTTCGCTTGATTTGCAATAATAAATTCTGGCAAAATCTAGCTCTTTAAAATTTCATTTCGTAATTTTCTATCCGTCTAGTAGTTTATCGCATAAAATTTCATCTCATGGATTCGCCTCCTCATTTACCCGTTTTTAAATGAAATTTCGGCACAATGCGGCTTAAAATTTTATCAGGGAAAGCCACTTGAAAACAAAAAATATCAGAAATTTCAGCATCATCGCGCATATCGACCACGGCAAATCCACACTCGCAGACCGCCTGATTAGCGAGTGCAACGCCGTTGAGGCGCGCCAGATGAGCAGCCAGATCATGGATACGATGGATATCGAAAAGGAGCGCGGTATCACGATCAAGGCGCAGTCCGTGCGGCTCGAGTATGAGCTCGGCGGCGAGAAATACGTTTTAAATTTGATCGACACCCCTGGCCACGTGGATTTTAGCTACGAAGTCTCGCGCTCGCTGGCTAGCTGCGAGGGGGCGATCCTCGTCGTGGATGCGAGCCAGGGCGTGCAGGCGCAGACCATCGCAAACGTCTATATCGCGCTGCAGCACAATCTCGAAATCATCCCCGTACTTAACAAAATCGATCTGCCCGCCGCCGATCCGCAGCGCGTAAAAGAGGAGATCGAGCACGTCATCGGGCTTGATTGTAGCAGCGCGATCGAGGTCAGCGCCAAAACGGGCGCGGGCATCAAGGAGCTTTTAGAGGCGATAATCACTCGCATCCCCGCGCCCAAAACGGACGACGCTGCGCCGCTTAAGGCGCTTATCTACGACAGCTGGTTTGATAACTACCTAGGCGCGCTCGCGCTCGCGAGGCTCTACGACGGCGTGCTGAAAAAGGGCGACGAGGTCTATATCATGGGTAGCGAGAACCGCCACGAGGTACTTGATCTGATGTATCCCAACCCGCTTGCGCCCGCTAAAACCCGCGAGCTTAGCAGCGGCGAAGTGGGCATCGTAGTAATGGGGCTAAAAAACGTCGCCGACGTGCAGGTGGGCGATACGATCACGCTTTTTAAAAATCGCGCCGCCGCGCCGGTGGGCGGCTTTGAGAAGGCTAAGCCCTTCGTGTTTGCGGGCATATATCCCGTGCAGACCGATAAATTTGAAGATCTGCGCGACGCTTTGGATAAGCTCAGCCTAAACGACAGCTCGCTTAGCTACGAGCCCGAGACGTCGCTCGCGCTAGGATTCGGCTTTCGCGTCGGGTTTTTGGGGCTACTACATATGGAGGTCGTGAAGGAGCGGCTTGAGCGCGAGTTTGATCTCGATCTCATCGCCACGGCGCCGACCGTCACATACGCCGTGTATCTCACGGACGGCTCGTGCGTGCGGATACACAGCCCCAGCGAGCTTCCGGCGCCAAATTTCATCGAGCGCATCGAGGAGCCCTACGTCAGGGCGACCATCATCACTCCGAGCGAGTTTTTGGGCAATCTCATCAGCCTTTTAAATTTGCGCCGCGGCATCCAAACCAAGATGGATTACATCACGCCCGAGCGCGTCCTACTCGAATACGACGTGCCCACAAACGAGATCATAATGGACTTTTACGACAAGCTCAAATCCTGCACCAAGGGCTATGCGAGCTTTGATTACGAGCCGATCGATTACAGGCGCGGCGATCTCGTAAAGCTCGACATCCGCGTCGCTGGCGAAGCGGTCGATGCGCTCTCGATCATCGTGCCCGCCTCAAAGGCCGAATCCAAGGGGCGCGACCTCGTCAAAGCGATGAAGGAGATCGTGCCGCGGCAGCTTTTTGAGGTCGCGATCCAAGCAAGCATCGGCAACAAGATCATCGCTCGCGAAAATGTCCGCGCCATGGGCAAAAACGTGACCGCCAAGTGCTACGGCGGCGACATCACGCGCAAGCGCAAGCTGCTCGAGAAGCAAAAAGAGGGCAAAAAGCGCATGAAGGCGATCGGCAAGGTAAATCTGCCGAGCGAGGCGTTTTTGAGCGTGCTGAAGATCGATTAAATTTTATACTTACGCAGATGGTCCAAATTTCATCTTTTGCCGCGCTGTCGTAAAATTTGCTTTTAAATTTTGACGATCGCTCGGGCGCTTTAAATTTAGCGGCTCGCCGTTCGGTATGAAATTTCATCTTTAAATTTCACGATCTTAAGAGGCGATTTAAATTTTATGACTGCACGGCGTTTTAAACTCTATCGCTTGCCGTCCGAGCTGATACATTCGCTGTTGCGCGCCCATTTTGCGCCGCTTTAAGCTCTAACGCTCACTGCTCGGTCGTAGAATTCTGCCGCTTGCCGTTAGGCTAAAATTTCATCTTTCAAATTTAACATTTCGCGAGCGGTTTAAATTTTTGCCGTCCGCCGACCATTGCAGTCACGTCCGCGGCTCGGCTACAAAATTTTATCCCGACGGCGCCCGCTATGAAATTTTATCCGCCGCGGCTTTATAAAATTTGATTAAATTTTACTGCGCGCCGCGTAAAATCGTTATAGCGCAAGCGACAGCTAGAATTTATTTTGATAAATTCCATCCAAGCGCGGCGTATAAGAGGGCGCGCCGATAAATTCCACAAAAGCGCTAAATTTATCGGCGCGAGATCAAAGGAGTAAAAATGAAATTTTTAGATCGCCTAGGCGTGGATAAGAGCAGCTTTATTGATCTGTTTTCGGCGTGTTTGGGTTGCGGCGCAAGGGTGCAAGAGATGGGCTCAAAGCTGATCGTAAAGGGCAGGCGCCGCTCTGTGGATCTAAAGCGCGGCGAGATCAGTTTCGGCGATGATGCGTCGCGCGCCATCTGGTATATTGGCAGCGAAGCAAGCAGCAGCCGCACGTGGCTGTGGGGATACGAAAACATAAACCGCCTTGATGAGCGGCTGCTCACCCTTGCGCGAGATGTGCGCGACTTCGGCTTGCGGCACGGGCTAGCCGAGCTTAGCACGCCTAAGCTCGCACTAAGCGCGGAGATAAACGGCCACGCTCTAAGCGCGATCGCGTGCGGATTATCGCAGGAACCGGTATGTTACTACCGCTGTCCGCACGCAGGCGGAGCGGTGTTTGTAGCTTTTGAGGCAGGCGAGTGCGTGGCGCCAGATGGTACGATCGTAAGCAGCATGAACGCAAGCGAGCTCATCTCTTTGGCGCGCGATTACATAGGCGCGTTTCAGCTAAATCACGCCGTTTTATCGGGGGCGCTTTTGCTTAGAAACGGCACGAAATTTAGCGAAGCGTCGGGCAAGATCGTAGCGAATTTTAAAAATGATGCGCTATTTTCGTTTGATAATTTGGAGCGGCTAAGCGAGGTAAAGTTTGCCGTATAGAGCCGTAAATCTCGCGCCGTGCATTCGCGGCTTTGAAATTTACGCCGCCAAATTTTGCCCTGCAAATTTTATATCGTAGAATTTTGCGCCTTGGAATTTTGCTCGGTAGAATTTGCATCGCGGAATTCCGCCAAGTGAAATTCTGTTTTAAATTTTACGCCGTAAAATTCCGCTACTCTATCCGCGCCCAAGCCTCTAAATTTTAAACCAAAATCAGCCGCCGTCGATGTCGAAGTCAAGATGCTCTTTGAAGTAGGCGCGCAACCTGCGGCGGTCGTTGCGACCGGGCGTGATCGCAAACCACAGCACGCGGTCGTTTAGATCCTTGCCGCGGATCAGCACGGTGTCGCGCAGCAAGATGTCGTGAAAGTCGCCGTTTAGCCGCCACGACGAGAGCGCCTTGGCGAAGATAAAGATCACGACGCCCACGACCATTATCACGAACGCCATCCCCACGCGCTCGCTCATGGCGATACCGACTAGCCACAGCACGATGATCGATCCGATTCCAAATGTAAAGAACTGCTCGTGTTTTACGTAGCGGGAGTGGCTAAGCGCCGTGTAGCCGGTGCAGGTGCGCAAAAAGCCTGGCGTGAGCCTAACGTAGTCGATATTAAAGAGTAGAATTTCGCTCTTGCGCTCGTTTGAAACGAAGGTGATCGCATGGTCGCTAAATTTAAACAGCCCGCCTCCGCCGCGTCCTTGATACCAAGCTACGCCTGCGATCAAAAGTCCTAAAATCCCGCCTCCGCCGCGACCGTGACCGTCGCCTAAAAAAATTCATCTAAATCAAGGCCGGCCGACACGCCGTAAAAAAATATAAAGACCATCATCGCAATGACGAAGATCACGATGAAGGAGTTGTCGTTTTTGACGCTAAATCCACCTGCGCTCGTGGTTCGTGCGCCGCGGCTGCGAAGGGCGGCTTTGTAGTCTTTGGTAGTAAAAGTAGGCATAAAGCCTCCTTTCTTTCGGGCTTGCGAAACTCTTTTGCGCTTTCAAAGCCCGTTTAAAACGGTGAAATTTTATAAAATTTCAGATCAAATTCGGATTAAATTTTAAATTTGAAGAGGCTTTAGAATTTAAATGGGTTTCAAATTTAAAGGATTGAAATTTAGCCGCAGAGTTTCGTTAAAATTTTTTTGCTTCCTCTTAAATTTATCAAAATTTAAACGCATAGCGGCGCCGAAAGATCCTAAATTTAGCCCGGGCTAAACCCTGTTTTTGTATAATCGCACAAAATTTTAAAGGAGAAAAAATGAAAAAATTTCTAGCTTTGCTTTTTGCGGCGCTATTTTTCGCAGGTTGTGGACAGACTCAGCCGAAAGTGCCGATCGCAAGCGCGTATAAATTCAAGGGCATTACCTACCAACACTTCCAAAACCATAATCCGAAAAAATTTATCTATCAATCGCCGGAGGCGGTCGAGAAAAAGTACAACGAGCAGCTTTTAGCGGCGTTAAAAGAGGCGAACCTGCTGGATCAAAACTCTACCGATGAGCTTAAAATTACAATAAAGCACCACAGGGGCTTTACGGGCGAAGCTACTCCGTTTCCTAGCGATAGAATCGGTGGCATAGAGTTTATTTATGAGGTTAAACTAGTAAGAAACGGCCAAATTTTAAGAAGCTACGTGCAAAATGACATCGAGCATTACGATCCGGGATTTTTCGGCAATATGAAAACCATAGCGTTGCAAAATACGGATGATAGCTATGAAAATGCCGCAATTACGGCTCTTGTCAAGCATTTGATGGAGATTATAAAGAAATTTTAGCGGTCGATTTGGGCGCAACGCACGCATTGATGCCCATTTAGCTAAATCATAAATGATTTTTTGACATCTCGCGAGCTTTTAAATCGCGGAATTTTAAAAAATCGCTGCGAGTTTGAGCGGTAAAAATTTAAAGAAGCGGATTGCTTGAGGGCTACCGATATATCGATAGCCCGTCGCCAAGAAGCGGCAGAGCGCTCGATAAGTGCGGCATTTAAATCCTTGCAATGCTCTAAAGTATAAAAAATTCTACGCCAAAATTAAATGCGATCGGCGAGGTGTATTCTTGCCGGCGCGGACGGCGGATTTCGCGGCGAAATTTAAAAGCGCGATTTGTACGATTTAGAGGATGCGAGTTTTGCAGAAGCTCGGCCACACAAGACAGATGGCGAATGCGCGGCAATTATCATAAATTTAAAGCTTAGCGGTGTTGTTCGATCTCATCAAATATATGGAAAATTTTACGGCAAATTTAAAACGCAGTCTCTCGGAATTTAATACGGCCGATTAAGCGGTAAATTTACTTCGCGGTTGCAGTTAAAATTTCCGCCGCGCGGAGTAAATGTCGCGCAGAGCTAAATTTGCCGCATAGAAGCTAAATTTCGCGTCGCAGTTAAATTCACAATAGTCAAATCACAGCGAGCTCAACGCTGCAAATTTAGAGTTCACAAGCGCAAGCGCTTGACTTGCAGCTGAGCCGTGATCTCTTATTATAAGACACCTATTGTTCGCATTCCTACGGCTGTATAAAACAAATCGCGCCGCGTTTTAAATTTTAAAATTTTATTTGAATAAGCTGTTTACGCTCTCGTCGTGATATACGCGCCTGATGACCTCGCCGAAAAGCGGAGCGACGCTGATTACCTTAATGCGGTCGCTTTCCTGCTTTAGCGGGATTGTGTCGGTCACGACGAGGCCGTCTAGCGCGCCGCTTTCGATGCGCTCGTATGCCGGGCCGCTCAGCACGGCGTGCGTACAAAACGCGCTGACGCTCTTCGCGCCCTGTTCCTTAAACGCGCCCGCGGCCTTGACGATGGTGCCCGCGGTGTCGATCATATCGTCGATTAGGATCACGTCCTTGCCCGCGACGTCGCCGATGATGTTCATCACCTCGCTTTTGTTCGCCTCCTCGCGGCGCTTATCGACGATCACCAGATCGAGCGAGAGCTTTTTAGCGAAGCTTCTGGCGCGCGCGACGCCGCCAACGTCGGGGCTGGCGATGATCGGATTTTTTAAATTTTTCTCTTTCAGATAATCCAAAAATATCAGCGAGCCGTAGAGGTTATCGACCGGCACGTCGAAAAAGCCCTGTATCTGCCCCGCGTGCAGATCCATCGTGACGACGCGGTCGATGCCTGCCGTCTGCATCATATTTGCCACGAGCTTCGCGCTGATCGGCACGCGCGGGGCCGCCTTGCGGTCTTGGCGAGCGTAGCCGAAGTAGGGCACGACCGCCGTGATCGAGTTCGCGCTGGAGCGCTTCAGCGCGTCTGTTAGGATCAAAAGCTCCATCAGATTGGAGTTTGCGGGCGCGCATGTGGGCTGGATGACGAAGACGTCCTTACCGCGCACGCTCTCGCCGATCTGGACGCTGATTTCGCCGTCGCTGAAGGTTTTGATCGCGCATTCGCTAAGCGGTAGCGAGAGATATTTGGAGATTTTTTTGGCAAATTCGGGATTTGCGGTGCCGGAGAAAATTTTATATCCGCGCATTTTGATGACCTTTGGATTGAAATTTGCTCGAATTCTACACCAAAAGCGCTAAATTTTAGCTAATTCGCCCGCCGCGCTCGCGTAAAATTAATAAGCGAGCATCGCGGACCGCCGCCCGTTTGCTAGATAAATTCTTTAAAATTTCAGGACGGTTCGGTTCGCCGCGGTCTTATCCTGGCAAAATTTGGCTTTGGATTGTAGCCGATACGCGCGCGGGCCATTGGAGCCCGCGTTGTCGTACGAGTAGCCCGCAGATTGCGGGTAAAATCGTATAGCAAAGTTATATGAAAGTTTGAGAGAGCGCATTAACGGGGGCGCGGTACGGCTAAAATCGTATTGCATAGGCGTTGATGAGCGCGGAATTTTATATTTTCGATACAGACGGGCAGAATTTTATCTTTTAGAGCTGCGGAGATTGCGTGTAAATTTAGATTTGAGCTTGCACGGGACAGACTACGCGGATACTTTGCGGCGCGCTAAATTTAGACTGTCGCGGCTCATAAATTTTAGATTTCTTAGGCGGTTAAATTTAAAATGCGCTTTGCTTTGGCGAAAATTTAAAGTTCGCTTTGACGATCAAATTTAAAAGTTCGCTCTTCAGAGCTTGATTGCGTGCCGCGAAATTTTAAAATTTATCGTGCGAGCTCCATTCGCCACGTAAATTTATATATTGCCTTTACCGCTTAAATTTTAAAAACCGAAACGCTACGAGTACAAATTGCGAGGCAAGTCGCGCATATAGATTTTACTTTTAGCACAGATTACGGCGTGGGTTATGGCATACGCCTCGATAATAGATCGCAACATAAATTTCAATGCATACCGCGATATAAATTCTAGCGCGGATTACGACATAAATCTCGTCAAGGATCACGGCATAAACCAAAGTATGACTTACTACGACATACGCCCTAGTGCAGATCGCGACATAATTTCTAACGCAGATTATGATATAAATTCCAATAGGGATCGCGCCGTGAATTTTAAAATTTCAAACGCAAATTTAAAAGCGAATTTAGCAGTTTTAAAAGCAGATTTAAGGACGGATTTCAGATTATGAAATTTTTAAATTTAAAAGTTGCTGCCGCCGTGTTCGCGCTGCTGCTCGCAGGTTGCGACGGATGGAAGCGCCCATCTAAGCAGCGACGGCACCTCGCTCGCCTCCAAGTTCGACCTCTCCAAGCGCACGCTAAAGATCGAGGGCAACGACAAGCCGCTCGTGCTGTTTTTCTACGCAAGTAGCCGAATTTAGAAATTCCGCGATTTTAAAATTTATACAAAATTCTACGATTTGGAATTTTTATGAAATTCCTGCAGCTACCAGCTCCCGCTAGCACCGCCTCCGCCGAAGCTTCCGCCGCCCCCACTGAAGCCACCTCCGCGAAAACCGCCATTTCCTCCAAATCTGCCAAAATCTCCGGATGAGCCGCCTCTCATGCGCGATGAGCGCGCAATTTCGCTTATGATGTCTGCACTCGAGATTATATCCTCGTCGCTTCTTCTGAGGCGCGTCACGCGGCGGCTCAGTATCGCAAAAAGCAAGACCGCAAAAAGCACCATAAAGATCGCAAAGTCCTTGTTGCTCGGATCCTGCTGCGCGTTGGCGTTAAGGGGATCAAATTTTATATCGCCGCCTTCGATCGTGCTGATGATCGCTGAAATCCCGCTAATGACGCCACTTTCGTAATCTCCCTGCCTAAAATAGGGCAGAATTTTATTGCTGATGATACGCTTGGCGCGCATATCGGTTAGCACGCCCTCTAGCCCGTATCCGACCTCGATACGCACTTTATGCTCGTGTGGAGCGACAAGCAGCAGTACGCCGTTGTCACGCCCTTTTTGCCCGATACCAAGAGCGCGCGCCTGCTCTACGCCGATTTCCTCGATAGAGTAGCCACCGAGCGATTTTAGGCTTACGAGCATGATCTGGTTTGTGGAATTTTTATCGAAAGTCGTTAAAATTTCATTCAGGCTCTCTCTTGCGGCTGGGCGTAAAATACCAGCCTCATCAATTACGGCGGTGCCGTTTGGATGGGCTAGATACTCGCTAGGTGCGGCGACGCTTATTACAAATAGCGCCATCAGGGCAAAAGCAAATCTCCAAGCCACTCTCATCGCAGCTCCACCAAGGTCTCTTCTATCTCGTTATTTTCGCTATCTTTAGGCACTCGCATGGCTAGCTCGCACAGCGCGTCCATCGCCTTTAAAACGGCAGGCTCAAGGCCTTGCGTGCTGGGGTTAAATTCTGTCGTGATACGTTCAAACTCAACCTTAGAGATAAACTCCGCCACTCGCGCGCCGCAGATGATATGAGCGCAGCGTTCGCGGACGCATACGCAAAACATTATCGCTTCTTTTACACTACCGTAGCGCTCGTAAAATTTTAGCATCGCAAACTCGCCTGAGAGCCGAAGTCTGCGAGATTTAGGCGTGATTAGAGTTAAAAGCGCGGGACATTTAGCTAGCAGAGCTTTAATCGCTATGAAGCTGAGTGCTACGATCTGCAGTAGCTCAGCTTTGCTTATTTGCGGCACGAAGCACATAACGATGCCGATCGCAAACGCCGTCACTGCCGCCGCGCTATAGCTAGCTTCGCAGTCCTCGCTTGCTTCGCCCGCGACCACGCAGACGATCTGCGCACCGCTTGCGGCTTCGGCTTTCGTGATTAGCTCATGGATTCTTTGCTTACACTGCTCGTTTAGCATTTGCCGCCTTTAGCGTTATTTAAACGAAACGCTAGGGGCTTTTTGGCTTGAGCCATCAGCGCTAAAGCTAGGTTTGGCGCCGCCTAGTCCTACGATGCGCGCGATGATGTTTGTAGGAAAGGTCCTAATTAGCTTGTTGTATTCCTGCACCGAAGCGATGTAGTCCTTGCGCGCTACGGCGATGCGATTTTCCGTGCCTTCGAGCTGATTTTGCAGCTCGGCGAAATTCTGATTTGCCTTAAGATCCGGATAACGCTCGACTACCAGCATCAAGCGTGATAGGGCTGAGCTAAGCTCACCTTGGGCGCCGTTAAATTTCGCAAACGCTTCCGGATTTTGCGCTAAGCTTTCTGCATTGATATTGACAGCGGTTGCCTTAGCGCGGGCATTTATAACGCCTTCTAAGGTATCTTTTTCATGGCTAGCGTAGCCCTTGACGGTTTCTACGAAATTTGGAATCAAATCGGCGCGGCGCTGATATTGGTTTTGTACCTGGCTCCACGCAGCCTTAACTTCTTCATCTTTGCTTACGAGCTTGTTGTAAACCGGCACTGCAAATATCGCAAACGCAATCGCTGCAATCACTAAGACGATTAGAGCTTTGATTAAGATATGAAGCCCTCCTTTTTGGCGCGGATACTCTCCTCCGCCAAAGCTCTCGCCTCGCGCAGATAAGCCTTTATCGTCGTAACCTATACGCTCGTTATTTTCTCCTTGCAGCTCTTTCATTGAAATCTCCTTGGGATGTTGGAATTTAATTTGACTAAAATTTCATATTCAATCGTGCCGAAGCGCTTTGCCCAGGCTCGCGCGTCGTCCAGCACGCAAACTCGCTCGCCGCCGAATTCCGCGCAGAAACTATCCATCGACATTTTTCCGAGCATTCTTTGCCCGCTTGCAAGCGCTAGCTCGTCCTCGCCGTCGTAGCGAAATAGCCCGTCGGCATAGCCTAAATCGTAGGTGCCGATCCTCATATCGCGCGGCGCTTCAAATTTCGCGCCGTAGCCCACGCGCTCGCCTTTCTTTAACACGCGCGAGCTGATCAGATCGGCATAGAGCTTTAGCACGGGGCGTAAATTTAGGCTCTCGTCAAATTGCGGATAGCCGAACTGCGCCATGCCTACGCGCACATATTCGTCCTCAAAGCCCGCACTTCGCTCGATAGCTGCGGAGTTGCTCGAATGAAATTTTAAATTTTCAAAGCCCGCGGCGGCGGCTTTTTGTCCCGCGATACGCTTAAATTCTATGAAATTTTGCCTTTGTGCGAAAAAATCTGCACTTAGCTCGTCGCTTGCGCGAAAGTGTGTGAAAAAGCCACGAAGCTTAAATCCGCCCGCCTTGCATAGCCTAAGCGCCTCATCTAGCTCGTTCGCAGCGATGCCGTTTCTGTGCATAGCAGTATCTGCAGCGATATAAATTTTAAGCCCTCGTTTAAGACGCGAGAAGTAGCTCAGATCATTTACCGCGTAGCAAAAACGCTCATCCTCGTCCCCGCGCGGAATGTGCGAGAGCACTAAAATTTCATCAAATAAATCCGCGATCTGCGCAGCTTCCGCAGCACTTCGCGTTACGGCGCGTACGAAGCCTAGCTTTGCCGCTTCCTCGCAGCAAATCCTACAGCCATGACCGTATGAATTATCCTTGGCTACCAAAAATACTCGCTCCGCTCCACCTACTTTGGCGGCAATTTGCGCTAGATTGTGCGCATAAGCGTCGCGATCTAAGATGATCTCAGACATCGAAGTCTAGCCCATAAGTGCGGTATAAGTATGGCAGCAGCTTGCGCGCAGCGTAGTCGTATCCGTAGAATTTCGCATAAACTTCTTTCAAGCTAGCCTCGCCTGCGCGCTCGAAATCAAATACGTCGGTATCCGCGATTTTTGGCACGCGCTCATCTAAGAATTTAAAAAATTCCGCTCTCGCGGCCAAAAGCTCTTTTATATTTTTTTCAACCTCTTGCTTTTCAGATTCGTTCATCTCTGGTCCTTTAAATTTTCTAGTTTACCTAAAAATACGCGCTGCATTTCGTCGCGAAACTCAGGGCTAGAGGCCTCGAAGCGGGTTACGATCACGGGCGTGGTGTTGCTTGCCCGTACGAGCGCCCAGCCGTCATCAAACCGCACTCTGATGCCGTCGATCTCGATAATATCGCGGATGGGCGGTAGCTCCGCGATACCTGCGTGGATTTGAGCTTTAAGAGCCTCGATGATCTTAAATTTTGCCTCCTCGCTCGTATTAAATTTAATCTCATCGGTGCTAAAAACCCGCGGCAGCTTGTCTAGCTCGGCGTCTAAATCATATCCTTTAGCTACGAGCTCAAGCACTCGCATCATCGCATATACGCCGTCATCGAAGCCGAAATATCGCTCTTTAAAATAGATATGCCCGCTAACCTCCGCGGCAAGATCAATGCCTAGCTCCTTCATCGCCTTTTTGATATTGCTGTGGCCGGTCTTGCCCATGAAGCTTTTGCCGATCTTATCGATGGTATCATACATCGCCTGCGAGCATTTGACCTCGCCTAGGATGCGCGGGCGGTTCATGTTTAGAGCCAGTAGGCAGGCTAGCTCGTCGCCTTTGATATTGCGGCGCGGAGTTAGCACGGCGATCCTATCGGCATCTCCGTCAAAGCCGAAGCCCAAAGCCACGCCGTCTTGCTTCATCGCGACTTTAAGATCCGCTAAATTTTTCTCCTCGCTTGGGTCTGGGTGGTGGTTTGGAAAGTTGCCGTCTGGCTGCGGGAACAAAACTTTAGCGTTTAGATCCAGCCTTTCGATGATTTTAGTAGCGGTAACGCCTGCGGCTCCGTTTGCGCAGTCAATGATAAAAGGCGCGGCAAAGCCCTTAAGCGCTGCAAATTCCTTCTCAAAATATGCTAGATACTCGCTTAAGATGTCGTACCTCTGGGTGCTTGTATCGGTTGGAATTTTAAAATTTGAACTCATCAGCTCTTGCACCTGCGCGCCCAGACGTTTCAAATCCGCGCCAAAGAAGCTATCCGTGCCGATCGTTATCTTAAAGCCGTTGTAATTTTTGGGGTTGTGCGAGCCGGTGATCATTACGTTTGCGTCAAATTTATGCGTAAATACGCTAAAATAGCCCACCGGCGTCGGTAGCAAGCCGATATTATAAACCCGCAACCCGGCGAAATTTAGCCCGCTTACGAAATAGCCGAAAAGCTCATCCGCGCTAAGACGGGCGTCGTATCCCACGCTAACGCGCTCAAGCCCGAGATTTGCGATATGTTTGCCAAGAGCAAAGCCGATCGCCTTTACGCTGCGCTCGTTTAGCTCCTCGCCCACGATGCCGCGTATGTCGTATTCTCTAAAGATATCTTCGATCATAAAATTCCTTTAAATTTAAATCGCGGTATTTTATAAAAACTTGCTTAATATTTATATTATAAATGATAAAATCGCCGCTAAAATTCCAAAGGATGGTTATGAAAAAATTTATTCTAGCAGCTATTTTAGCGGCTTTTGCTTTTGCGGGCGATTACGAGCTCGTAGGTAGCGTAAATACTTCGTTTAGAATTTTTGGCAAAGACGATCGCATCGAAGTTATCGCGGTTAAAGATCCTAAGATCGACGGCGTGACCTGCTACGTCTCTTACGCCAAAAAAGGCGGTGCCAAAGAGATCATCGGCGTGGAGGAGGACCGCTCCGAAGCCTCTGTGTCGTGCGTGCAGACAGCGCCTAAAATCATCATCAAAGAGGAGCTGAAAAAAGAGGATATTTTTGAAAAACGCAGCTCGTTAATTTTCAAAAAGACCCACGTAGTTAGGCTTTACGACGCGGTGCAGGGCTCGCTAATCTATTTGGTTTATTCAGACAAAGTGATCGACGGCTCGCCCAATAACTCGATCTCGGCTATCCCATGCCGCCAAGCTGTGGGCGACGTATGCGAGCTCGCATATACCCAAGGCAAAAAACAATAAGAAGGAATTTCGCCAAGATAGAATCTTATCGCAGCGGAATTCTAAATTAGAAATTACGCGATGAGATGACGCACTTTAATAGAATTTACTAAATTTCGCAGCATTTTATAAAATTTTATCCGAGCCGTTAAATTTCTGCGCGAATGCCCAAGATGAGAATTTTACCGCTTTATCAAAGCATCTTAACGCATATTCGCGCTACGCTAGTAGGCGTGCGCTTGCAGGTCGTAAAATGAAAAATTAAGCAATTTTTGCTAAAATCTCGCGATTTTGAAAACCCTCGTAAATCTAAAGGAAATCAATGAAGACATTTTTTAGTATGGAGTGCGCGTCAGTGATGCTACTGATTTTGGCGCTAGCCTGTGCGATCGCCACTTTCGTAGAGACCGCTTACGGCACGGAAGTAGCTTGGGCAATGGTTTATTCTACTGCGTGGTTTGGCGCGCTGATGGTGCTTTTGGGAGTAAATTTAACCTACAATATCTATCGCTACCGCATGATTAAACTTCGCACGCTGCCTGCGCTAATCTTTCACGCAAGCTTTTTGTTTATGCTTGCTGGAGCGATTTTGACGAGATATTTCGGCTTTGAGGGCAATATCCATATAAGAGAGGGCGGCGAGAGCTCGATCGTAACGACTAAAGACGAGGTCGTTCAGCTTCTTACTTTAGGCAGTGACGGCGAGTTTATATCTGCTGACGAGAGCAAATTTTTAAACGGCGCAGGACGGATGAACTTCGATCTCAATCTAGACGTAGAGGGTAGGATCGCAAATTTAAAATTTAAAGAGCTCGTAGAACATGGCGAGCTAAAATGGGTGCAAGATCCGACCGGACAGGCCCCTGCGCGCGTGGAACTATTATTTTCAAACAATGTTGGCAGCCAAAATGTCTCCTTGCAATCAGGCGAAAGCATGGATATAGGCGAGCTTAGTATTACTTTTAATGCAGAGCCTAAAAGTAAGAATTTCATCTATATAAAATCCAAAGACGGCAAATTCTATCTAAACTCAAATCTTGATATAAACGCCACTAAAATGGCTGATATGAGCACTGCACCGCTTAAGAGAAACGAGGATAATCCGCTAGGCAATCTCTTGCTTTACAGCTTTGACGAAATAAATTTCGCCCCCGTTAGCCTGCTTAGCTCCGCGGTCGAGAAATTCGTCCCGATCGCTGCAAATTTACCGGGTGAGCCCGGCGTAGTAGCTACGCTAAGCTTTGCGGGGCAGAGTCGCGAAATCTACGTGCCTAGGGATTCGCATGGCGCTAGCTACAAGGTCGGAGATAAGAATTTCATCGTAGCCTTGGCGCCAAAGATGCTTCATCTGCCTTTTAAAATCGCGCTTCGCGACTTCGTGATGGATCGCTACCCAGGCACCAATTCGCCCTCCGGATATAAAAGCGAAATCACGCTAAAAGACGGCAATTCGAGCTTTGATTATGATATTTTTATGAATCACGTGCTCGATTACGGCGGATACCGATTTTTCCAAAGCTCATACGACACGGATGAGCGTGGTACCGTGCTTTCGGTCAATAAAGACCCCGGTAAAGTTCCAACTTACATCGGTTATTTTTTGCTTTGCGTAGGGATGTTTTTTAACTTTTTCAACCGGGGCTCGCGCTTTTTCAAGCTCTCGCGCTTAATCAGCGAAAATACGCATCTTGCTAGAGAAAAAGATGTAAATTCTAAAAATTCGGCGTCTAGCTCGGTGCCCGCAAGCTCCGCAGAAAACTCTGCATCAAAACGCGCCAAAAAATCGCGACGCGGCACTAAAGGTGCGGCATTAGCATTAGTAGGCGCGTTGGCTTTGAGTTTGGCCGCATTGTATCCTAGCACAGCAAATGCCGAACAAAACTCCACTACTCAAAATTCTAGTTCCGTCTCAAACACAGCTACAGAAAATTCCGCGCCACAAAGCCCGGCTAGCGTGCAAGATCCCGCTTCGCAAAATTCCGCGCAGAATTCCGCCGCTGAAAATTCCAAGCAAAGCTCCACTCCGCAAGAATCTGCAGTGGAGCAAGACTCCGTCCCACCGCATAATTTTTCTACTATGGGAGGCGAGCTAGCCGTGCCGAAATTTGATCCTAAATTTAGTGAGGATTTAGCAAGCCTCGTAATTCAGGGATTTGATGGGCGAATGGAGCCTTTTGATACAGTTTCTAGGGAGCTTTTAAATAAAATTTACCGCGCCGACAACTACAAGGCGCCAAATGGCGAAATTTTAAACCACAACGCCGCTGCGCTTTCGTTTATGCTAAATCAAAGCTACTGGAGGCGTGCGCCAATCATCAAGGTTAGCGAGCCAGAGCTTAAAAAAATTCTAGGTATGGATGAGAAGCAAAGCCACGCCAGTATGATGGATTTTTTTGAATTTAAAGGCGGCGAGAGCTACTACAAACTCGATAAAATGGTCGAGGAGATCAACCGCAAGCCTTTGGGCAATCGCGGTGTGCTAGATAAAGAGATCATCAAGGTAAATGAGCGCGTAAACGTCTTTTACTCGGCGTTTATGGGGGATTATTTTAGAATTATTCCGGTTAAGAACGCTAAAAATAACGAGTGGCTTTCGCCGCTATATCTAGGCGATGCGCTGGATCAAAACGAATCTGCTGAAGTTAAAAAGATGATGGGAATATTCGTTTCGTCCGTGGTCTATGCCCAAGAAAGCGGGGATTGGAGCGGCGCAGAAAAGATGCTAAGCTACGTCAAAAAATACCAAGCGCAAAACGGAGCAAATTTAATGCCTAGCGAGAGCGCGATAAAATATGAAATTTTATTTAATAAGGCTAAAATTTTTTCTCGCCTCTTTCCGATCTACACTATATCGGGATTTTTGCTTCTGATCTTTATCTTTTTGCGAATGATGAAGCCCACTCTTCGCTTAGGCGGCGCGTTTAAGCTCGTTTATATCGTAAATATCATTGCTTTCATCGCGCATACCGCAGGTCTTGCGCTGCGCGGCTACGTTTCGGGGCACGCGCCGTGGAGTAACTCCTACGAATCGCTCATCTACATCGCGTGGGCGCTGTCGCTAAGCGGAATATTTTTCTCGAGAAAATCCGCTATTTCGCTAGCGCTAACGTCGATAATGGCGGGCATAACGCTGATGGTGGCGCATCTTAGCGACATCGATCCGCAGATTACCAATCTTCAGCCGGTTCTAAAATCGCACTGGCTTACGATCCACGTCTCGGTAATCACCGCGAGCTACGGATTTTTAGGCCTTTGCATGCTGCTTGGAATTTTTACCCTCGTGATGTTTTTATTCGATAAGAAGAACCCCGAGATCGCGCGCAACATCACAGAGGCGACGCACATTAACGAAATGTCGATGATCCTAGGGCTTTGCTTGCTGACGGTCGGCAACTTCCTAGGCGGCGTGTGGGCAAACGAAAGCTGGGGGCGCTACTGGGGCTGGGATCCGAAGGAGACCTGGGCGCTCATTACGATTTTTATCTACGCGGTAGTAGTGCATTTTAGATTTATGCGCAAGCTCAACAATCAATTCGCCTTCGCGGTAGCCTCGATGTTTGCGTATTTTAGCGTCATAATGACCTATTTTGGCGTAAATTTCTACCTAAGCGGCATGCACTCTTACGCTAGCGGCGAGCGCATTCCGGTACCCGGCTGGGCGTACGTGATGGTTGCCTCGATGGTGGCCCTTGCGATCGCGGCGTATTTCCGCTCGGGCAAATCGGCTAGACTTTAGATAGGTGGGGCCCAAATTTCAGAATAATAATTTTGAAATTTCGCCCGGATTTCGCAGCTTGCCGAGGCTTTATGGATTTATGAAATTTATCTTTAAATTTTGGCTAGGCTTTGAAATCCCGCAGAATTTTATAGAATTTTACGATTCGCGATTACGCTAAATTTTAAAATTTTGCATCGCGACAGAATTCTTTGATGCTTGAGATTTTTAAGGCGTCGTAAAATTCTAATGATTTGGAATTTACGCCGCTATGGGGTTTTAATGTTTTAAATTTTACTTCTAGTGGAATTTTTTCATGCGACGGAAGCGCGACGTAATTTAGAATTTTAAAATTTCAGTTAGCGCGCTAGCGTAAAATTTTGCCTTACTGCTGCCATGACTGAGGAGTGAAATTTTAAAATTTTAAATTCCGCGCCATGATAGAACATGACAGAATTTGAAAATTTATAAAATTTTAAACTGCGAAAACGCCTCGCTAGGCATTAAAATTATCTTAAAATATAATTTAGCTTGCAAGGTTAAGCTAAATTTCTGCTTATAATCATATTGATTTAATCTTTATTTGGCTAAAATTGATGCTTATCAATTTTTTAATTTGAAAGGATAAAGATGTCTGATCTAAAACAGGATAGACGAGGCTTTATCGGGCTTACTTTCGGCGCAGTTGCCGCCGTGGGTGGCGTTTTCGCACTCGTGGGGATGAAGAAATCGTGGGATCCGTTACCTAGCGTGCGCGCTGCGGGCGTCACTACAGTAGATTTAAGTCCGATCAAAGAGGGCGAGCTGTATCAAACGCAGTGGCGCAAAAAGCCGATTTTCGTGCTTAAAAAGACTGCTGATATGCCTAAAAACGATGCCCGCGACGTCGTCGTAGGAGATGCTAGATATACGCTTTGCATAGGGCTTTGCACGCATTTAGGCTGTATTCCTAGCTACAAGCCATCGACGCAACAGTTCATCTGTGCATGTCACGGCGGGATTTTCGATGCTAACGGCGTAAACGTGTTCGGTCCGCCGCCGCGTCCTATGGATATACCGCCCTTTAAAATCGACGGAACGAAACTCGTTTTAGGCGAAGAGGGCCCCGAATACCAAGCCCTAAAGCAGAAAGCATAGGAGGCGCAGATGGCACATATCAGAAAAGCTACGGGAGTTTGGGATTGGTTCGACCAAAGGCTCGCCGTAACGAAATTTTTCAAGGTGATGGTAAGCGAGTATTGGATTCCTAAAAATATTAGCTTCCTTTGGGCGATGGGCGTTATTTTGATGACGCTATTTATAGTTTTGTTCGTTAGTGGACTAATGCTCGTGATGTATTATAAGCCAGATGTCAATTTGGCATTCGATAGCGTAAATTTCACGATTATGAAAGAGGTCGAATACGGCTGGCTATGGCGACATATCCACGCAGTATCGGCATCAGTCGTATTTTTGATCCTATACATTCATACTTTAGTAGCTATATATTACCGCTCGTATAAGCAAGGGCGAGAGATGATTTGGGTAAGCGGAATGCTGCTTTTCATCATCTTTTCGGCTGAGGCTTTTAGCGGATATATGCTTCCGTGGGGGCAGATGAGCTACTGGGCAGCGATGGTTATTACTAATCTTTTTGGAGGAATTCCAGTAGTTGGCGATGCGATAGTCGAATGGATTCGCGGCGATTATGCTGTTAGTGATCCAACGCTGACGCGATTTTTTATGCTTCATGTCTGTTTGCTGCCTATTGTGGTGGTTGCGGTGCTGGCAGTGCATTTTTATTCGCTTAGATTTCCGCATGTAAATAACCTAGACGGCGAGGAGATTGACTTTGAGCTCGAGGGTGAGAAGTATTTGGAAGGAAAAACTAGCGAAAGTAAGGTAATTCCGTTTTGGCCGGGCTTTTTGGCGAAGGATTTTTTCTATGTCAGTATCTTTATGATATTTTTCTTTTATCTAGTGGGCTTTCACTTCGATTTTGCGATGGATCCGATAAATTTCGAGCCGGCAAACAGCCTCAAAACCCCAACGCATATCTATCCGGAATGGTACTTTCTCTGGGAGTATGAAATTCTGCGCGGATTTTACTTCGACGTAGGGCCGCTTAAGGCTGCCGACATCGGACTTATCGCCTTTGCCTTCGCTGGAGTTTCGCTGTTTTTTATCCCACTATTTGATCGCAGCAGCGTAGTAGCCCCCGCGCACAAAAACAAGGCGTTTTTCATTTGGTTTTGGGTTTTGGTAATCGACATGATCCTGCTTAGCCTTTTCGGCAAGCTCCCTGCAGACGGCGCGGAGCTCGGTATCGAAAACAAATACTGGGGCTTTGCTTTATCGATCATATATATCGGATTGCTCGTCGTAGTGCTTCCGCTAATTACAATTGCAGAAAGGAAGAGGGTCTAGCCATGAAAGAGATAAGAACCCTAATCTTGGTGCTTTTTTGTGTGGGAATTTTATACTGGTTTATCGAGCCTTATGCTCATACTAAGCTCAGTCCGCACACCGATCCGGTAAATTACGATTTTGCAGCAGGCGATACGGCTTTAGCCGCGCATAACGTAGCCGCAGAAGAAAGCGCTTTAGCCGCAGCTGAAAAAGGCGGGGATGAGACGATGATAAAAAATTCTAAAAAAGCCCTAGCCAGCGCGAAAGAGCAACAAGACAAAACGGTGCTTTTTTGGGACGAGATAAATAAAATCGATCTTAGCAAAGGCGATGCCGTGCGCGGCGCTGAAACCTTTACAAATGCAGGCTGCACCGCATGTCATGGAGTAAAAAGTGCAAATATCCCCGCCCCTATGGACGCGGCAAGCGCTAGTGCCGCATACGGCGTCAATCCTCCGGATCTTAGCAGCGCAGGCTATCTATACACCGATAAATTCTTAGCTGCACTCATCAAAGATCCGATCATGGCTCTTAAGCTAGATCAGAAATTTGGCGACGAAAAACCTTTTCCGATGCCTGGATTTTTCGGTGCGGGCGGTGATCTAAATCAAGAGATCGCCGATATCGTAGCCTATCTAAAATCGCTCGCTCCTAGCGAGGATAAACTAATCGCCTCTGAGGCTGCTGCTAGCGGCATCAAACAAGGCACCGAACTAGACGAAGCGCAGAAAAAATTCCTTTTAAACAAGGCGGTTTTTGAGGATGCTTGTCTAAGATGCCACGACGTCAAATATGATAAGCTATTTGCATCCAGTGACAAGGCTAGCTTGGCTGCGTATATGGGCTCGACGCCTCCTGATCTTTCGATGATGATCCGTTCTAAGGGCGCCAACTATCTGCACGAGTTTATCAACGATACGCAAAAGAAGCTTCCAGGCACCTCGATGCCGCGCGTAGGCTTGAACGAAAACGCTGAAGCCAAGGTCGTGGAGTATCTGGCTGACGTAGGCGACAGCAAAAAAGCCGAGCGTGAAGCTACAACCATAAATATTATGATTTATTTCTTGATCCTTTCTGTTTTTGCAGGTCTTTGGAAAAGTAAAATTTGGTCGAAACTTCACTAAAATTTTAGCAGTCGGAATAAAATCCGACTGCCGTTTAAAATTCCGCCATATCCTAAATTCTATTAAATTATATCTATCAAAAAGCTCTCGCAATTGAGAATTTAGCCGCTTTCGTGCTTTATGATAACCGCTTTTTTTATTACTTTTTAAGATTTTTCTACATATAATTGCTACTTAATTTTGAAATTTAATGTATAAATTTAACTTAAGAAGGTTCAGATGAAATTTTTTAAATTTGCGATTTTGGCTCTTATTTTTCCATTTTGCATGTTGCTGGCGCAGACCGATTATCGCGCCGAAGCGGCGGCGATTAAAGAAAAATTTGCCCAGGCGGTTAAATTTTATGTAGACGGCAATAACTCGGAGGCCAGAAAGATAACCCAAGAGGCGTATTTCGGGCATTTTGAAAATTTAGAAGCCGGCATTCGCATAAATTTAAGTCAGAAAAAATCCTACGATATGGAGAAGCAATTCGGCGATATCCGTAAAGCGATCAA
Organism: Campylobacter sp.; assembly: GCF_019423325.1. NCBI lineage: Bacteria > Pseudomonadati > Campylobacterota > Epsilonproteobacteria > Campylobacterales > Campylobacteraceae > Campylobacter > Campylobacter sp. Next base: position 89,049 of record NZ_JAHZBQ010000003.1, on the reverse strand, counting down.
AGCTGAAAAGCCTCTAAATGAGATCCAAGCAATGATCGATAATCTAAATCGCGAGATTGACGAGGTTCTGCCTGTGATTGAATCTGGTCATCGTCTCGTAGCCGAGTATCAAGACGGAGGCGATGGCAGCACTTCTGTGCCAGCCTCAGGCGGGAATTCCGCAGCATCCGGTACAACTTCGCCGTGGATGAGCGTCTATACGGAATTTAAAACTGAGCTGGATAATGCTAAAGCTGCGTTTGATAAAAAAGACACTGCTGCGCTAAAAGCTGCGCTAAATCGCGCTAAATTTGATATCTACCGCAACGAACGTCTAGAGGAGGCAGTGCGAAAATATGTCTCATCTCAGACCGATCAATCGATTCAGCAGATCATCGGAAATCTCTTGCGCGAGGATGCAGATACGGACAAATCAAAATTTGACGAAGCGATAAACGCCCTAGATAATCTAGCATTAAAAGCCGTAAATGATTTGCCGCAAGAAAGCTACTCCATAGCGCCGCAGACTGCGTTAGCACAAAGCGATACTAGCGAGGATGAGGGCAAGGATTTTACGCCGATTGTGCAAAATATCAAAGACAAAATGGCTAAGGTTTTGCAGCTTTACGAAAGCGGCAAGGTTGATGATGCGATCGACGAGAGCGGTAATATCTACTTTGATGAATACGAAGAGAGCGGCATGGAGAATATCGTCGGTGCTAAAAATACTCAGCTTAAGCTAGACACCGAAGCAAGCTTTAATAAAATTTCGGCTCTTATGCGCGCGGGTGCTTCCAAAGAGCAGATTGTAGCGGCGCAAAACAAGCTATTTGATCAGCTCACCCAAAGCCTAGAGCTAACGAAGAAATCAAGCAATTGGGATCTATTCTTATACGCGTTTATCATCATCTTGCGTGAAGGATTTGAAGCGCTCATCATCGTAGCCGCAGTCATCGCTCTACTTATAAAATCCGGCAACTCAAGGCACCTAAATATCGTTTACAGCGCTCTTGGCGTCGCGGTTGTGCTAAGTATCGCTACAGCTTACGGGCTGAATTATATCTTTGGTAGCGAAAATGCAGGACAAACGCGCGAAGTGATGGAGGGCGCGGTGATGTTAATCGCCGTAGTTCTGCTATTTTATGTGGGCTTTTGGCTTCTTTCAAATGCAAGCTCCAAAAAGTGGAGCGCCTATATCCAAGGTCAAATTTCAAACAGCCTAAGTTCTGGCGATAGCAAGATGCTTTGGTGGACGGTATTTTTAGCGGTTTATCGCGAGGGCGCAGAGACGGTGCTATTTTACCTGGCACTACTTTTCGATGCTAAAAGTCCGGCTGCTACCAGCATGGTAGCAGCAGGCTTTGTAGCGGGTCTGGCGGCTCTTATTATAGTTTATATCGTCATCAAAAAATTCTCGCTTAAAATCGCCATCAAGCCATTTTTCATCGCTACATCAGTCATTATCTTTTATATGTCCGTCGTATTCGTGGGCAAGGGCGTGATGGAGCTAGTCGAGGGCAAGGTATTCGTGCCTACGGTAATAGACGGGCTTCCTACGATTACGTGGATCGGATTTTATCCTTACGTCCAGAGCCTCGTGCCGCAAGCGGTGATGATCGTACTTTTGATCGTAGGAATTTTAATCTTAAAAAATAAGCAAAAAAACAAATCTTAATAAGGAGAGAAAAGATGAAAAAGATTTTTTCAGGTATGTTGGCGCTAAGCCTAGCCTCTGTTATAGCAATGGCGGGAGAGCATCCAATCGGCGAGCCGATTGAGCAAAATGGAATGGAGATCGCGGCAGTTTATCTTCAGCCTATCGATATGGAGCCTAAAGGCATTGATCTAGCTCCTAGCAAGGCGGACATCCACCTTGAGGCGGATATCCACGCCATCAAAGGCAATGCAAACGGATTCGGCGAGGGCGAGTGGATCCCTTACCTAAAGATCGCTTACGTGCTTAAAAACCTAGATACCGGCAAGATCCAAAAGGGAAATTTCATGCCGATGGTAGCTAGCGACGGCCCTCACTACGGTGCTAATATCAAGATGGTAAACGGCGTAGGCAACTACGAGCTAACCTATAACATCGAAAATCCAAGCGCCAACGGATTCGGCCGCCACGCGGACAAAGCGACCGGTGTAGGCAAATGGTGGGAGCCGTTCTCGGTTAAATACACTTTCCAATACACAGGCGCTCCTAAAGAGTAAATCATAGATGGCTCCGCCGAGTTCGTTTTCGGCGGAGTCCTAGCGGTATTGGGTTTAGCCGCATGCTTTAAATTTAAGGCGGTTAAATTTAGCCCGTTTAAATTTAACCGCTACGCCGTAGCTAAAACGTATCGTTTTGCTTCAATGCGTTTAAGCTTACGAATCTTTTTAGCTGCGGCAAAATTTTAAAATTTCAAGAGAATTAAAATTTTAAAATTTAGCGCGCTGCAAGGACGAGATAAAACCAAAGCAAGAGCGTGGCGAAATTTCTCTTTGCGGGTGGCTCTTGCCGTTGCGAACTTTTTTGCAAGCGGATTTGAAATTTTAAAATTTACAAAATGGCGTAGGTTTTAAAATTTTAAAATTTAAGCAATTATAGGCGATTTACGCGCATTAGACTCGATGAGGATTTTTAATGACGATATTTTTTTATCACGTTAGCTTGGCTCTATTTCCGCTCGCGTTTTTAAGCGCGTATCTGGGCGGCAGGCGCTTTATCAGCGCATCGTTTTTGCCCGCGCTTTTTGGAGCTGCATTCGGGGCGCTGTGCTTTAGCGCATTTGCGCGCTCGGCAAACGCCGATACGGGCAAGATCGTATTTGATGCGCTCGCACTTTTAGCGCTGCTCGCGCTACTGCTTGCGTTTAAGTTTAAGCGATTCTATCTTACCGCTATAGTTATTTTTGCTCTTGGTTGCGCGTATGGATTTGAATACCGCTTCATAGGGATGAATTTTAAAATTTTCTCCGGCGAGCTACTGGATAGCTTCAGCCTAACCAACCTCTTTATGGCGGTTTTAGGTGCGCTGGCGCTAATTTTATTCTATTTTATTTATCGCTCAGCTCTAGCGCGCGCGAGCAGAGGCACAAAGCTAGTGTCGTTCGCTCTTGCGTGGGTGTTTGCCTTTATTGCTAAAATCGGCTTTTTAGGTCTTGATCTGCGCCAGGCAGACGCGCCCAAAGCTCTAGCTGCGAAGGGTTTTGAAGGGCTTTCAAACGCGATTGGCTCGTCCGAGTTTCTAAGCGTCATCGCTAAAATCATCCATTACAACAACTCCTATCTGACGCTAGCTCTTTGCCTTATAGCCGCGCTAATTGCGCTACTTACGGCATTTCGTGCGCCAAGACGTCTGCCTCGCGAAGCGGACATTATAAAATTTAGAGAGGTTAAGGCGGGCAGATTCGCCATTTTTAGAGATTTTAGCCTGATCTTGTCGCTTGGGGTTTTAATCAGCTTTTTGGGGCTTTATTATATCTTGGTCGCTTCAAAACCACCTACGATCGATGAGCCTAAGATCATCGAGCCGCAAGGCGCGGAATTCATAATCGATGCAAACATCGTAAAGGACGGCAAGCTGCACCGCTTTGCCTACGTCACCGACGACGGGCATAAGGTCAGGTTTTTTCTACTAAACCGCTTCACGGACAAATTTGCCCCGGTCGCGGTTTTTGACGCGTGCTCGATCTGCGGCGATATGGGCTACATCAAAAAAGGCGACGAGCTCATCTGCATCGCTTGCAACGTGCGTATCTTTTTGCCGAGCGTCGGCAAGCTTGGCGGCTGCAACCCAATCCCGCTAGATTATAAGCTAGAGGGGCAAAATATCGTCATCGCACTTAAGACGATTGAAGATGGCGCGTCCTATTTCTCGGAGATCGTGGATAAAAAGGTGATCGATCCGGTCAGTAGAAAAGAGATTTTAAACACCTCTAAATTTAGCTATCTTTACTACGGACGCACCTACTTTTTCGAAAGCGAAGCGAATGCAAACGCCTTTACCGCACACCCCGAGCGCTATGTAGATGAAAACGGCACGCTAAAGGAGCTTAAATAATGTTTTTACGCATCATCAAATCCTCCATTTTAAACTCCAGGGATAGCAAAATTCTAGCGTTTTTGACCATATTTTTATCGGTCTCGCTGATCGCTTGCATGCTAAATATCACGCTAAAAATCGGCGATCAGGTCGCTAAGGAGCTACGCAGCTACGGCTCAAATATCGTAGTGCTACCGCGCTCGCAAAGCCTAAGCATCGAGATCGGCGGGCGCGAATACTCGCCGCTTAAGAATGACGATTTCTTAAAAGAGAGCGAGCTGCATAAGATCAAAGAAATTTTTTGGCGCAATAATATCACCGCCTTTGCGCCCTTTTTAACTACCCGCGCGGGAGATTACGACGTCGTGGGAACCTACTTCGAAAAGGACGTAGGCGTTAGCGATGAGCCTGATTTCAGATCGGGCGTGCGCTCGCTCTATCCGTTTTGGAGCGTAGAGGGACAGTGGGTAAAAGACGGTGCCGATGACGAGGTGCTTGCAGGAGACGGGCTTGGGCTAAAGATCGGCGATACGGTTAAGCTTGGAGATTATGAGGTTAAGGTCGTAGGAATTTTGCACGGCGCGGAGGATGAAGCCAAAAAGCTGATAGCAAATTTATCGCTAGTGCAAAAGCTAACGCACAAAGAGGGCCTCATCGCCAAGGCAGAAGTTAGCGCCATGACGATCCCCGAAGACGATCTGTCCGTAAAGGCAAGAAGAAGCCTCGATAACCTGGACGCCGTCGAATACGACACATGGTACTGCTCGGCATACGTAAGCTCCATCGCGTATCAGATCACCGAGGAGTATCCAAACGCAACTGCTAAGGCGGTCCTTAGCGTCAGCGAAGCTCAAAGCGGCATCACGAAGAAGATTCAAAATTTAATGGGCGTCGTAAGCATTCTATCGCTGCTAATCTCAAGCATCTGCATCACGAGCCTGCTAAGCAGCGAAATTTACAAGCGCAAAAAGGAGATCGGCTTGCTTAAGGCGCTGGGAGCGAGCAATTTTATGATCTATATCCAGTTCGCCGCCGAAATTTTCGTCATCTGCATACTTAGCTCGCTCGTGGGCGCAGTTGTGGGCTACGCGCTTAGCTGGGCGATCGCGTATCAAATTTTTGGCTCCTTTATCGGCGTATCGCTGATGGTCTTTCCGCTTAGCATCGTCTTTGGACTTCTTATTTGCATTATCGGCTCGATTTTGCCGCTACGCGGAGTGATCAAGCTGCTGCCTGCGGAGGTGCTTTATGGTAGGAAATAACGGAGCGTTTTTCAGAGGCGCGATCTTTAAAAGTATCATCAACAGCGGCATTCGCAGCTTCGTGATTTTCGTCGCGATCATGCTAGGCAGCGCGGTTTGCGCGGCGTTCGTAAATATCTACGCCGACATCGATAAAAAGGTCGCCAGCGAGTTAAACAGCTACGGCGCAAATTTAATCGTAAGCCCCGCAAATTTAGAAAATTCCCATATGGACGAAGCGGCACTCGATGCAAAATTTGCCAAAATTCCAGCTCTAAAAAGCGCGAATAAATACCTTTTCGGTAGCGCAAATTTAGGCGTAAACTCAGGCATCATCATGGGAGTAAATTTCTCCTCTCTGCGCGATACGATGCCGTTTTTGGATCTCAAAGAGGGCTCGTTTATCGGCGTGGATTTCGACGATAAAAACGCGCTCATCGGCCAAGATCTCGCCAAGCTTTTGGGCGCGAAGCTCGGCGACAGTATCGAGATCACGCCGCTCGGCTCAAACGAAACGAGCAAAGTTAAGATAAAAGGCATCGTCTATGACGGGCAGAAAGAGGACGGCATGCTGCTAATCTCGCTGCCGCTGGCGCAAAAAATTTTAAATCAGCCTGCGCAGGTAAATTACGCCGAAGCGATCGTAAGCGGCGATTTTAAGCAGCTAAGCGAAATTTCAAAAAGCCTAAGCGATGCGCAGATGAGCTTCGCGCCGATCGGCAAGGTATCCAAGACCCAGGGCATCATCTTAAACAAAATCAAGCTTTTGATGCTTCTTATCGGCATTACGATCCTTCTAATCACCTCGGTCTGCATCAACACGAGCCTTAGCTCGATCCTGCTTTCGCGTATCAAAGAGTTCGCGCTCATCCGCGCAATCGGCGCGAGCAAACAAAATTTGCTCCACCTGATCCTGAGCGAAATTTTAACCGTCTGCGTCGCAGGCTCGCTAGCTGGAGTATTCGTGGGATACCTGCTCGCGATCTTGCTGGGGCATCTGATATTTTCAAGCAGCGTGGATTTTAGGCTAATTAGCCTCTTTGCAGCGGTCGCGCTGAGCCTGATTTTTGCGCTCGCGGCAAGCTACTATCCGATCAAAAAGGCGCTGAATCCGAATTTAGCGAATCTATTAAGGGAATGACATGGAAATTTTAAAATTTGAAGGCATCTGCAAATACTTCGGCGAGGTCAAGGCTCTCGATAATATCAGCTTCGACGTTTTAAGCGGCGAGTGGGTCAGCATAATGGGCCCAAGCGGCAGCGGCAAAAGTACGCTGGTAAATATCCTAAGCCTGATGGACACCCCCACCGCGGGCAGATATATCCTAGGCGGAGCCGACGCGAGCGCGCTAAACGACGAGCAAATTTTAGAATTTCGCCGCAAAAAGATCGGCCTCGTGTTTCAGCAGTTTCATTTAATCCCCTATCTAACGGCCGTCGAAAACGTCATGTTAAATCAATACTACCACAGCTGCGTGGACGAGGGCAGCGCCAAGGCAGCACTTGAGAAAGTAGGGCTCGGGCACCGCATCACGCACCGCCCTAGCGAGCTTAGCGGCGGCGAGCAGCAGCGTGTCTGCATCGCTCGCGCACTCATCAATGACCCCGACATCATCATCGCGGATGAGCCTACGGGCAACCTCGACGAGGCCAACGAGCGCGTGGTTTTGCAGCTCTTTCAGACGCTTCGCAGCGAGGGCAAGACGCTGCTTTTAGTCACGCACAACGAAGAGCTCGGCAAATTTGCCGACAAGGTGGTGCGCCTAAGACACGGCAAGCTCGATCGAATAGAACTTTTGGATCAAAGCACGATGAAGCATAATCTCGGCTCGCAAGATAAAATTTCAGATCGCGATCCAAACGAAAGCGCTTCGCAAAGCTCTAGCGCCGAAACTGCGAGTGAGCAAAATTCTGCCTCGCAAAGCTCTGGCGTCGAAGATCAGGGCGCCAAAAATTTAAGCGGCGAAAATTCGGGCGCACAGAATTCCGGTGCATAAAATTTAACTCGCATGACGAAAAATAAAGCTACGTTAAAATTTAAAAATTTCACCGCCCGCCCGCGCTATTTTCGGGTTCGCTTAAGGCTCGCGCAAGCAGGCGCGGCTCTTTGCTGCGCACGTCCCGCCGAAGCTGCTTGCCTAGAAAGATCAAGCACCGTCGCAAAACCGAGCGGAGTGGGTAAAAATTTTAAAAGCCGAAACGCTACGAGCGCGGATTGCGACGCGGATCGTAACATACGCCTAGGCGCGGGTCGCGATATAAATTTCCGCCCGGATCGCGCCGTAAATTTTAAAATTTCAAACGCAAATTTAAAGGCCGATTTAGCGCGCCCGAAGGCGGGTTTTAGATGATAAAATTTTTAAATTTAAAAGTTGCTGCCGCCGTGTTCGCGCTACTGCTCGCGGGCTGCGACGGATGGAAGCACCATCTAAGCAGTGACGGCGCCTCACTCGCCTCCAAGTTCGACCCCTCCGAGCGCACACTAAAGATCGAGGGCAACGACAAGCCGTTCGTGCTGTTTTTCTACACCAGCAGCTGCGGCGCGTGCAAAGCTCAAGTACCCGTGCTAAACGAGCTGCAAGCTAGCGGCGATGCGCTGATCATCGGCATTTTGGGCGACGGCAAAGGCCTGGAAGCTGATGCGGCAGTCGCTCGCGAAAAGGGGATAAAATTCCCAAGCGTCAGCGGCGCGAGCTCGGTGAAATACTTTGAAACCATCGTAGGCGGTATTTTTGGCACCCCCACGTCGGTGATCTACGATAAAAACGGCAAAGCGGTTAAAAAGCTCATCGGCCTCTATCCCAAATCCGCCTTCGAAACCCAACTCAAACTCGTAAATTAGCCTGCCCAAAGAGGCCTAGCGTTTGGTAAATTTCGCTAAAATCGGCTTAAAATTTCATCTTAAGGAAACGATATGTTTGCAAAAACCGCATTAGCAGCCGCTCTAGCCCTTAGTTGCGCACTCGCAGCGCCTTATGAGCCCTACGATCACGACGCGATGATAAAGACGGCGCCGGACGGCTCGCGCGCCCTGGATATCGGCGGCATTTACCGCTCCGTGGATTATCTCTGCGCCCACGCATGCGAGTATCCGCTAAACTTCGACAGCGGGAAGGACGCCGAGATCGCCTACCAGGATGCGCGAGCGTTTGAAGAAATTTTTAAATTTTTAAATCAGGAGCTGTTTAAAAAGGATATCGACGCCAAAGACCGCTACGAGTTTGAGCATAAATTTGCCAGAATTTACGTCATTCGGCACAACTTTGATATCAAAGGCGCCGCAGAGAAGGCGGACGCGCTCTACGATAAGCTAGTGCAAGAAGAGCCCAAAAACGGCGAGATCCGCACGGAATACGGCGAGTTTTTGCTAAACTCCTCCCGCGATCAAAAGGCGCAGCAGATGCTTTCTAGCGCGCTTGAGCTCGGTTCGATGCGCGCGCACCACGCCCTTGCGCTGTTTAGCTTGATGCATGACGACAAAGAGGGCGCGATTAAGCACTTGCAGGCATACCTTGAGGCCTATCCGAAAAATAGCTCCGCCGCGCAGCTGCTCGAGGGGCTAAAGAGCGGGAATATCAAGATCGAAAAGAAGCAGCAGTGAGTAAAAAATCCCTTGCCTTAGGCGCTGCTGCGATACTTTGCGGCGCGCTAAGCCTAAACGCAGAGGCTGCGGCGCAGAGCGCGCAAATAGATCTGAAATTTAACGCCGCAAATTTTACGCAAGAAAGCGTGATAGTAGGCGGCAAAAAGATAAAATTTCGCGCCTACAAAAACATAATCTACGTCGCAAAACCCGTAAGCACGCACTATCAGAGCATGAATATCTTCATCCCACAGCAGTATTTTAAGGGGCGCAAGAGCGGTAAATTTGACGCCGCGAGCGCGCCGATATTTTTGCCAAACGGCGTGGGCGGATACTTGCCGGGCGAAGCGGGCGAGGTCAAAATAGACGAAAGCGGCAAGCCAAACGCGATCGCTACGGCGCTTTCGCGCGGTTACGTCGTAGCCGCTCCCGCAGCGCGCGGACGCACACTAAAGGACGCAAACGGCGATTATATCGGCAAGGCGCCCGCGGCGATCGTCGATCTAAAGGCGGCCGTGCGGTATCTGAAATTTAACGACGCGGCGATGCCCGGGGACGCGAACAAGATCATCTCAAACGGCACGAGCGCAGGCGGAGCGCTCTCGGCGCTTTTAGGCACGAGCGGGGACGAGGCCGCGTACGAGCCGTATCTGCAAGAGCTGGGCGCTGCGAAGGCTAGTGATAAAATTTACGCGGCGTCGCTATACTGCCCGATCACCAATCTAAAGCACGCGGACGCGGCGTATGAGTGGATGTTCGGCGCGCAGAGTGAATATGAAAAGATGGATTTTAGCGGCTTTGATGCGGCGGGATTTAACGAGCGCGGCGAAAATTCTAGCGGCGCTGAAAAAAATTCCAAAAAAGGCGCGGATCAAAGCGCCGCAAAGCTCGCGCGCAAGATGCTAAGCGGCAAACTAAGCGCAGCGCAGATTAAAATTTCAGACGAGCTAAAGGCGCAATTCCCCGCCTATCTGAACTCGCTAAGCTTAAAGGATGGGGGCGGTCGCGCGCTAAGCCTGGATAAAAACGGCGACGGCAGCTTCAAAGATTACATAAACGCGCTCATATCGGCCTCGTTTGCTAATTTTGCGGCGAAAAATCCGCGCGCAAAGGCGCCCCTATACCTCGCTGCAAAGATCAAGGACGACGCGTCGCAATCGCATATGCTCTTTTGGGGCTACGCGACCTCCAAGCCGCGCACCAAGACCCCGCCCGCATTCGACGGCTTCGCGCTTGAAAATCCCGAAAACGAGCTGTTCGGCGGCGCTAAATTTAACGCGGCGCATTTTACGGATTTTAGTGCGATGAATGACCCCGCCAAAGGGGTGCTAATCGCAGATGTCCAGCTCGTGGAGATGATGGATGCGATGAGCTTCGTGCGCAACGAAAACGGCGCGAAGCATTACCGCATCCGCCACGGCGCGAGCGATCGCGATACGGCGCTTGCGATCCCCGCTATTTTGGCTCTTAGCTTGCAAAACGCGGGCAAAAACGTCGATTTTGCAGTGCCTTGGGGACAAGGACACGCCGGCGATTACGATCTGGATGAGCTTTTTAGCTGGATCGACGAAATAGTCGCGCAGTAGGTTTAACGGGCAAAATTTTACTTTGGAATTTAGAATTTTGCCCGCAGTTTCGCCGTAAAATTTTATCGTCTAAAGCTCTCTCTAGCAAATATATCCGAGCAGCGTAAAATTTCGCTGCGAAATTATATCGCGGCAGAATTTCGGCATCGCCGCAAAGCGCGCAACGGCTTGAAATTTTGCGGCTAGCATTCAAAAAATTCCATAGAATTTTATCACGGCAATACGGCGCGAATTGAATTTTATCGGCCGCGACGATTTATGTTGAAGCCTTTAGCGCGATCTGCGCTAAAATTTCGGCGCAATCAAATTCTGCAGGCTAAAATAAAAACCGAAGTATGCGATAAAATTTCACGGCGTTTATGCACTTCCGATCGCAGATATTTGAGCACGCAGGTATCGCGTAATGAGCGCGTATTCGGCATGCAGGCGATTAAAATTCGCCAAAATAAACGCAAAAACCCAAGCAAGCGCGGCAAGCAGGCTAAATTTAAGGCGCGCTTCGCGATCTCTCGCGGAGCCCAAGCCCGCTTTTGCTATCCTATTATTCGACTTACTTCAATAATCCGCTGACACACAAAAAGCGCCGCTTGGGGTCTGTATTTTTGCGCCGTGTGCATAAATTTCATAATTTAATGGCGCTTTTAAGCACCGTTTAGCCTATTAAAGATCACCGCACGGCGGCAGCATCGTTTCCTAAACCTGATGCGCCGGTATCTTTGCGGCGACGCAACTCGGCGCTAAATTTAACGCTAGCTAGCATTGCGCTACCTTTAGCTCGCGTGCGACAAGCGCTCTATCTATGGCAACGCAGCTTCGGCATTAAATTTAAACGCGCTGTCTTTGCGCCGCCTCTCTAGCTCGCATGCGGCGGGCACCGCTTGCAACGACGCCAAAATGCAAACCGCTTTTTGCTGCGCTGCACCGCAAAAGAGCTTTTAAAATTTAACGCCCTAGCCTTTCGCGATCTCGTAAAAACCGTCTTTAAAAACGACTTTGCCCGCACCCACAAGACGCTTTAAAAGCTGCGCGCTCGCTTCGTCAAACATCGCCTCCACGTCGCTCGTGCGCTGCGGACGACGTACCAAAGTATGCAATATCTCATCCTCGCTAAAGCTCAGTCGCTCGCTTGCGTATTTGGGTGCGGCGATTATATTTACGTTTTGATTTTCGATGAAAGTAGCCAGATAGCGCAGCTGTGCCTCGCTCACACCCTGCACGCGGTATGCAGGCGGACGATCTATAGTGCCAAGATCTACGCGGTGCGGGTTGATGCGAGCTAAAGCCGCATTCAGCGCCGCAAAGTCCTCTTGTGTGTCATTTAGCCCGCGCACGACTAGGATTTCGATATCAAGCTCGCCGCGAAACTTGCGCGCGAAATCTGCGATCGCGCTTACGATATCCTCGGCGCTAATGCCTGCGTGCGGGCCGTCCACCTTGCGAAAGCTTTTCGCAAGCGCGCTATCTAGTGAAAATTTGCAGATATCAAGTTTCATTAAAGTAGCGCTGTTTTCGCGCACGAGCGAGCCGTTTGAGAGCACAAGCAGCTTCTGCGGCAGGTTCAGCGCCTTTAGCGCGCCCACGAGCTCTGCAAAGCGCGGATGTAGCGTAGGCTCGCCGTTTGCCGTGATCGTGATGACGTCAATGCCCGCGTGGTTTTGCAGCGCGGTTTTCAGCTCGGCGATGACCGGGCCGATCTCACAGGGCTCGCTCATTGCGCTTACCGGCTTGCCCGCGCCCAGCTCGCAATAGACGCAGTTGAAGTTGCACTGCTTGCGCTGCGGGCTCAGGTCGATGCCGAGGCTGCGCCCGAACCTACGCGAGGCGACGGGCCCGAAAATATATCTCATTTTTGCTCCATGATTTGATTTGCGGGAATTTGCTCGCGCACAGAATTTTGCTTTGAATTGCGCTTTAAATTTTGCTTCCGCGCGCTGAAATTCGGCGCCGCTTTTATGTGAAATTCCACTTCCACGCTCCGCCCCGCTACGGTAAAATTTTAAACTTAGAGCTTTAAATTTATCCTTAAATTTAGGGCGTGCGAGCTATAAATTTAAAGCGCGAGTTAAATTTAAACTCGCAAGACGCGATATTTTTACGCCACCGCATACACAGCGCGTAAAATTTTAAGCCCCGCTCGGCATAAAATTTCAAACTGCGGCTAAATTTTAAAATTTGCGATACTGCCGCGCCAAAACGGCGCAAAATTTTAAAATTTAGAGTTTTGCGTTCCGCGAGCTGTTTTAGCGGCATGAAAACGGTGCAAAATTTAAAAATTTATGGACAGCGGAAAGATCGCGCGGAAGCAAAGCAAGCGACCCGAGCGAGCGAAATTTTAAATTACGGCTCCATAAAATTTACAGCGACGCGCCGCAAACAGGCTATCGCAAAATAAGGTTTTAGCGCGCGCTTAGCTCGTGTACCAGATCCACCAGATATTTGGCGTTTTGCACGCTTACGTCGGGCAAAATTCCATGGCCTAGATTAAATATATGCGCCGTACCCTTCATCGCCGCTAAAATCTCGCGCACGCCCGATTCTATCGCGCCGCGATCGTATAGCCGCATCGGCTCCAGGTTGCCCTGAAGCGCAAATTTACCCCCGAGCTGCTCGCGCGCAAGCCCGATCGGAGTGCTCCAATCCACACCCCATACGTCAAAGCTCGCTGCGCCGCGATACGCCGCGATACGGCTCAGCTGCGAGATCTGCGCGCCCGTGCCCTTGGCAAAGACGATGAGTGGGATATGCGGGAATTTCGCCTTTAAAAATTCCGTGATCTCTAAGATGTATCGCCAGCCGAACTCCTCGTATGCGCTCGGCTCCAGCGCGCCCGCCCAGCTGTCGAAGATCTGCACCGCATCGACGCCCGAGCCGATCTGGCGCGCCAGATAAAGCTTCGTCGCTTCCGTAACGAGGCGCAAAATTTCATGCAGAAGCTGCGGATTTTCGTAGAGCATCCTTTTGCAAACGGCGTAATTTTTACTGCTGCCGCCCTCGATCATATAGGTAGCGATCGTCCACGGCGCGCCGCAAAAGCCGATGAGAGCTTTATCCGCGGCAAGGCGTGAGCGAGTAAGCGAGATCGTATCATAAACGTATCCAAGCTCCGCCGCGGCCTTTTGCGGATCAAGGCGCGCCAGATCGCCCTGGGAGCGGATCGGACCTCTAAAGCGCGGCCCCTCGCCCGCTTCGAAGCGCAGATCCATACCCATCTGCATCGGCACGACCAAAATATCGCTAAAAAGTATCGCCGCATCGACGCCCAAAATCTCCACGGGCTGGATCGTTACCTCGCTAGCAGCGCGGTAGTCGCGGCACAGGCTCAAAAAATCGCCCGCCCTCTCGCGCACCGCCATGTATTGCGGCAGGTAGCGCCCCGCCTGGCGCATCATCCAAATGGGCGTGTATGGGGTCTCTTTGCCGAAGCATGCGTCGATGAAAACCATTTTTATCCTTTAAATTTACTCAAAATATACAAAGCCAAACAAACCGCAAAGATAGCCCCTGCGAGCAAAAGCATATCCAAAGGGGTAGTAAAGTCGGTGTGCAAAATTCGCTTGAAAAAATCCACTACCAGCACCATTATGATGACGCTGCCGAGTTTATATTTTAGCTCATCCAGCGAGGCGATCTTTAAAACTTGTAAATTTAGATCCACAAACTCGTCGATAAACAGCTCATAAATTCCAAATATGAAGATTAGCAGCACGATGGCGACCAGATACAGATCGATCGCCGTTATTATCTCGCTTAAAATATCGACGTAAAGCGCTCGCTTGCTCTGCGCCGTTAGAAAAAATTCCACGATTTTATAAAGCGCCGAGCCTATTTCATAACTTGCCATCACAAATATCGTCGCACTAGCCGCAACACAAAAAATAACAGGCAGAAGCGTTAGAGATTTACTACAAAGCAAAAATTTTTCAAATATAGCTTTCATTTCTTCCTTAAATTTTAATTCGGGATTAGCCGCTCCGCAAGCGGATATATAAATTTAAAAGCCACTCTATGCCGAAGTGTTCGTTTAAATTTACGCTCGTTTGCAATCGCGTAAATTTATCTCTTTTAAGCGCGCCCGTTTGAGTCTTTAAAATTTTGCGCCAGGTTAAAGGCGCAAAATTTCAGCTCGCGGCGTTAAATTTTAACTAAGTTGATTTGCAAATTTATTCGCGCGGCCTCGGCGCCGAAACCGCGCACGCGACAGCATCCGCGCGCAAAGGCTCGGCAACTATGCTAAATTTATCCTACTTGTCTTGCTGCATATCGATCCAGCGAAGCGCGATGCGCACGGCGTTTGTCGCCGCTCCTACGCGGATCTGATCGGCGCTGCACCAAAGATGCAGAATTTTATCGTCGAAATTGTCCCTGCGGAGCCTGCCGACGTAGGTTTCGTTCGTGTCGCTCGAAAGCAGCGGCATCGGGTATTCGTTTTTGCTCGGATCGTCTACAAGCACGATACTAGGCGCGTTTCTTAAAATTTCGCGCACGCGACCAATCTCAAAATCCTTTTTAAATTTTATCGTGATCGCCTCGCTGTGGCTGCGTAGCACCGGCACGCGCACGCAGGTAGCCGAAACGGCGAAGTTTTTATGCAAAATTTTCTGCGTTTCGTTCACCATCTTCATCTCTTCTTTGGTGTAGTCGTTGTCCAAAAAGACGTCGATGTGTGGGATGACATTCATCGCGATCTGATGCGCGAAAACTTTAGGTTTGCACTCGTCAAGCTTAAATTCAAAAAATTTCTGCAGCTGAAACACAAGCTCCTCCATGCCCTCTTTGCCTGCGCCGCTGGCGGCTTGATAGGTACTTACGTCCACGCGCTCTATTTCAAATGCATCGTCAAGCGGCTTTAAAATTTGAACCATCTGGATGGTAGAGCAGTTCGGATTAGCGATGATGCCCGTCTCTTTCCACAGCTTTATATCCTGAGGATTACACTCGGGCACTACGAGCGGGACATTTTCTTGCATGCGAAAGTGACTAGTGTTGTCGATCACCACCGCGCCGCTTGCCGCAGCAAAAGGCACGTAATGCGCCGAAATGGAGCCGCCCGCGCTAAAAAACGCGATGTCGATCTCGTTTTCATCGAAGGTACTGTCCGTTAGCTCCCTCACGACGTATTCTTTGCCG
Organism: Campylobacter sp.; assembly: GCF_019423325.1. Lineage (NCBI taxonomy): Bacteria > Pseudomonadati > Campylobacterota > Epsilonproteobacteria > Campylobacterales > Campylobacteraceae > Campylobacter > Campylobacter sp. The sequence continues at coordinate 73,506 of NZ_JAHZBQ010000003.1, read as the reverse complement.
CGGAATTCCACCTTCTCGCCCGCGCTCTTTGCGCTCGCAAGCGGCAGTATGTCCTTCACGGGGAAGTTCATCTCGTCTAAGACGCGCAAAATCTCCTCGCCTACGGCGCCGGTAGCGCCTACGATGGCGATATTGTAACTACTCATCCTCTCCTCCTTTTAAAATTTCATCGCTAGAGCCGTCGCTCTGCGAATCTTTGCTATCTAAATTTGAATTTAATAAATTTTCATCCTGCGCAAGCTCGTCCGCTTCGCCCTCGTCGCCCTCCTCGGCTTTCGGGCAGGTCGCAATGCTCACGACGTCGTCGCCCTCGACATTTACGACGATGACGCCGCTGGTGTTGCGGCCCGCTTTGCGGATGCTTTGCATATCAACGCGGATCATCTTGCCACTCGTAGTAAGCGCCATAAGATCCATCTCCTCATCGACCATCACAACGCCGATGAGCTCGCCCGTGCGGTTGGTGAGCTTCATGCAGATGACGCCCTTGCCGCCGCGATTTGTGAGACGATACTCGCTCGCGGTCGTGCGCTTGCCGATACCCTTTTGGCTCACGCTTAAAATTTCTTGCATGTCGTTTAAAATGAACGCGGCGCCGATGACCTCGTCGCCTTTTTCTTTAAATTTAATCCCCTTTACGCCGCGAGCTATGCGCCCCATCTGGCGAATTTTATTTAGATTAAATTTAAGGCACATTCCCTTTTTCGTAGCGATGAAGAGCATATTTTCGTTAGCGCTTTGCGGCTCGCCGTCTTGAGCGCCCTCGTCTTGCGAAATTTCATCTGAAATTTCATCCTCGCTTCCCTCCAAAATATCCTGCTCGGTCTGCTCTAAAACTTCCTCGGCCTCGCCGCCGTCCAGATCGTCGCCGCTTAGAGCGCCTCCTTTGTAGTCTTGCATCTCCTCGGCGCTGTTTGGAGCGATGAGAGCGGTTACTAGCGTATCGTCCTCATCTAGGCTGATAGCGCGGATGCCAAGCGATCGGATGTTTTTAAACTCGCTTAAATTCGTACGTTTTACGATGCCGTTGCGAGTGAAAAATACGAGCGACTTGCTCGGATCAAAATCGGTCGTAGGGATGATCGCCATGATCTTTTCGTCCGCGCCGAGCTGGATTAAATTTACGACCGCCTTGCCCTTTGCGGTGCGCGAGCCCTCCGGAATTTTATAGACCTTAAGCCAGTAGAGCTGCCCGCGGTCGGTGATAAACATAAGCGTGTCGTGGGTATTGGACGTAAAAAAGCTCTCGATGAAGTCATCGTCGTATGTCGTGACCGCCACGCGCCCCTTGCCACCGCGCTTTTGCTTCTCGTAAGTCTTGCTAGGCACGCGCTTGATGTAGCCGCGGTGAGTGATCGTAACGACCATATTTTCATTCGCGATAAGATCTTCGATGTCGATATCCTCGTAGTCATCGACGATTTCGGTGATGCGCGGACATTTAAATTTATCCTTGATCTCCAAAAGCTCATCTTTGATGATGCCCTCGATTAGCTCCTCGCTTTTTAGGATAGCGTCAAGCCGCTTTATCTCGGCTAAAATTTCTTTTAGCTCCTCCTCGATCTTTTCGCGCTCAAGCCCCGTTAAACGGCTTAGCCTCATATCCAAAATCGCGCCCGATTGTGCTTCGCTAAGGCCGAATCTGCTCATTAAATTTTCGCGCGCGACGTTGGTATCGGCAGAGTTTCTAATTACGTCGATCACTTCGTCGATATTATCTAGCGCGATCTTTAAGCCCTCTAAGATGTGCGCTCTAGCACGGGCTTTTTGAAGCTCAAAAATTGTGCGGCGGATGATGACGGTTTTTCTGTGGTTCAAAAACAGCTTCAAAAGCTCTATCAGCGTGAAAATCTTCGGCTCCTTGCCGTCGATTGCGAGCATTATCACGCCGAAGGTCGCCTCCATCGTAGTTTGCTTAAATAGATTATTCAGCACGATCTCGCTCATCGCGTCGCGTTTAAGCTCGATTACTACGCGAATTCCGTCGCGATCGCTCTCGTCACGCACCTCGGAGATGCCTTCGATCTGCTTTTCTTTTACGAGATCTGCGATCTGCTCGATCAAGCGCGCCTTATTGGTCTGATACGGCAGCTCGTCGATTACGATGACGTCTTTATTTGATTTTTTTTCGATATGGGTTTTAGCGCGAATTTTAACGCGCCCTCTGCCCGTTTTATACGCCTCGATGATCCCCTTTTTGCCATAGATAATGCCGCCGGTCGGAAAATCGGGACCCTTGATCTCGCCCATGATCTCCTCTAAGCTTGCGTTTTTATTCTCAAGCAGTATCAAAAGACCGCCCACGAGCTCATCTAGGCTATGCGGCGGGATATTCGTCGCCATTCCCACGGCGATTCCGCTCGAGCCGTTAAGCAGCAAATTCGGCACGCGCGTCGGCAAAACATCGGGCTCGCTTAGGCTCTCGTCGTAGTTCGGCACGAAATCGACTGTCTCTTTATCTAGGTCTTTTAGCAGCTCCTCGGCTAGCGGCGTCATACGCGCTTCGGTGTACCTCATCGCCGCCGCTCCGTCGCCGTCGATCGATCCGAAGTTGCCCTGCCCGTCCACGGAAGGAATTCTCATCGAAAAGCTCTGCGCCATTCGCACGAGCGCATCATAAACGGCGGTATCGCCGTGCGGATGGTATTTACCGATGACGTCGCCTACGATACGAGCGGATTTTTTGTAAGGCTGGCGAGAGCCCACGCCAAGATCGTTCATCGCATATAAAATTCGCCTATGCACCGGCTTTAGGCCGTCTCTGGCATCCGGCAGCGCACGACCGATGATAACGCTCATCGAGTAATCAAGATAACTCGTCTTGATCGATTCCTCGACGTCTATATCGATAATCTCCTGATTTTCAAACATATTTGATTGCATAAATATCCTTTTAAATTTTAAAGCGCGATTATAGCGAATTATTCTTTTGCATTAGCTAAAACCAAGCCGCACACGGGCATAAAGCCGCCATCGATCAAGCTCTCGCGCGCTTGCAGCATGCTAAGGCCCGAGGTGATGATGTCGTCTACTAGGATTACGGGAAATTGCGGCGGGGTTAAAATTTTAAAATTTCGCTTGTGTTTTAGGCGAAATTCCAAACTCTGTCCGGTGTATTTGACGCGGTTTTGCGCACGCAGGCAGTGAAATTTTGGCTCAATTAGCTTGCTTTTTAGCGCGCGGGCTAAGATCGCCGTGTGCGAATAGCCACTGCGTATGTCATCATCAAGCGGCACGGCGTTAAATTTAAAAATTCCGTCCGTTTTAAACGTTTCGTAGTTTTGCGGATTTACAGAAATTTCGCGCTGCAGATGAAGCGGGAATTTCGCTAGGCTTAAAGAAGCTATGCGCGCAAGCACCGCAGCGCCGTATTCATGATGTTTAGAAAGTATAAGCTCGCGAATTTCGGAGTAGCCGTAGTAGTAAAACACGCTAAAGCCCTCCACCTGCCGCATACTTAGGCGGCATTCGGCTAAATTTGCGGCGCAGGCGGCGCAGATCATGCGCAGGCTAAACGCGCCGCAATTTACGCAGCGCATCTAAAGCGTCAAGATGATTTGATCGGCGGATTTTTTGACGATGTCGCCAAGCAAGCTTTGCACGAAAGGATTAAGCGATCTAGCCGTGCGAAGCGCGGTAAATTGGCTCTGATCCTGTGAAACGCGCTTGGTCGTAGTTTTGTTGCCCTGCACGATAGAAATCGCGATCTCGCCTCTTGCGCTCATATTTTCCTTCGAGTAGCCGTTGATCGCTGCCGAGATGCTTCTAATATTTACGGTTACGATATTCGGGCTTGCCGGATCGATCCTTACGCCGCGAGCCTCAAGCTCCGCGCGCAAAGCCTTGTCGAACCACGCCGAGAGATTGTTTTTTAAAAGCACTTCATCGACCAATTTGCCGTCGTTGTCGTTTATAACGGCGATTACCATCTGATTTTCGCGCTGATCGTTGATCGCGTTGATATTTACCGACTTGCCGCTTACGGTCTGATCGGCCTTAGAAAGATACGGATTTAGGCTAATGACGCTGCTGGTTTGCGAGCAAGCGACAAAAAATAGCGCAAAGACGCCGAGTAAAAATTTTTTCATTTCGATCCTTTTTTCTGAAATTCGGGTGCATTTTAGCACTAAATTTAAAATTTATAGATTTTTTTGTATCATTGTAAGATCAAAGGAGAAATTTTGCAAACACTCGCTTTAAAATACAGACCCAAAAGCTTCGAGCAGCTCATCGGTCAAGACGCCGTCGCCAAAAGCCTTGCGCACGCGCTGGATTCGGGCAGGCTGAGCCACGCATATCTTTTCAGCGGACTTCGCGGCAGCGGCAAAACCTCGACGGCTAGGATTTTTGCCAAAGCGCTTTTATGCGATAAAGGCCCTACCGGCAAGCCGTGCGAGGTCTGCGATAACTGCGTAATGGCAAACGAGGGGCGCCACATCGACATTATCGAGATGGACGCCGCCAGCCACCGCAAGATCGACGATATCCGCGAGCTTATCGAGCAGACGAAGTATCATCCCGCAAGCGCGCGCTTTAAAATTTTCATCATCGACGAGGTGCATATGCTCACCAAAGAGGCCTCCAACGCGCTTTTAAAGACACTTGAGGAGCCGCCTAATTACGTAAAATTTATCCTTGCGACTACCGATCCGCTCAAGCTTCCCGTCACGGTGCTATCGCGCACGCAGCACTTTCGCTTTAAACCAATCGCCAAAAGCGCCGTCGTAGCGCACCTGGCGCAAATTTTAAAAACCGAAAACATCGCTTACGAAGAGGGCGCGCTTGAAATTTTGGCGCGCAGCGGCTCGGGCTCGCTACGAGATACACTCACGCTTCTCGATCAGGCGATTATCTTTAGCCGCGAAGGCATCACACAGCGCGCGATCGCCGATATGCTGGGCTTGCTCGATCCCGCTAAAATCGGCGAAATTTTAGACGTCGTGCTACGCCAGGACCGCGCGGGCGCGATCGAGATCATTAAAGAGGTCGAAAACTACAACGCCGAGACAATAATCGACGAGATGATCGCAAATTTAAAGGATAAATTCCTGCGCCGAGACGCGAAATTTAGCCTGCTGATGTACGAGCGGTTTTTCCGCATTTTAGCGGGCGCTAAGAGCATGCTCGCCATCAGCCCGGACAACACCTACGCAATTTCTATGATGATTTTTATGATGATGGAGGCGGTCAATCTGCGCGAGATCGACGAGCTGATCGAGATCGGAAGATCGCTGGATCAAGGCACTGGCGCGATGGGCTCTTTTGCGAACGATCGCTTTTCGGCTGAACCAAATTTCTCCGGCGACGGAAATTTTAGATCAAGCCCAAGCTTTGCGGTGGGCTCTCGAGCGGGCATAGACTCTAGGGCGAGCGCAAACTCCACGCCAAATTTTAATCAAGGCGCCGAGCAAGGCACGGACCGCGTTCTCACGCCGAGCGGCGCGGCGAAAGCGCATGGCGGCGATTCAAATACGGCGGCGGGCAGTGTGGCTGCCGATAAATTAAACGGCACATCTAGCGATGCAAGCAAGCGCAGCGATACACCTGATACCGCAGAAAGTGAGCGAAGCCTTGCGGCGCGAAACGACGCCAAAAGCGGCGCCGCACAGCAAGATGCAGCCGTCGCCGCAGGCACCAAGACGGCGCGGAACGGCGTAAGTTCCGCCATCAAAACGGGCGCTCAAAATGAAATTTACGAGAATTTTTTAGCCAAAATTTACGACCGCGATTACGATCTGGGCGAGAAATTTAGCAAATGCATAGAATTTTTAAAGTTCGAGCGCGGCACGCTGCATCTGCTCTCGCGCGCGCAGGGACAGGACAGAGAGTACCTACGCAAGGGCTCGCGAGCGGTAAATAGCGTACTAAAATCGCTTTTCGGCGAGAACGCAAAAATCAAAATCGAGCAAAGCGCGCCGCAAAACGGCGATGATCCCACCCAGAGCGAACGCGATCGAAATTCCACACGCGGCGCAACCGCTACGCAAAGCACGAATTATACGCAAGGCGCGGATTCCGAATCCGGCGCCGATACTACACGCCCGAGAAATTCGACCTCGCAAAGCCCTGTAAATTCCGCGGCACAAAATTTTACTGAAAGCCCCACCTCTAGTAGCGTGCAAGAAAATCCCGAATCTACGCAAGTAGGCGAGCAAGATCATAGGAATTTAACCGGCGCGCAAGCGAGCGAGCAGAGCTGTGCGTCGCAAATAAATTCTGCCGCAAATGAGGCGCAAGCCGCAAAGTTGCAAATGGATGCGGCAAGAAATTCCGAGCGGCAAAATTCGGAAAATTCTACGACGCAAAATTCTGAGCAGCGAAATTCCACTTCAAATTCCAAGCTGCAAAATTCCGAAATTTCTGCAGGAGATGACGACGGAGAGAAGGATGATCTGTTAAGATCCACCGATCCGCAAAACTACGCCGCAAAGCCTCGCGATACAAGTAAGAGCGTGCGCGCCGCCAAGGCAGGTCTTGCCGAGCTCGCAAACGGCGCGCAGGACGGCAAGGAAATTTTGATCTCCGAGATGAATAGGCTATTCGGCGAGCCCACCAAAATCACAGAATAACGCTCGCTGCGGACTAAATTTATCTCCGTGCGATTTTAAAATTTAAACGTGCAAAAGCGACTCCGAAATTTACGCGGCAAAGCAAGCCTGCATGATTTTAAAATTTCGGCTTTTTAAATTTTTACCCACTTCGCTCGGTTTTGCGACGATGCTTGATCTTTCGAGGCAAATAGCTTCGGCGGGACATGCGCAGCAAAGAGCCGCACCTGCTCGCGCAAACTGCAAGCGAACCCAAAAAAAGCGCGGGTGGGCAGTGAAATTTTTAAATTTTAACGCAGCTTTATTTTTTATCATGCGAGCTAAATTTTATGCACCGGAATTTTACGCACCCGAATTTTTGGCACCTTGATTTTCGCTGTTAGAATTTTCGGCACTCTGATCTTCGCCGCCAGAGCTTTGCGAGGCGGAATTTCTAAAATTATATTTTTTGATATTGGAATTTTCTGTAGCCGAAGCATTTGCGCCCGCATTTTTGCCATTAGAATTTTCGTCGATTAAATTTATTCTTTGCAGAATTTTAAATCTGGATTACGCGCCCTATTATTTCATAACATCATCGCGGGTTATTTACGTAAAATTTCACCTATTAAAAATTTGGACGCAAAATTCAACCTGCGAAATCTCGATAAAATTTTGTTATTAAATTACGAAACGAAATTCTACCTCGTAATTCCGCCGCTATTTCTTGGCGATTTTATAGTAGCCGTCCTTAAAAACAACCTTACCCGCACCCACAAGACGCTTTAAAAGCTGCGCGCTCGCTTCGTCAAACATCGCCTCCACGTCGCTCGTGCGCTGCGGACGACGTACCAAAGTATGCAATATCTCATCCTCGCTAAAGCTCAGTCGCTCGCTTGCGTATTTGGGTGCGGCGATTATATTTACGTTTTGATTTTCGATGAAAGTAGCCAGATAGCGCAGCTGTGCCTCGCTCACACCCTGCACGCGGTATGCAGGCGGACGATCTATAGTGCCAAGATCTACGCGGTGCGGGTTGATGCGAGCTAAAGCCGCATTCAGCGCCGCAAAGTCCTCTTGTGTGTCATTTAGCCCGCGCACGACTAGGATTTCGATATCAAGCTCGCCGCGAAACTCGTGCGCAAAATCCGCGATCGCGCTTATGATATTCTCGGCGTTAATACCTGCGTGCGGGCCGTCCACCTTGCGAAAGCTTTTTGCAAGCGCGCTATCTAGCGAAAATTTGCAAATATCAAGCTTCATTAGTGCCGCGCTGTTTTCGCGCACGAGCGAGCCGTTTGAGAGCACAAGCAGCTTCTGCGGTAGGTTCAGCGCCTTTAGCGCGTCCACGAGCTCTGCAAAGCGCGGATGCAGCGTAGGCTCGCCGTTTGCCGTGATCGTGATGACGTCTATGTTATGATGCATCGCCAGCGCAGTTTTCAGCTCGGCGATGACCGGGCCGATCTCACAGGGCCCGCTCATCGCGCTTACCGGCTTGCCCGCGCCCAGCTCGCAATATACGCAGTTGAAGTTGCACTGCTTGCGCTGCGGGCTCAGATCGATGCCGAGGCTGCGCCCGAACCTACGCGAGGCGACGGGCCCGAAAATATATCTCATTTTTGCTCCATGATTTGATTTGCGAATGACGACATTTTTAGCGCAAGATTTCGCTTTAAAACTTTACTTTGCGGAATTTAATTTGCAAAATTTTAATTTGAAATTCTGCCTCGTGAAATTTTACTGAAATTTGCTTTTAAAAAATTTAGCTAGGAAATCCCGCTTTTAAATTTTACGTAGCAAGTTTATACCGATCTTAAGCCTCGCGCCAATAACGCTTTGAATCGAGCCTTGAAAATTCTACGTAGCAAATTTATGCCTTGTAATTTAACTTCCGCGTGCCGAAATTTGGCGCCGCTTTTATTTGAAATTCCGCTTCTGCGCACCGCCCCCGCTAGGACGGAATTTTAAGCTTAGAGCTTTGAATTTATCCTTAAATTTAGGGTGCTGTGTAAAATTCATATAAAAAATTCGCCTTATGTGCGGACGAGCAAGCTTTGAAATTCCAAAATTCCTAGAATTTTGCTAAAATTGCGAGCAAATTGAAAGAAGGGTGAAATTTTGACTATTTACGATTTGGAGCGCCTGAGGCTGGACGCGAAAAAGCACGTGGAACAGCTAAAGTTCATCATCGTCGTAAGCACGATCGTCTTGTTTGCGGTGTTCGGCGCTATCGCGTATTTTGCAGATAGGCAGGGCGCGCAGAGCTTTAGCACGATGATGCTTATGCTGCTGGCGGTCGCCTCGCTCGCCGTAAGCCTTAAAGAGGTGCACTTAAACGGCTGGCAAAAGGATCTCATCGGCACGGAAAATATCTTAAAGTTCGGCTCGGTCGCGATTTCGTTTTTGATCTTCAAATACTCCGCAGCCTTGCCGCAGGCGTTGATAAGCTTGGCTGCGCTCGCGCTTGCGGTGTGGTTAGCGGCGCGGCTTTACGCGCTCGGCGTAAAAAGCGCGCAAGATATCTTTACCGGGCGGTACCGCCAAAGCTACAAGCAGCACTATCTGGCGCCTTTCGTGCGCGAGCTCGGCTACGAATACGTCTCCTACGGCAGCGTGCCGTTTTGGCGCGTGGTGCAGAGCGATCTGTTCGAGTTTATCGAAAATCTGCACGGCAACGACCGCGTGGGCGGCGCGTGGCAGGGAGTGAGCTTCGAGTTTAGCGACGTGAGCTTTTTCCATCAAAATTTACAGCACGAGCTCGTGGGGGCGTTTTTCGTAGCGGAATTTAACAAACGCATCATCGCGCCCGTTTTCATCTATCCGCGCGAGATACAAAACAAACAGCACGTAGGCCTAAAGCCCGTTGCGATGGATAACGTGGAGTTTGCCGCGCGCTACAAGGTGCTTAGCGATGAGCCGCAAAACGCGATGTACGTGCTGACGCCTGCATTTATGGAGCGATTTTTGGCGGTGGGCGACGCGCTCGGGGCGCAGATCTGGGCGAGCATCAGAGAGCGGCGGATCCATATTTTCGTGCACACCGGGCGCGATAATTTCGAGCCTAGCGTCTATGAAAGCGTGCTGCGCCGCGATCCCGCAAGCGAGATAAAGAGCGAAATTTTAAACTTTTTGAGTATCGTTAAAATTTTAAAACTGAATGTGAGGATTTGGATTTAGACAAACGCAGTTGATTAGATAAAATTTTATAGATTTTTACGCAAACCGAGTGTCGATTATTTGGGCTTATACTTGCGGTTTTATGGTTTTAGGCAAACAGATAATTCTTCTTGATGTAGTCGATATCTATATTTTTCTGCAAAAAATACTCTTTGATATCGTTGTAAATTTTATCGTTGTAGATATAGATAAGATAATATCTTGGTAAAATATTGTGATATCCTGGGTTGGTCGTAGGTTCAGCGACCCTTATAAATGGCAGAGCTCTAAAGCCTTTGAGGTTTTTATTCACCGATAGATAAAATATAAAATTTAAGAAAAATCCCCATAGATAGATAAAAAATATTATCTCTAAAAGCTCCCATTTTAGAGCTATGAGTCCCAGTATCGTAAGAGATAAATTGCAGATATACTGTAAAATTTCTGAGCTAATAAATACGTCAATCGAAAAGCTCCTTCGCAGTTCGTCGAATTCTACTTTGCAAAATCTCTTAACGACGCCGTTTTCGATAAATTCTATATATCTATCCGTGAATCTTATTTGTTGCTTGCTGCGAATTAACTTAAAGATGCATATCGCAATAAGAATTCCTAACATTACCAAATTCATAACTACGCCTTTTGGTGAACATAAAGATCCGCATTCCATAAAATCCTTTATTATAGCTATCGTTAAGACGGAAAATAACAATACTAAATACCAAGCGATCGCAAAAAATTTTTCGTAGCCGTTTATGACTAGCGGCTCTTTATCGTAATCTCTAGGTGAAATTTTAAAATTTTCAGGCATCTTTATATCTCAATCAAAGCGCGATATGTTTGGCTGGTGCGATGGAATCTATCGTAAATCCGTTAGAGCGGTATGCAGGCATATATCGGCACACAGGCGATACGGCAAATAATCCACTATCCACCGCAGTGCGTCTCGCAAAACCGCGCTACGACTTAAAATCAAAACCCATCTCGCAAAAGCAGACCATAGCCTTAAAGTTGCAGCTCGCAAAATTTACAGTCTGCAAATCCACGGCTAGCAAAATACATAGCTCGCCAAAATCTCGCTGCGGCGCAGATTTATAAAATCGCGGCTCGCGCAAACGCAGCGCAGTACGCGCAAAAGTAAAATCCGCGGCTTGCAAAATCAAGCCGCAGTATTCAAAAGCGAGCTTAAGCTTTTGGAATTCTGATCTTCTGCCCCGGATAGATGAGGTTTGCGTCCTTAATAACCTCGCGGTTGGCGTCGAAAATAATCTTGTATTTATTCGCGTCGCCGTAGAATTTCTTCGCGATTTTAGATAGGTTATCGCCCTTTACGATGGTGTAGTAGTTCTCGGCGCTATCCTCTCTGATGCCCTCGATCTGCACGTTTTTAATGCCTGCTGTGTTGCCCGCGATGAGGGCTGCTTTTTCGAGAGTTTCCTTATCGGCGTTGCCGCTGATTTTGACGGTGTCGCCCTGCACCTCGACCTCTAGCCCTTCTACCGGCGTAGAGCTGAGATTGGTGGCGATCTCGTCTTTTACGTGCTTGGCGTCATCGCCTAGACCTAGTAGTTTCTTGCCTGCTTCGGCTACGAATGAAAGTAAACCCATTGTTTTCTCCTTTGGTTAAAGTGGCGCAATTTTATCTTAAATTTACCAACGATCAGCTTAGGCGCATATCCTTACGGCTCCGACCTAGCCCAATGATGCGACCTACTGCGCTCACTCTATGCGCGACGGCAGGTTCTTGGACCATCATTGCCGCGCCCATCTATTCAGATTTGCAGCGTATGAATTATCAGCGTCGCGACTACGCTAAATTTTTCGTCAGTAAATTTCTAGCGATCACGGCGCATACGATGCTAAAAACGACGACTGAATATGAGTTGAGATTTAGCCCGCAAAATCCTGCGCTTAGGGCAAAGGCGCAAAGCGGCGCGTTTAGATTGATCGCTAAAAATGCAGCCCCTCCGCAAACCCCCGCTGCGCTTAGGCTAATAGGTAGAATTTCGCCGATCGCAAATCCAACGCATAGCCCCAAAACTGCGCCCAGCGCGAAGCTTGGCGTTAGCGTGCCGCCATATCCGCCGCAGCGAAAGATCATCAAAATGCAAAATGCCTTGCAAAGCAAGATCGCAAGCAAATAGGGGCTGAAGGACGCGGAGTTAAAAGCAAACTGCGCTGCGGAGCGCCCGTTACCTAAAATTTCAGGCACGTATGCGCTGACCGCCGCGGTAAGTAAAAACGCAAGCGGCAGTGTAAGTGCGATTTTAAGGCTTTTTATGCGCCGTTTTTCGCACAAGCGCACCCCGTCTTGGAAATATTTCGCCGCAACCCCCGTGACAAGCCCGATTAGAGCCGCTGCGAGTAAATTCTGTGGGGTAGGGGCGAAGTTTGAAACTGCGTAATAAATTTCTTTTGAAGCTCCGAATTCTGCTGTAGCTGTAGCCACCGCACTAGTAGCAAAGGCGCATAAAATCGCTCGAGTATCAAAGCTTTTGAGTAAAATTTCTAGGCTAAAAAGCGCGCCCGCTAGCGGGACGTTATATGCAGCGCCCAGTCCCGCTCCCGCACCGCATGCGACAAATAGCCGAAGCTCATCTCCGCCGATATTTAAGGCGCGGCAAATTTTAGCCGCAAACAAGCCACCTAGCTCGCGCGGAGCAGCCTCACTGCCTACCGGTGCGCCCAGAGCGATGGCTACTAGCTGCAAAACCGAGTGGATTAAATTTTGCCAAAACGGCGGATTTCGCCCATCCATCATCGAAGCTACGTTTAAAAAAGGTTTCAGTCTTATTAGCAGAATTCTAATTAAAGTTACGATTGCGCCGGCTGCGAGGACGCTAAGAAAGCGCCTAAGCGCAGTGGTTTGCTCCGTGATAATGTGAAATTCCTCATCATTATGCCCGAAAGCAAAAGTTTCAATTTCGTTGATGCCGAAGTTTAAGAACCCTGCGCAAAGCCCCATTATAACGCCTATCGCAAGGATCGCTAGAAAGAATTTAGTACTCAAAATATGCCTTTTTGAAACGCATAATTATATAAAATTTTAGCTTTAAAAAATCCTTACCGCGCGCATAAAATCAGCTAAAACGCGAGTAAATTTTAAAATAATGGCTAGGAATTTATATCATCTCTGCGAGTAAATTTTGCGCAAAATTCTATGAAGCGTAGGCAGAGGCAGAATTTTATTTACGTTAATTGCGCGAGTAAAAATTTAAGTAGATTTTATATAGCGCGTAGAAAATTTAGTAAAATTTCGCATCGCGCTGGAGGATAAAATTCTATTTGAAATTTCTTGCCGCGAGGACAGGCGAAATTCTACGTAAAATTTAAATCTATCCGAGCGGGTAAAATTTTAAATTAAGTAAGCGAGAGAATTTCGCAGAGGACGCGTGGGATTTCGCGCAGAATTCTAATTTAAGAAAGAGGGCAAAATTCCGCGTAGAATTCCGATCCGCGTAAGCGGGCGAAATCTCGCGTGAAATTCCAAGTTGCGTGACTGGGCAAAATTTTGCGCGAAATTTTAATTTGTGTGAGTCATAGAAATTTTGCACTCCGCGAATAAATTCGTTTAGGATTTTGCTATTTTTTCCAGATATCGTCGTTTTTACCGGCTGCGGGCGCGCTTAGCTTTTTATCCAGAGCTGAAATTTTATCCGCGAGCTTTTGCGCACCGCCGAAAATTTCATCTTTTTTCGGAAATCCGAAGTGAAATTTAGAGCCCACGCTGTCTCCGATGCTTGCAAGTAGCGATTTGGGCGCGTTTGCGATCGCGTCTTTAAAGATCGCCGCATCGATTCCGAGCTCGGCTAGGCCTTTTAACGCCCGCGCAGAGCCGATAAACATCGCGATCTTGGCGTCGAATAAATAATCGTTTGCTAGCTTTTGCGCGTGCGCGGCTGATTTTTTATCCACGATGATAAAGCGCGCGCCTGCGCCGTTTGCGAGTAAAATTTCATTTATATCATTCGTAATAACGCTAAATTTTTTCTGCGCCTTTTGCGCTGCGGCGATGAGCCTGTCGTTAAACTTAAAGAGCAGATTGTCGTATTTGAAAACTTCGTCGCCGTTTTTGATGAGATACAGCGGCTCGTATGGCACGAGCGCGTGGCCTAGGATGATCATTTGCCGCCCCTTAGTTTGGCTTCGCAGGATTTGCAAAGGCGCTTTTTGTCACGCAGAGCAAGCTCGTCGCTGCTAAAGTACGTCCCGCACTCGTCGCACGCCAAAAGCTCGGTCGCATCGTCCTTTTTCTTTACGCGAAATCTAGGCACTATCAAAAAATATATGAGCGCCGCGATAACGGCGACGGCTAGAATTTTTCCCATTATTTCACCCCTTTGATCACTAAAAATTTTCTATTTTTCAAAGCGTTTTCGCCGCTAAAAATTTCGCAGCGCGCGCTTGCAAATTCCTTGCGGAATTCTGCTGCTTCCGCCTCTGCGCCCGAGCCTTTGTAGAGCAAAAACGTCGTGTTTTCGTCGTAAAAGCCGCGGCAAATTTCAACTAAGCTTCGCGCACTCATTAGCGCTCGAGAGCTTATAAGATCGGCGCGCAGCTTTGCGCCGTCTTGCACGCGCTCGGCGTGGATTTTTACGTTAGCTAGAGCGAGGCTAACCTTCGCGTAGGTTAGAAATGCCGCTTTTTTTTGATTTGGTTCAAACAGATGCCACTCGCACAGCGGCAGCGCGAGCGCCAAAAATAGCCCGGGAAAGCCCGCTCCCGAGCCGATGTCGCATGCGATGCGCGGATAGCGCGGTATGAACTCCGCTCCGCTTAGGCTGTCGCGCACCACCGCGTCCAAATCGTCGTAATTCGTGAGGCTATGGACGCGGTTAAATTTTTGCAGACAGGCTTTAAATTTGGCGACCTGCTCGCCAAAGCTCTCGCCGGGCGCAAGCTTCACAGCAGATGCCCCATCTGCTCTTTTTTGACGCGTAGATAATTTTCGTTAAATTTATTAGGCGTGATGATTATCGGCACGCGCGCGACCACTTCGACTTTTAGATCGTGCAGCTTTTGCGGGTTGTTCGTAAGCAGATTTATACGAGAAATTCCAAAATGAGCGAGTATGAAATCCACGATCTCGTAGGTGCGCTCGTCCGCTTTGAAGCCGAGTTGATGGTTTGCTTCGATCGTATCGAGGCCCTGATCTTGCAGCGCGTAGGCATTGATTTTATTAAAAAGCCCGATATTTCGCCCCTCTTGACGCAGATAGATCACCATACCGCCGTGTTCTTCGATATATTTTAGGCTCGCTTCGAGTTGGTCGCGGCAGTCGCACTTTAGGCTGCCGATCGCATCGCCGGTAAGGCACTCCGAGTGGATCCGCACGTTTACGACGCCCTCCAAAGGTTGCTTAAATATCGCCAAATGCTCTTTGTTCCCTTGCTTGAACGACTGAACGCGGAAGCTTCCGAAGCGGGAGGGGAGATTTGCGACCTCTGAAATTTTTATATCCATGCTTAAATTTACTCCAATTGTGATATTATGAATCCCGCAATTCTAGCTAAAAAAGGAAAAATAATGTTTAAACGATTTAGACGGCTACGAATAAACCCTGCGCTTAGGGATCTGGTGCGACAAACCGATCTGCAAACCCGCTCGCTGATCTATCCGCTTTTTGTCGTGGAAGGAAGCGGTATCAAAAAGGAGATCGCCTCGATGCCCGGCGTATTTCAGATGAGCTTGGATGAAATTTTAAAAGAGTGCGAGGCTCTTTTGCCGCTCGGTTTGGATAAAATTTTACTTTTCGGAATTCCGTCGCTAAAGGACAGTATCGGCTCGGACGCACTAAGCGAGGACGGCATCATCGCGACTTCGCTGCGCGCGATAAAGGCTAAATTTCCAAATTTATTAGTAATCACCGATCTGTGCTTTTGCGAATACACCGACCACGGGCACTGCGGCATCATCGATCATGTGCATCAGACGGTGGATAACGACGCGACGCTTGAAATTTCGGCGCAGCAAGCGCTCATCCACGCCAAAGCGGGCGCGGATATGATCGCTCCAAGCGGCATGATGGACGGTATTATCGCTACCTTGCGAGAGACACTCGATCGCAGCGGATTTGAAAATTTACCGATTATGGCGTATTCGAGCAAGTTCGCCAGCGGCTACTACGGGCCGTTTCGCGACGTGGCAGAATCAGCGCCTAGTTTTGGCGATCGCAGCAGCTACCAGATGGATCCTGCAAATAGATTTGAGGCGATCAACGAAAGCCTGCAGGACGAGGCGCAGGGAGCGGACATCTTGATGATAAAGCCCGCGCTTGCGTATCTGGATCTAATCAGAGACCTTAGAGAGCGCACGCTGCTGCCGATCTGTGCGTATAACGTAAGCGGCGAATACGCGCTTTTGCAGGCGGGTAAAAAAGCGGGCGTGATCGATTATGAGCGCGTGATGATGGAGACGATGATAGGCATAAGGCGCGCCGGCGCGGATATGATCATCACCTATCACGCTAAAGAGATCGCGGAAATTTTAAATTCGCGCAGGTAAAATTTTAAAAATTTTGGAATTTTAAAATTTCGCAGCAGCAGCGAGACTTGGTTTTTGAAATTTACTTCGCGGCACGTAGCGTAAATTTAAAATTTTAAAGCCGAATAAAACGTTACGTAAGCGAAAACAGTGTAAAATTTAACCAAAAAGGAGCGATATGAGGCACTTTCTTACGTTAAACGATTTTAGCAAAGACGAGATAATCGAAATTTTAAATTTAGCCTTTGAGATAAAGAAAGAAGCTAAAGCGCGAAATTTCAAGCCATATTTAAAAGATCAAAAATTAGCGATGATATTTGAAAAAAGTTCGACCAGGACGCGCGTTAGCTTCGACGTAGGGATGAACGAGCTTGGCGGACACGCGTTGTTTTTGAGCAGTCGCGACATACAGCTCGGGCGAGGCGAGCCGGTCAAAGATACTGCGCGCGTGATTTCGCGAATGTGCGATCTAATCATGGCGCGCGTAAATCGCCACGAGACGTTAATAGAGCTTGCGGAATTTAGCCGCGTGCCGGTGATAAACGGGCTAAGCGATAAATTTCATCCCGTGCAGCTAATGGCGGATTTAATGACGATCGTGGAGCGCGGTATTGAAACTCCAAAGATAAAAGCCGCGTACGTGGGCGACGGCAACAATATGACGCATTCGTGGCTCATGCTTGCCAGCAAGCTTGGCTTTGAGCTGCGAATAGCGACGCCCGTGGGCTACGAGGCCGATCCGCAGATACTGGCGCAGGCACGGCAAAATGCCGAAATTTCGGGCGCTAAAATTTTAATAACGAACGATATAAGGGAAGCCGTAGCGGGCGCAAACGTCGTGACGACCGATACTTGGGTTTCGATGGGGCAAGAAGCCGAAAAAGAGCAAAGAATTCGCGATTTCGCGGGCTTTTGCGTGGATGAAAGCTTAATGGCTCTAGCAGGTAGCGGCGCGATCTTTTTACACTGCCTGCCGGCGTACCGCGGATACGAGGTGAGCGAGGCCGTGTTTGAAGCGCACGCGGATGAAATTTTTGCAGAGGCGGAAAATCGCCTGCACGCGCAAAAGGGCGTTATGGTCTGGTTGGATCAAAGAAGGTAAATTTAGGAGAACGCATGGAAGAAAAAGAGAAAGCGCTAAAAAAGATCGACAAAGCGAGCGAATTTTTTGAGCTGGATAGCTCGAAAAGGACGGTTTTTGAAATTTCGCAGGGCGAGGACAACGAGAAAAAACTCACTTTAAAAAGCGGCTCGTGGAGCGACGAGGAGCCGTGGTTCGGCATCGACGAAAATAACGAAGTGCACACGATGATCTCGATAAAATCGCTTGCAAATCTCATCGCTGCGACCAAAAACGCGATGCAGGAAAATTTTAATCTCAAGCTTGAGCGCTCGATCTTGCAGCATACGCCGGTGGATTTCGGCGACGCGTGGATCGTGTGTATGGACGAGATCAGAAGGCTAACGGGCGCAAATCCGAATGCAAAAAGATTAAGCTTAGACGTCGATGCCGTCGTCTCACGCGTAAAAAGCCTGCATCCGAACCTTTTCATCGATATCGAAGAGCTTATCAAAACTAAGGCGGGCGGCCGTGAATAGCATAGACTTCGACGCTTACGCGAAATTTTCGCGCCCTGGGCCCCGCTACACGAGCTATCCGACCGCTTTGGAATTTAGCGAAAACTTCAGCTACGACGGGTATCTGAACGAGCTAAAAAATCAGAAAAGCTCCACTCCGCTGTCGCTTTACTTCCATATGCCGTTTTGTCGCTCCGCCTGTTATTTTTGCGGCTGCAACGTAATCTACACGGGCAAGCGCGACAAGATGGATCGGTATTTGGACTATATCGAGCGCGAAATGCAAATTTTAAGCGGCGTCGTGGACGGCTCGCGGCAAGTCGTGCAGATGCACTTCGGCGGCGGTACGCCTACGTATTTTAGCGCCGAACAGCTCGCGCGCCACATAAAAAATATCAAAAAATATTTTAAAAATTTCAGCCCCGAAGCCGAGATCAGCTGCGAGATCGATCCGCGGTTTTTAAACGCGGAGCAGCTAGGCGTGCTCGTCTCAAACGGCTTTAACCGCATCAGCTACGGCGTGCAGGATTTCGACGAGCGCGTGCAAAAGGAGATCCACCGCATCCAGCCTTTCGAGCTCACGAGAGAGGTCGTAGCTATGGCTCGCGAGAGGGGAATAAAATCGATAAATATGGATCTGATCTACGGCCTTCCGTATCAGAGTCTAGCTAGCTTTAAGCGCACGCTGGAGCTTGCGCTTTCGCTTGATCCGGACCGCTTTGCGATCTTTAACTACGCGCATGTGCCGTGGATCAAAAAATCTATGCGTAAATTTGACGAGACGACACTGCCCGAGCCGAAGGTGAAGCTTGAAATTTTAAAATTTACCCACGATTTTTTGAGCGCGAACGGATATGAGATGATCGGCATGGATCACTACTCAAAGCCCGCCGATGAGCTTCATACTGCACTTAAAAACGGCTCGCTACACCGCAATTTCCAGGGCTACACGACCAAGGGCGGCGCCGATCTGATCGGCATCGGGCTAACTAGCATCGGCGAGGGCGCGCGCCACTACGCGCAAAATTTCAAAGATATGGATGCATATGAAGCCGCGATCGATACGGGCAGGCTGCCGTATTGCAGGGGCATTTTGCTAAATGAAGAGGATCTGCTGCGCAAAGAGGTGATTATGGGGCTGATGAGCAATTTCTGCGTCGATATAGAGGCGATCGAGGAGAAATTTAAGATAAAATTTTTTGAGCATTTTGGCGCGAGCCTAAAACAGCTTGAGGCGCTAAAGGATTTCGTGCAAGTCTCGCCGCATAGAATTTCGGTAACGCCTACCGGTACGCTTTTGATCCGAAATATCGCGATGTGCTTTGATGAGTATATGGATAAAAATTTGGGCGAGAAGCGCTTTTCTAAAACCGTCTAAGCGGCGCGGCTATGAGTAGGGCAAAGCTTGGAGCGTTCGATTTTGCGGCACTTAGCGAGCGCTGCGTAAAATGTGGTAAATGTATCCAAGTCTGCACGGTTCATGGCATTAACGGCGATGAAGTAACGAGCCCGCGCGGATTCGTGGATCTTTTGGGCGCTTACGGCAGAAATGAGCTAAAGCTTGATAAAAATACTAAGAAAATTTTTGAAAGCTGCTTTTTATGCACCAACTGCGTAGATATTTGCGGCGAGTCTTTGCCCATAGATACGGCAATCGAGAATGTTCGCGCGCGCATTGCGGAAAAATTTGGCATCGCGTGGTACAAAAAAGCTGCGTTTTGGCTGCTCGGGCACCGCAAAGCGCTGGATCTAGCAGCAGCGCTTGGATACGTGTTTCTTAGCTGTGGCTTTAAGATGCGAAAAGATACGCAAAGCTCTATGTCGCCTAGATTTGACTTGCCACTACTTAAAAAAGAGCGCTTGTTGCCTGCTCCTGCGAAAAAGAGCTTTATGAACTCGCACGCAGAGCTTATCGACAACGGCGGCGAAAAAACTATTGGAATTTTTATCGGCTGCATGGCAAACTACGCTTACACGGGCGTAGGCGAGGCGGTTTTACATATCGCGCGAGCACTAAAGCTAAACGTAAATTTGATGAAGGAACAAGCCTGTTGCGGCGCTCCTGCGTATTTTACGGGAGATTTTGCGGCGGTTGAACGCGTGGCAAAATTTAATATAGCATATTTCGAAAAAGTCATGCCTGCTCTTGATGCGATTATCGTGCCCGAGGCTACGTGCTCTGCAATGCTGCGGGTGGATTACGCGCATTTTTTTGAAAACGAGCCGCAATGGAAAGCCCGTGCGCAAAAGCTTGCGAGTAAAATTTTTATGGCGAGCGAATACTTTTATAAATTTACAAACTTAAGTGATCTTTTGCTGCGCCGCGGCAAAAGGGCTTTAGCGATTACCTATCACGATCCGTGCCATGCCCGCAAAATGCAGGGTATTTGGAAAGAACCGCGCGGCTTGCTCGCTCAAAACTACGAAATAACCGAGATGGATGAGCCTAATAAATGCTGCGGATTTGGCGGTGTGACGATGCAGACCGAGCGCTACGAGCTCGCGCGCGCAGTGGGATTAGCTAAGGCGCGTGCAATGGCAGATCTACCCGTGCGCGTAGTCTCTGCCGAGTGCAGTGCGTGCAGGATGCAGCTAAATAATTCGCTTTCTTTAAGTGGCTCGCAGATGAGGTGCATAAATCCGCTAGAGCTCATCGCTGAAGCGCTTATGGGCGAGGAAAATTTCAATGGATAAAATTTGCGTTTTAGAAGCTCCTGCATTTCGTTAGCTTTTTACTCAATTCAAATCCTGGGGTAAAATTCTATGCTTTTGAAATTTTGGTTTTTAAAAATTATGATTAAATTTTATCGTTAGCTTGCAGAGGTTATGGTCTACACTTTTAAGCTTTCGGATATATTAAGCCTGGGGTAGCGCTCGGTGCGAGCTCATAGGTTTTGCTCTGCGGCGGGGTTGATTAATATGATTTTAAATACTAAAATTTTGTAGTTTAGAATTTTAGCTGAGGGATTTGCGCAAAATTTTAAGAAGTTGAATTGTAAGATGGATTTTAGCAGGAATTCTAATTTTAGGCGGTATTGTTTGAAATTCTATGGAATTTGCGGCTAATGGCTGGAATTTTGATTTATTAATTCGCGTGGATTTGCTTAGCGTTGCAGGATTAAAGCGCGAATTTTAAATTTCGTAAAATTTAAGAAGTAGTTACGTATGAGCTTCTTGCACTTCGCGGTTTCGACGTTGCGGCAAAATTTCTTTCAAAAATGCCAAAGTCCACTATAAAATATACTCACAATTTTTAGCACAAGATATTTGGCAAAAAGGCTAAGCTAGCGAGATCGGGGCTTTAAATTTAATTTTATTCTTGCTCTTTTACGTCATCTTCAGAGTCCAGCTTTGCTTCTTCGATCAAGAGCCTGTTGGCTTCGGTAGCCTTTTTTATCTCGCTTAAGTTTTCTTCTATCTTATTTAAGCGCTTTTCAAGGGTATTTAGACGCTTTTCCGACCGGGAGATAAAATAATAAATCAAATAAATCATAAAAACTATGATAATCCAAGGTATGATTTTCATATAAAATTCCTTAAAATTTAAAATTGCGCGCATTATAGCAGAAATTTTATGAAATTTTAAAATAGGCTGTTTTAGCCTTGACAATTGGGGATTTTTCGGTTATAATTGCCACTTCAATTTCAAAATGCTGGTGTAGCTCAGCTGGTAGAGCTACTGCCTTGTAAGCAGTGGGTCGGCGGTTCGATCCCGTCCACCAGCTCCATTTTTTGTAACAGTGTTTGACCAGATTTCATCAAAGGGTGAGATACTCAAGTGGCCAACGAGGGCAGACTGTAAATCTGCTGGCTTTGCCTTCCGTGGTTCGAATCCACGTCTCACCACCATGAATTTTTGATGCGGGATTAGCTCAGTTGGCTAGAGCATCAGCCTTCCAAGCTGAGGGTCGCGGGTTCGAGCCCCGTTTCCCGCTCCACAATTTAGGTTTACTGGGAGCTGTAAAACTTAACTGCTTTTATATGCTTACATAATCTAAATTTTGGTCGCATTGTTGGGTATTGGTAGCGATTTCTCTTTGCCTGAGTTTAGGCTCATATGGCTCAGAGGTAGAGCACTTCCTTGGTAAGGAAGAGGTCGCGGGTTCAAGTCCCGCTATGAGCTCCATAAAATAGAGTCGCTTAGTTTGTTGTGTAATCCACAAATCAATAACGGAGGATATGATGGCTAAAGAAAAATTTAATCGTAACAAGCCACACGTAAACATTGGTACCATCGGTCACGTTGACCATGGTAAGACTACTTTGACAGCTGCTATTTCTGCTGTTCTTTCTAGGAAGGGTCTAGCTGAGCTAAAGGACTACGACAATATCGACAACGCTCCAGAGGAAAAAGAGCGCGGTATTACTATTGCTACGTCTCACATCGAATATGAGACCGAGAAACGTCACTATGCTCACGTTGACTGCCCAGGCCACGCCGACTACGTAAAAAATATGATTACCGGTGCGGCTCAGATGGACGGCGCTATTTTAGTTGTTTCTGCCGCAGATGGTCCTATGCCTCAAACTCGCGAGCACATCTTGCTTTCTCGCCAAGTAGGCGTTCCTTATATCGTAGTTTTTCTAAACAAAACCGATATGGTCGATGATCCGGATCTTTTAGAGCTAGTCGAAGAGGAAGTTAGAGATCTTTTAAAAGAGTATAAATTCCCTGGCGACGAGACCCCAATCATTAAGGGCTCTGCTCTTAAGGCTCTTGAGGAAGCTAAGGCTGGACAAGACGGCGAATGGTCTGCAAAGATTATGGAGCTTATGGACGCAGTTGATAGCTATATCCCAACCCCTGTTCGCGATACTGATAAAGATTTCCTTCTTCCGATCGAAGATATTTTCTCAATCTCCGGTCGCGGTACCGTTGTAACCGGTAGAATCGAAAAAGGTATCGTTAAAGTTGGTGATACTATCGAGATCGTAGGTATTAAACCTACTCAAACCACTACCGTCACTGGCGTTGAGATGTTTAGAAAAGAGATGGATCAAGGTGAAGCCGGCGATAACGTAGGTGTTTTATTGCGCGGTACTAAGAAAGAGGAAGTAGAGCGCGGTATGGTTTTATGCAAACCAAAATCGATCACTCCTCATACTAAATTTGAGGGCGAGGTTTATATCCTAACTAAAGAAGAAGGCGGACGCCATACTCCATTCTTTAATAATTATAGACCGCAGTTTTACGTTCGTACTACAGATGTTACCGGTTCGATTACCCTTCCTGAAGGAACCGAGATGGTAATGCCTGGCGATAATGTTAAGATTACCGTTGAGCTAATCGCTCCGATTGCTCTTGAGCAAGGTACTCGCTTCGCGATTCGCGAAGGCGGTCATACCGTAGGCTCAGGCGTCGTTTCGAAAATCATCGCTTAATTTTTTTGCAAGCGGAATTTTAAAATTCCGCTTGCTTTTTTATTCAAGGAAACCAAATGGCAAAGAATTCAAGTAGAGTAAAGGTCGGATTAAAATGCTCCGAAAGTGGCGATATCAACTATACTACTTATAAAAATAGCAAAACTACGACCGAAAAACTAGAACTTAAAAAATATTGCCCTAGATTAAAAAAGCACACGCTTCATAAAGAAGTCAAGTTAAAAGGCTAATTGTTATAGGGCAATAGCTCCAACGGTAGAGCGCCGGATTCCAAATCCGATGGTTGGGGGTTCGAATCCCTCTTGCCCTGCCACGAGGATTGGGTATGGAAAAAGTAAAAGAGTATTATAAACAAGCAAAAGTAGAGTTAGATAAGGTAATTTTCCCGACTAAAGATCAGACTAAAACAGCATATATCTCTGTAGTCGTCGTAGTCGTAGTTATCGCACTGTTTTTAGCGCTAGTGGATCTTATTATGTCCGCTTTGATAACGGCCTAAGTAAGGATCGCAATATGGCAAATAAATGGTATGCGATACAAACTTACGCCGGCAGCGAGATGGCGGTAAAGCGCGCGATAGAAGCGCTAAAGCAAGATGAAGCGCTTGAGGCTAAGATCGGCGAAGTGCTAGTGCCTACCGAAGATGTTATAGAGGTCAAAAATACAAAGCAAACCATTAAGGAGCGCAGCTTATATCCAGGGTATTGTTTTGCAAATTTAGATCTGGATACCACTTTGTGGCATAGAATTCAGATGCTGCCTAAGGTCAGTCGCTTTATCGGCGAGGCGAAAAAGCCATCTCCGCTACCGGAAAAAGATATCGAAATAATTCTAGAAAAGATCAATAATCGCGAGGCTCCTAAGCCCAAGATTAATTTCGATGAGGGCGAGACGGTTAGAATCGTCGATGGACCTTTTGCTAATTTCAACGGCATCGTAGAAGAGTATGATATGATCCATGGCAAGCTTCGCCTCAATGTTTCGATCTTCGGACGAAGCACGCCGATTGAAATTTCATACTCGCAAGTTGAAAAGATTATTTAAATTTTATAAGGAGTAAATTTATGGCTAAGAAAGTTGTTGGCGAAATCAAGCTGCAAATAGCAGCCGCAAAAGCAAATCCAAGCCCGCCGGTAGGTCCTGCACTAGGTCAAAAGGGCGTTAATATTATGGAATTTTGCAAAGCATTTAACGAACGAACCAAAGATATGGCGGGCTTTAATATCCCGGTTATCATCACGGTTTATGCCGATAAAAGCTTTACTTTCATCACTAAGCAACCGCCTGCGACGGATTTGATTAAAAAAGCGGCGAAGATAGATAAAGGTTCGGATAACCCTCTTAAAAAGAAGGTAGCGTCCTTAACTAAGGCTCAGGTTTTAGAGATCGTCGAGAAAAAGATCGCCGATCTGAATACCAAAGATAGAGAGCAGGCGGCTAGGATTATAGCGGGTTCGGCTCGTTCTATGGGTATTACGGTCACTGACTAGACCTTTTGACCGCTAAGGTTTAAAAAAGCGGTAGCACTTTAATTGCGGAGAAATATATGCCAAAAAATTCAAAAAGATTCAACGAACTTTTAAAAAAAGTTGACGTAAATAAAATTTATAGTGTAGACGAAGCGGTAAGCACAGTAAAAACTCTAGCTTCTGCTAAATTTGACGAGACGGTAGAGATCGCTCTTAAACTAAACGTAGATCCAAGACATGCCGATCAGATGGTGCGCGGCTCGGTCGTTTTGCCTGCTGGTACTGGCAAGAGCGTTCGAGTAGCCGTGATTGCAAAAGACGCAAAGGCTAGCGAGGCTAGCGAAGCAGGTGCCGATATCGTGGGCGCCGATGATCTGATCGAAGAGATTCAAAAAGGAAATATAAATTTCGACGTTCTTATCGCCACTCCAAATTTAATGGGACTAGTCGGTAAGGTAGGTCGTATTCTTGGTCCAAAAGGCGTTATGCCGAACCCTAAAACCGGTACCGTTACTATGGATGTCGCTCAGGCCGTTAAAAATGCTAAGGGTGGACAGGTAAATTTCCGCGTCGATAAGCAGGGAAATATCCACGCAGGCCTTGGCAAGGCGAGTTTTAGTAAAGAGCAGCTTTTAGACAATCTTACGACATTTATCAAAACCATAAATAAGCATAAGCCGGCAACTGCGAAGGGCAGATATGTAACTCATGCATCGCTTTCACTTACTATGAGCCCTGCGGTTACGCTGGATAATCAAGAAATAATCGATTTAAAATAAAATTTTAAATTTTTATCTTAGATTGGAGATAGCTCAAGGTTTTTGACTTAATTGATCGAAATTTCAAAATTTCGATCGCTTGGCTTGAAATCACCGATCGGAAAGGAGACCTAATGACGAGAGACGAAAAATCAAAGATAGTAGCGGAGCTTGGCGAGGCTTTCAAAGCTAGCGAAGCTATAGTAATTTCCGATTTTAAAGGCCTTAGCGTTAAGCAGCTTGAAGATCTTAGAAATAGCGCGCGTGAAGCGGGCGTAAAGGTTCGAGTTATCAAAAATACCCTAGCTAATATCGCTTTAAAAAATGCCGAAAAAAACGGACTTAGCTTTAAAGATACCAATATCTTCTTATGGGGCGAGCAGCTTTCTGTATGTAAAGTAGCGGCTAAATTTGAAGAGAAAAATGAAATTTTTAAGCTCAAGACTGCTCATATCGATGGGGAAGTAGCCGGCATAGATAAGGTTAGAGCGCTTTCGAAGATGCCTTCGAGAGACGAGCTTATCGCGATGTTACTTCAAGTATGGAATGCGCCGATTCAAAATTTTACGATCGGCCTCAATGCGCTTAAGCAGAAAAAAGAAGCTAGCGCTTAATTAAAATTTAGGAGAATAAAATGGCAATTTCAACAGATGAAGAGGTTTTGGAGTATATCTCTAATCGTTCGGTGCTAGAGCTTAGCGAACTAGTTAAAAAATTTGAGGAAAAATTCGGCGTAAGCGCAGCTCCGGTTATGGTAGCTGGCGGCGCAGGTGCAGGTGGTGCAGGTGCGGCAGCGGCTGAAGAAAAAACAGAATTCGATGTCGTATTGCTTGATGCAGGCGATAAGAAAATCAACGTAATTAAGGTCGTTCGCGCCTTAACGGGCCTTGGTCTAAAAGAAGCCAAAGATGCTACCGAGGCTACTCCGTCCGTTCTTAAAGAGGGACTTAACAAAGAAGACGCCGAGAAGGCTAAAAAAGAGCTTGAAGAAGCAGGCGCTAAAGTCGAACTCAAATAAATCGCGAAATTTTAAAATTTCGCATACAAATGTGTGCCGGTGCGCTGCATCGGCACTTCTTTCTTTAAAATACAACTACGAGGTAGTGGAATGTTAAATAGCCTATATTCAGGAAATCGTCTCAGGGTGGATTTTTCAAAGGTTCCCAAAGACATCGAAATTCCGAATTTATTACAACTACAAAAGAAAAGTTTTGATCATTTTTTAAATCTTGATAACTCGGGTGGAGAAAGCGGCATAGAGAAAGTTTTCAAAGCCATTTTTCCTATCCACGACGCACAGAATAGACTAAGTATCGAGTATGTAAGCAGCGAAATTTCAAAGCCAAAGTATTCGATCAGAGAATGCATGGAAAGAGGGCTTACTTATTCGGTAAATTTAAAGATGAAGCTTCGTCTGCTCGTGCATGAGCGCGATGAAAAGACGGGCAAAAAAATCGGCGTAAAAGAGATCAAAGAGCAAGATATATTCATTCGCGACATTCCTCTAATGACCGACAGAATCTCATTTATCATAAACGGCGTAGAGCGTGTCGTCGTAAATCAGCTGCACAGAAGCCCGGGCGTAATCTTCAAAGAGGAAGAGAGCCCTACGGTTCTAAATAAACTTATCTACACCGCTCAAATAATACCTGATCGCGGCAGCTGGCTGTATTTCGAATACGACGTAAAAGACGTACTATATGTGCGCATAAATAAAAGGCGCAAGGTTCCGATCACGATCCTATTTCGCGCACTCGGTTACAAAAAACAAGACATAATAAAATTATTTTATCCTATTAAGACGATCTATATTAAAAAAGGAAAATTCCTAACCGATTTCGATCCGAAAGAATACGCGGGCAGGCTCGATTATGACATTATAAACGAAAAGGGCGAAGTACTTCATCAAGCAAGTAAGCGCCTAACATCCAAAAAAGCGGAGAAGCTAGCTGAGGATGGATTAAAACTAATCGAGTATCCGGCTGAAATTTTAGCCGAGCGCTACCTAGCGGGCGCCATCGTCGATAAAAACAGCGGCGAAGTACTTTTTGATTCGCTAACCGCGCTTGATGAGGGCAAGCTAGCCAAGATCGCCAACACCGAGAAAAAATTTACGATTGCCAATGACCTAGCTAGCGGCGTGGATACTTCGATCATAAATTCCTTCATCCAAGATGCCGACGCGCTTAAACTCTTACAGCAAAGCGAAGGCATAGACGACGAGAACGATCTGGCTGCGATTAGAATTTACAAAGTAATGCGCCCCGGCGAGCCGGTGGTAAAAGAAGCGGCAAAGAGCTTCGTAAACGATCTGTTTTTTAACCCGGAGCGCTACGATCTAACTAAAGTCGGTCGTATGAAGATGAACCACAAGCTGGGTATCGAGGCACCGGAGTACGTAACCGTGCTAACCAGCGAGGATATTATCAAAACCGCGAAATACCTAATCAGGGTCAAAAACGGCGACGGCTTCATCGATGATCGCGACAATCTCGGCAATCGCCGCATCCGCTCGATCGGCGAGCTTTTGGCGAACGAGATGCACCTTGGATTTATCAAGGTTCAAAAGGCGATCAAAGATAAATTTACCGGCATTAGCGGAAATTTAGACGAGCTTATGCCGTATGATTTCGTAAACCCTAAAATCATCACCACTACGCTTATGGAATTTTTCACCGGCGGCCAGCTAAGCCAGTTTATGGATCAGACCAACCCGCTTAGCGAGGTTACACACAAGCGCCGTCTATCTGCGCTGGGCGAGGGCGGTTTAGTTAAAGAGCGCGCTGGCTTTGAGGTGCGCGATGTCCACCCTACGCACTACGGTAGAATTTGCCCTATCGAGACGCCGGAGGGTCAAAACATCGGTCTGATCAATACCCTAGCTACCTATGCTAAGGTAAATGATCTGGGCTTCGTCGAGGCTCCGTATAAAAGAGTCGTAAACGGCAAGGTCACCGACGAGATCGTCTATCTTACCGCTACGCAGGAAGAGGGGCTCGTAATCGCTCCTGCGTCCGCTAAATTGGACGAAGAGGGCAATATCGTAGAGGAGCTTTTGGAGGTCAGAAAAGACGGCGAAAATATCATGGCTAAACGCGAGGATATTTCGCTGATAGACCTTTGCTCCGGTATGGTCGCGGGCGTAGCGGCGTCGCTGATTCCGTTTTTGGAGCACGACGATGCTAACCGCGCCTTGATGGGCTCGAACATGCAGCGCCAAGCCGTGCCGCTTCTACACTCTACCGCTCCTATTGTAGGAACTGGCATGGAAGCGATCATCGCACGCGATTCGTGGGAAGCGATCAAGGCCGGTCGCGACGGCGTCGTAGAAAAGGTCGATAATAAAAATATATTTATTTTGGGCGAGGATGAGAAGGGGCCGTTTATCGATCACTACTCGATGGAGAAAAATTTACGCACTAACCAAAACACTACCTTTTCGCAGCGTCCTATCGTGCGTAAAGGCGACGTGATAAAAGCCGGTCAAATCATAGCCGACGGTCCTAGTATGGACGGCGGCGAGCTTGCGATCGGTAAAAACGCTCTTATAGCTTTCATGCCGTGGCACGGTTATAATTACGAGGACGCCGTCGTCATGAGCGAAAAGATGATCCGCGCCGACGAATACACCAGCGTGCATGTTTATGAAAAGGAGATCGAGGCTAGAGAGCTAAAAGACGGCGTGGAGGAGATCACGCGCGACATCCCTAATATCAAAGAGGAGGAGCTTACCCACCTCGATGATAGCGGTATCGTAAAGATCGGTACTCACGTCAAACCTGGCATGATCCTAGTAGGCAAGGTAACTCCGAAGGGCGAGGTTAAACCGACGCCTGAAGAGAGGCTTTTACGCGCGATCTTCGGCGAGAAGGCAGGGCATGTGGTAAATAAATCGCTCTACGCGACCGCCTCTATGGAAGGCGTAGTGATCGGCGTTAAAATTTTTACCAAAAAGGGCTACGAGAAGGATCCGCGCACGAACAAAGCCTATGAGGACGAAAAAACCGAGCTCGAAAGAGAGCATCACGACAGGCTTTTGATGCTCGATCGCGAGGAGATGCTAAAGGTAGTGGCGCTTCTTTCTAAAAGCGCTTTGCAAAGCGATCAAAGCCTAAATAAAAAAGATTATAAAAAGGGCGATAAGGTTAGAAAAGAGGAGCTTGAAAGCTCCAACCGCTTTACGTTAAATTCCTTCGTCAAGGCTTATTCTAAAGCTGTTCAGAAGGAATACGAGGAGCTAAAAAATCACTTCCAAAACGAAAAGCGCAAACTCAAAGAGGAGCATGACGAAAAGATCGAAATTTTAGAAAAAGACGATATCTTGCCAAGCGGCGTCGTTAAGCTCGTAAAGGTCTATATCGCGACTAAGCGCAAGCTAAAAGTGGGCGATAAGATGGCGGGTCGCCACGGAAACAAGGGTATCGTTTCAAATATCGTCCCTGAGGTCGATATGCCGTATCTGCCTAGTGGACAGCGCGTGGATATCGTGCTAAATCCTCTCGGCGTTCCAAGCCGTATGAATATCGGTCAGATAATGGAGAGTCACTTAGGTCTTGTGGGCTGGCGCTTAGGAGAGCAGATCGCTAAAATTTTAGAAGAGAAAACGGGCGAATGGATAAAAACTCTTCGCGCCAAAATGATTGAGATCGCAGGCGTTTCCAAACTAATGCAGGCTAAAAAAACGCTTGAAAAGATCAGCGACGAAGATCTTTTGAAATACGCTAGAGACTGGGCTAAGGGCGTTAGATTTTCCGCTCCGATATTCGAAGGCATTGTGCCGGAGGATTTCAAAAAGCTATTTGAAATGGCGGGCATCGATCAGGACGGCAAGACGGAGCTTTACGACGGCCGCACCGGCGAAAAGATCAAAGAGCGCGTAAACGTGGGCTGCATGTATTATCTCAAACTACACCACCTAGTCGACGAGAAGGTTCACGCAAGAAGCACCGGTCCTTACAGCCTAGTTACGCAGCAGCCGGTCGGCGGCAAGGCGCTATTCGGCGGTCAAAGATTTGGAGAGATGGAAGTTTGGGCTCTGGAGGCATACGGCGCGGCATACACGCTTCGCGAAATGCTAACGATCAAATCCGACGACGTAGATGGACGCTTGGCTGCGTATAAGGCGCTGACAAAAGGCGAAAACGTTCCGTCTACAGGAATTCCTGAGACATTTTTTGTTTTAACAAACGAGCTTAAATCGCTTGCTCTAGACGTTGAAATTTACGAGAATGGAGAGAATAAATGAGCGATAATTCAAATTTAGAAAGAATAGAAATAAAAGAGGACGCCAGAGTCCACGACTTCGACGCGTTTGCAATCAGGCTTGCTAGTCCCGAGCAGATCAAAGCCTGGAGCCACGGCGAGGTCAAAAAGCCCGAGACTATTAACTACCGCACGCTCAAACCGGAGCGCGACGGGCTTTTTTGCGCTAAAATTTTCGGCCCCGTAAGAGACTATGAGTGCATCTGCGGCAAATATAAGAAGATGCGCTACAAAGGCTGGAAATGCGAAAAATGTGGCGTCGAGATCACGAGCTCGAAGGTTCGCCGCACTAGAATGGGGCATATCGAGCTGGTAACGCCGGTGGCGCATATTTGGTACGTAAATTCCTTGCCTAGCCGCATCGGTACGCTTCTAAATATCAAGATGAAAGATCTTGAGCGCGTGCTTTATTATGAGGCTTACATCGTAGAAAGCGCGGGCGAGGCATTTTACGACAACGAAAATTCCAAAAAGGTCGAGAAATACGATGTTTTAAATGAGGAGCAGTATCAGAGCCTAAAAGAGCGCTTTTCGCAGACAGGCTTCGTCGCCAAAATGGGCGGTCAGGTGATCCGCGATATGCTAGCCGAGCTTGATTTGGTCGAAATTTTAAATTCTTTGAAGGAGGAGATGGCTAATACAAACTCCGAAGCGAAGAAAAAAACTATCGTCAAGCGTCTAAAGGTCGTCGAGAGCTTTTTAAATTCCGGCAATAAGCCGGAGTGGATGATGATTACGAATCTTCCCGTGCTGCCTGCCGATCTGCGCCCGCTTGTAAGCCTTGAGGGCGGCAAATTTGCGGTTTCGGACGTAAACGATCTGTATCGCCGCGTCATAAATCGAAATTCTAGGCTCAAAAGGCTGATGGAGCTCGATGCACCCGAGATCATCATCCGTAATGAGAAACGAATGCTTCAAGAGGCGGTGGATGCGCTTTTTGACAACGGACGTCGCGCTAACGCCGTAAAGGGCGCCAATAAGCGACCGCTTAAATCTCTAAGCGAGATCATTAAAGGTAAACAAGGTCGCTTCCGTCAAAATTTACTCGGAAAGCGTGTGGATTTTTCGGGTCGCTCCGTCATCGTCGTAGGTCCAAATTTACGCATGGATCAGTGCGGTCTGCCTAAGACGATGGCGCTTGAGTTATTCAAGCCGCATCTAATCGCTCGCCTTCAAGAGAAGGGCTATGCTACGACCGTCAAGCAGGCTAAAAAGATGATTGAAAATAGGATCAATGAAGTTTGGGAGTGCTTGGAGGAGGTCGTTAAAGATCACCCGGTTATGCTAAACCGCGCGCCGACGCTTCATAAGATGTCTATTCAGGCGTTTCATCCCGTGCTCGTCGAGGGCAAGGCGATCAGGCTGCATCCGTTAGTCTGCGCCGCGTTTAACGCGGACTTCGACGGCGATCAGATGGCGGTGCACGTGCCGCTTAGCCAAGAGGCGATTGCAGAGTGCAAAATTTTAATGCTTAGCTCGATGAACATCTTGCTTCCTGCGAGCGGAAAGCCCGTCGCGGTGCCTAGTCAGGATATGGTTTTAGGAATTTATTATCTAAGCCTCGAAAAGCCGGGTGCAAAAGGAACAAATAAAATTTTTGCAAACGTCGATGAAGTAATGCTCGCCGTGGAGGCAAATGCCCTAGATATCCACGCTAAAATCAAAACGATGATCGATCGCCGCATTATTTTTACGACCGCGGGCCGCTTGATCATCAAATCGATCCTGCCTAGCTTTATTCCAGATCATCTTTGGAATAAGATTATGAAGAAAAAGGATATCGCCGAGCTTGTCGATTACGTCTATAAAAACGGCGGCCTTGAGATAAGCGCGGAATTTTTGGATAATCTTAAAAATTTAGGCTTTGAATCCGCTACTAAAGCGGGTGTATCGATCTCCGTTTCGGACATCATCGTACCGAAGTCCAAAGCAGGTCTTGTAGAAGAGGCTAAAAAGCAGGTCAGAGAGGTTCAGAACCAATACGGCGCGGGCTTGCTAACCGACGGCGAGCGCTATAATAAAACGATCGACATCTGGACCAGCACCAGCAAGAAGCTAGCCGATGAGATGATGAAGATGATGGAGAAGGATAAGGACGGCTTTAACTCGATCTATATGATGGCCGATAGCGGCGCGCGAGGTAGCGCGGAGCAGATCAAGCAGCTAGCGGGCATGAGAGGTTTGATGAGTAAGCCGGATGGCTCGATCATCGAGACGCCGATTACTTCAAATTTTAGAGAGGGTCTAAACGTAAATGAGTACTTCATCTCGACCCACGGCGCGCGTAAGGGTCTTGCCGATACTGCGCTTAAGACTGCAAACGCAGGCTATCTGACGCGAAAGCTGATCGACGTCGCGCAAAACGTCAGAGTTACGATGCACGATTGCGGTACGCACGAGGGTATCGAGGTTACCGAGATTGTAGAGAACGGAACGCAAATAGAAAGCCTAGCCGATAGGATTATGGGTAGGGTGCTAAGCTCGGATGTGATTGATCCAGTATCGAATGAAATTTTATTTACTGAAGGCACGCTATTGGGCGTTAACGAGGTACGCACCATAGTCGATGCCGGCATCAAATCCGTAAGTATCCGCACGCCGATTACGTGCAAGGCCGCAAAAGGCGTCTGCGCGAAGTGCTATGGCGTAAATTTAGGCGAGGGCAAGCTGGTAAAACCGGGCGAAGCGGTCGGTATCATATCGGCGCAATCCATCGGCGAGCCGGGCACGCAGCTTACGCTACGAACCTTCCACGCCGGCGGTACCGCATCTACCGAGCAGCAAGATCGCCAAGTAATCGCCGATAAAGAGGGTTTCATTAGATACTACAACGTCAAGACCTATGAAAACGGCGGCAAAAATATCGTGATGAACCGCAGAAACGCCGCGGTGCTTTTGGTTGAGCCTAAGATCAAAGCCCCAATTACTGGTAAGGTAAGTATCGATATAACCCACGACGATGTGAATATCATGCTAAAGGGTAAGAAGGAAGAATTTAGATATACTATCCGGCGCCACGATCTAGCCAAGCCTACCGAGCTTGCGGGCGTAAGCGGTAAAGTTGAGGGAAAATTCTACATCGTATTTAAAGACGGCGAAACCGTTGGAGAAAATGATAGTTTAGTAGAGGTTATAAAAGAAGACTGGAATATCCCTACTCGAATTCCGTTTGCCAGCGAACTTCGCGTCAAAGACGGCGAGCCGGTAACCCAAAAGATCAAAGCGGGAGCAAATGGTACGCTTAAGTATTTCATCCTAAAGGGCGATTATTTAGAGAGGTTAAGAGATATCAAAAAAGGTCATGTCGTAAGCGAGAAGGGTATGTACGTAGTCATCTCCGATGAAAACGGCAGAGAGGCGATCCGCCACTATATACCGCGCGAATCGGTCATTACCTATGATGATAATAGCGTCGTAAAAAGCGAAGATCTTATCGCCAAGCCTAAAAAAGACGATCGCTTGATCATTGCGGAGTGGGATCCGTATTCCATCCCTGTGGCTGCAGAGTGCGAGGGTAAGATCAGCTTTGAGGATATCGAGCCTGGATACACCGCTACGGAGCAATATGACGAGACTACCGGCCAGAGCCGTTTAGTTATCAACGAGTATCTGCCTCAAGGCGTCAAACCGGCCATCGTCGTTACCCCTAGCAAGGGAGAGCCTATCAAATATAACCTAGGGCCGAAGACCGCCATATTTACGAACAAGGGCGATCAGGTAGCGATTGCGGATATTTTGGCTAGGACGCCTAAGGCTGCTGCGAAATCAAAAGATATCACCGGCGGTTTGCCGCGCGTATCGGAGCTATTTGAAGCGCGCCGTCCAAAAAATACCGCAATCATCGCAGACATCGACGGAACCGTCCGCTTCGATAAGGCTTTGCGCGCGAAAGAGCGTATTATAATCGAGGGCGAGGACGGAACGAGCGCCGAGTATCTAATCGATAAAAGCCGCCAGATCCAAGTGCGAAACGGCGAGTTCGTCCACGCAGGCGAGAAGCTTACCGATGGAGTTATCAGCTCGCACGACGTGCTTAGAATTTTAGGCGAAAAGGCGCTGCATTACTATCTGATAAGCGAAATTCAACAGGTTTATCGCTCTCAAGGCGTCGTTATCAGCGATAAGCATATCGAGATCATTGTATCACAGATGCTCCGCCAGGTCCGAATCGTCGATAGCGGCGATACTCAGCTAATCGTCGGAGATCTCATTAGTCGTCGCAGATTTAGAGAAGAAAACGAGCGCATTATGAAAATTGGTGGCGAGCCTGCGATCGCTGAGTCTGTGCTACTGGGCGTAACTCGTGCAGCTGTCGGAAGTGATAGCGTCATTTCGGCAGCGTCTTTCCAAGAGACTACGAAGGTTCTAACCGAGGCTAGTATCGCGGGTAAATTTGACCGATTAGAGGACTTAAAAGAAAACGTAATTTTAGGTCGCATAATTCCGGTCGGAACCGGTCTGTATAAAGACAAGGAAGTTAAACTTAAAAAATAATTTAGGGCAAAAAGCCCTAAATTTACCTAAATTTAAAGGATGAAACATGAATATGATCAACATAAATTTCGGTCTGTTGTTTATCAGGTTGGGGCTTGGAGTTTGTCTTTTAATGCACGGAATTTTTAAGCTTACTCACGGTATCGACGGCGTAAAATCGATGCTGATAGCCAGAGGAATTCCGGATTTAGTGGCTTACGGCGCATACGTAGGCGAGGTGCTGGCGCCAGCGATGATAATCATAGGCGTATTTTGCCGCATAGGCGCTCTGCTTGTGATCGCAAACGTGCTCATGATAATATATGTCCTACATACTCCGTTGAGCGCACTTACCGGCGTGGGCGGATTTGAGCTGGAAATCGTATATCTGTATCTTTCCGCTGCGATCTGCCTAGTGATCTGCGGCGGCGGAGAGTTTGTACTGATTAGAGATTAAAATTTAGTTAAATTTACGTTTCTGTAAGTTTAAACAAAGTATAATCCAAATCTTTTTGAATAAATTTTTGTGAAAGGAAAGATGTGCCAACCATAAATCAATTGGTCAGAAAAGAGCGCAAGAAGCTTACCGAGAAATCGAAGTCTCCGGCGCTAAAGAATTGCCCTCAACGAAGAGGAGTTTGTACTAAGGTCTACACCACGACCCCTAAAAAGCCAAACTCTGCGCTTCGTAAAGTTGCCAAAGTAAGGCTTACTAGCGGATTTGAAGTCATCAGCTATATCGGCGGTGAAGGTCACAATCTACAAGAGCACTCCATCGTGCTAGTTCGCGGCGGTCGTGTAAAGGACCTACCGGGCGTTAAATACCACATCGTCCGCGGTGCACTCGATACTGCAGGCGTTGCGAAACGAACCGTTGCAAGATCAAAATACGGTGCTAAACGACCTAAAAAATAGTTTAGCCGAAACAGACCGGTACTAGGTTTTGCCGAGTTTGAGTAAAATTTTAAAATTTGAAGGAATAAAATGAGAAGAAGAAAAGCTCCCGTTAGGGAAGTTATGCCCGATCCGATTTATGACAGCAAAGTAATCACAAAATTTATTAATTCGCTTATGTTCGACGGCAAAAAGAGCGTCGCTACCGAGATCATGTACGGCGCCTTAAATTTCATCGACAATAAAGGCGGCGAGAAGAAAGGTATTGAAATTTTTAACGATGCCATCGATAACGTTAAGCCTTTGATGGAGGTAAAATCTCGTCGTGTAGGCGGCGCAACTTATCAGGTTCCGATCGAGGTCAGGCCGGCTCGCCAGCAGGCTCTAGCTATTCGCTGGATCATCTCTTTTGCGAGAAAAAGAAGCGAACGCACGATGATAGAGCGCCTGGCTTACGAGCTTATGGACGCCGCAAATTCTAAAGGCTCTTCATTTAAAAAGAAAGAAGATACCTACAAGATGGCGGAAGCCAACAAAGCTTTCGCGCATTATCGTTGGTAGGAGGGCATTATGGCAAGAAAAACCCCTTTACATATGGTTAGAAATATCGGTATTGCCGCCCACATCGATGCTGGAAAGACGACTACAAGCGAAAGAATTCTATTTTTTACTGGCATGAGTCATAAGATTGGCGAGGTTCACGAGGGCGCTGCTACTATGGACTGGATGGAGCAGGAGCGCGAGCGCGGCATCACGATTACGTCTGCGGCAACTACCTGCTTTTGGAATAATCATCAGATAAATTTGATCGACACCCCGGGCCACGTTGACTTTACTATCGAAGTCGAGCGCTCGATGCGCGTTTTAGATGGTGCGGTAGCAGTATTTTGCTCTGTAGGCGGCGTTCAGCCTCAAAGCGAGACCGTTTGGCGTCAAGCGAATAAATACCATGTTCCGCGCATTATTTTCGTAAATAAGATGGACCGCGTCGGCGCAAATTTTTACAATGTCGAGCAGCAAGTAAAAGATAGGCTCAAAGCACATCCTGTTCCTATTCAAATTCCGATCGGCGCAGAGGATGATTTCAAGGGTGTTATAGATTTGGTTACTATGAAGGCGCTCGTTTGGGATGATAGCAAGGGTCCTTCTGCTCCCGAGATCGTTGAAATTCCTGCTGAATTACGAGAAAAAGCGCAAGAGTATCGCGACAAGATGATTGAGGCGGTAGCAGAGACTGATGAAGCTTTGATGGAGAAGTATTTTAACGGCGAAGAGCTAAGCGTAGAAGAGATTAAAAAGGGCATCAAGAAAGGCTGCTTAAGCCTAAGCTTCTTTCCTATGCTATGCGGTACCGCATTTAAAAATAAGGGCGTGCAACCTTTGCTAGATGCGGTCGTAGATTATCTACCTGCGCCTGATGAAGTGCCTGCGATTAAGGGGCAGTATGAGGATGGCAGCGAGGTTCATGTAAGCTCTACCGACGAGGGCGAGTTCGCGGGCCTTGGATTTAAGATTATGACCGATCCTTTTGTAGGTCAGCTTACCTTTGTACGCGTTTATCGCGGCGTTTTGGAAAGCGGCAGCTACGTCGTAAATACCGGCAAGGGCAAAAAAGAGCGCATCGGTCGCTTGCTAAGAATGCACTCGAATAAACGCGAAGAGATCAAAGAGCTTTACGCAGGCGAAATAGGCGCCGTCGTGGGTCTGAAAGATACCCTTACGGGCGATACTCTAGCTAGCGAAAAAGATAAAGTAATTTTGGAGCGTATGGAATTTCCCGATCCCGTTATCAGCGTAGCGGTAGAGCCTAAAACCAAAGCCGATCAAGAAAAAATGGGTATCGCGCTTCAAAAATTGGCGCAAGAAGATCCGAGCTTCAGGGTCGCGACCGACGAAGAGAGCGGACAGACGATCATTTCGGGAATGGGCGAGCTGCACCTTGAGATCATCGTAGATAGAATGCTTAGAGAATTTAAAGTCGAGGCCGAGGTCGGACAGCCGCAGGTCGCATATCGCGAGACTATCCGCAAAACGGTCGAGCAGGAGTACAAATACGCCAAACAATCGGGCGGTCGCGGTCAATACGGTCACGTATTTTTGCGCCTAGAGCCTTTGGAGCCTGGCGCCGGATATGAGTTCGTAAACGATATCAAAGGCGGCGCGATTCCGAAAGAATATATCCCTGCGGTAGATAAGGGCTGCCAAGAGGCGATGCAAAACGGCGTTTTGGCGGGATATCCGGTCGAGGATGTGCGCGTAACGGTCTATGACGGAAGCTACCACGAAGTCGATAGCTCCGAAATGGCGTTTAAGCTCGCCGCTTCTATGGGCTTTAAAGAGGGCGCTAGAAAAGCGGGCGCCGTGATCTTGGAGCCTATGATGAAGGTTGAGGTAGAAACTCCCGAGGAGTATATGGGCGACGTCATCGGCGATCTAAACAAGCGCCGCGGACAGGTCAATAACATGAGCGAGCGTGGCGGTAACAAGATTATCGACGCGTTTTGTCCGCTTTCGGAGATGTTCGGCTACTCGACCGATTTGCGCTCTCAGACGCAGGGTCGCGCTACCTATTCGATGGAATTTGATCACTACGACGAGGTTCCTAAGAACGTCGGCGAAGAGATCATCAAAAAGCGCAACGGCTAATTTAACGGGCGCTAGGGCGCGGCGATAGTTTTATCGCCAACTCCCGGCGCTTCTTTAAATTTTAAAACGGCGCTTAAATTTAACCCGCTTTACGAGCCGAAATTTAAACTCACACCCTAGCTTCAAATAAAATTTCAACCCATAAGTTTAACTCCTGCCGGTCGCAAATTTAGATCAAAAAATTTCAATTAAATTTAAAAATTCAAAACATAACTTAAAATGCGCTCATGATGCCGCGCCCATCGTTTTACTAGAGATTTATTCATTAGCAGAGAAAGCACGCATGTCGCTATAGCGCTTTGATTTTTATTCACGGACAAAATCGCCGTAAGCTGGATCGCTCAAACAGGGTGAAATTTTACTTTCAGCGCAGCCTTATACTAAGATCACAATCCAGAGAGCGTTATATTAAGTCACGATATTTTAGCAGAGTATTTTGATCGCACTACTTTGCGCCGTAAAATTTCATCTTAGCGTAGCCGATCTATACGGCGATCATATCCGCCGAGCCGACGCCCAAGCTCGCTTGTTTTCGGATTTAGCAGGTGTTTGCTTTCGCGGGCTATAATGCGCCCGTTTTAAATATTTCAAAATAAAGGAAAATTATGCAACAAACCAAATTGCAAGGCGTAAGCGTTAGCCTTTCGGGCAGCGAGCTTAAGCTGGGAGATAAGGCGCCCGAGATCAGCCTAGTCGCGGCCGATCTTAGCGAGGTCAAAGTGGGCGGCGGCACGGGCAAGGCGCAGGTCATCATCGCCGTGCCGTCCCTGGACACGGACGTGTGCGCGACCGAGACTCGCAAATTTAACGAGCGCGCCGCGAGTATAAAAAATACCGAGGTTTTCGTGGTCTCGATGGACCTGCCGTTTGCCGCGGGCAGATTTTGTTCGACCGAGGGGATCAAAAATTTACGCGCCCTAAGCGATTTTCGCGATAAGGAGTTTGCGCGCGCATACGGCGTGCTGATCGCGGACGGGCGCCTTGCTCGCCCGCAACTTTAAATTCTAAAATTCCGTGGCGTCCTGAAATTTAGCAGGCCGCGGCTGAATTTCGGCGGATCTGCGCCCGTGATCCGCTTTGTGTAGTTTGCAACAGAATTTTAAAATTCTATCCCCAATCAATTTATAAATTTATCTCACATTCGGTATGCTTTTCGATCCGTCGGCAAATATTTTGGATTTAGAAAAAACAGCGCGCGATCGAGGTTAAATTTTAGCGCAAAAATACAGGCGGCAGTATCGCCGCTAGGCTAGACGAGGCGCAGATGAAATGCGGATGAAATTTGCGATGGGAGCATATATGCAATACGTTACTGAGCAAATTTTAGACACAACGACGTATAGCAAAGCGAGACAACGCACGCTATTTTTCTTTAGACGAGGCGGAAATGAGCCGAATGAAGGAGCGTATATTTATAATAAGTGACTGAAATTCGGCGAAATTTCTAACGACGTATAAAGAAAAAAGGGGTCGCTAGGTGTTAAAGTCTGGATAATCCCACGCATTATATTCATCCGTCAGATTATCGTTCTCCGCTCCCTTGCAGCACAGCCACTCTAGCCCGCCGCGCCTCTCCATCACGACCTCTTCGTCGAGCCCTGCGCAGTCTGAGCCGTGCACTCGGGCATTGACGCACGCCCAGTGGTAGCGGTAGATGAGATCGAGCGCCTGCAGGATTTCATCCGTGCCCCGCAACTCTACGCGCGCCGAAAAATCGCCGCCAAAGGTATCCATCACAAAGGCGCAGTCGCAGATCTCGCTCGGAAAGCTGAGCTCCTCCACGAGCCCCATCGCCCACATCAGCGCCCACAGCGACTCGTATTTCCAGCCCATATTTACGGCCTCGTCGCGGCTTGCCTCGCCCTGCGTGACGCGGCGCTCCATGCGCGTGAGCTTGTCTATACAGCCGTAGCGGTTCGTAAGAAAGTCCCGCGCGCCCTGCTTATCCTCATCCGCGAGTTTGCCCTCGTCCCTGATCGAGCAGGCGCACATTATCGCCGCGTACGAGCAGATCGCGCGAGCGATGACTTCGTCCTTTTCGCGCGGGATGACCTCGTCCGTCTCGTACCGCAGCGGTAGATGATCGATATACGGCACGCCCTGCGATTTTAAAATTTCGATGCTTATATCCTTGCGCTCCTGCGCGGTCTTGCCGATCTTTGCGGCGTTTGCGCTATTTTTGCCGCCTTTTTTGAAAAAATCTGAAAATGCCATGAGCTCTCCTTAAAATTTTAAACGTATTTTAAAACAATCGCGCAAAATTTTAGCTTACGGCGGCGACGCAGGTTTTTTAAATTTAAGCTCAAACCGAGCTTTGCAAATCGGACGGAAATTTCACGCTACGCTACAAATTTATGCGGCGTCGCGCAGGATCGCCCGTGCCAGTAATGAAGCCTAATGTGGCGTCTGAGTGGATACGTTTATAGTAGCTAAACGCTTAAATTTGCAGGCGTTTTAAATTTATAGCCCTTTGCGAGCCGTCTGCGGCAAGCGGTACAAACTAGCGGCGGCGAAGGCGGCTTTGAGATCGCGCGGCTGCGATATGGCGGAGCGACCTTTCGCTTACATAGACGCCCTTGCGCGAGCGATCGCCTTTTCTTGCATAACCAAGCCGTTTAGGCGGGAAAAAGATTAAATTTTAAAAGCGCGCGTGATCCAAGCGGCGCTTTTTTGCGTAAGCGCCGCCTTTGCTCACGCTAGCGATGCCGCCCGTTTACGGTGTCGTAATATTCGGCAGTTTGTCGTCGTTTAGATCAAATTTTAAAATTTTACCGTCCACGCAGCGCTTCGCGTAAAAATAATCTTTGTAAAAAGAAGCGCCGCAGCTAAGCCCGCGACCGATCGCTTCGTCGTTTTTGAGTTTATTTCCGGAGAAAATTTTCCCAAGTAGCCGCGCCCGGATTTTTTGCGACGAGCCGCAGCGTGATCATCTCTATAGCTTCTTACGTTTCTGCTCGCCCGTGCCTTCTATGATGCTTCGATACATATCGTCGTAAAATACCTTTGCAGGCAATTCGGACTCTTGCGGCGATTCCAGCGAGATAAAAAATTTTAAGCTTTGCCTCAGGTCGGTTAAGTTTTGGAGGTCATTCGAACCTGTTTTGGCGGCGCCATAGGCGCTCTTTTTTGCAAATATACCGTCCCGCCGTAGCCGGCAAGGATGTCCGCGATATACGGAATAAAATCGCCGAGCGGCATAAGAAGGTGGACGCGGGGCATTTTATCTGCGTTTTAAATTTTACTCTTTATGGCTTCAGGGGTCGCGCGCCGCTTTTAATCGATGCTTATCTTTTGATCGCGCGTTCACATAAGCAAAACGCGCTTTGTCGCGTAAATTTAAAAAGCGGCGCCCGAATTTAGCCGAGCGCCGCAATTAAAATTTAACCGATTCGCGCACTCAAACGAGCGGTGCCGTCTGGCGCACATCTCGGTTAAATTTAAGCGGGTGCGATCAATACTTAAATGAGCTACCCGGCTCGATCAACTTAACCTTTTGCTTATAGTTCATCTTAAGCACCGCAGCAGGCCCGAGCACGGTCGCCTTCTCGCCTTCGAGCCAAAACGCCGTACCCTCCGGCATCGCATAAACGGTCGATTTTTGATTAGCGATCAAAAATTCCTCCAGCCTCTCCTCTCTACTCTCGCCGTTGTGCCCCGCAGGCTTGCCCGAGATGAAGTGCGGATTGATCTGGTGCGGGAAGATGTTGAAGGTATTAAACGACTCGGGCTCGATGATCGGCATATCGTTCGTCGTCATCATCGTAGCGCCCGCGACGTTCGAGCCCGCGCTCCAGCCGATATACGGCGTGCCGTCCTCGACCATTTTGCTAATCAGAGCGATGAGCTCGTTTTCGTACATATCGTGCACGAGCTTGAAGGTGTTGCCGCCGCCTACGAATATGCAATCCGCGCTCGCGACTTCCTTCGCGGCATTTTTAGCGTGGTGGACGCCGACTATGTTTAAGCTTAAGCTCGCAAGCGCCTCTTTGACGCGCTTTTCATATTCGTCGTAGCTCCTGCGAAGGCTTGCGTAAGGGATGAAAACGATCTTTTTGCCCGCGAGGTTGTTCTCCTGCGCAAATTTACCGATCCACGACACCGCGTGCGATAGATACTTCGTGTCTTTGTAGCCCGAGCTTGAGAGTAGCAGCGCTCTTTGCTTGCTATGATCGCGCTTTGAGAGCTTAAACGCCTTTTCGCTCGCAGCTAGTTCGCTCGTACCGAGCATCGCAGCGCCCGCCGCCAAAGCGGCCACCTTTAGTAGGTCTCGTCTTTGATTTTGCATCTTTTCTCCTTTAAATCAAAGTTTGTATTTACTTTAAAATTATATTCCTTTACATATAAAGAGGGGCTGAATATTCGGTTTAAATTTCGCTCGCCCCAAGGCCTCGGCAAGGTAAAATTTAAAACTACCAAATTCCGAAATTCAGCGAGGCGCTGCGTCGTAAAATTTTTAAAGCGCGGCTAAATTTAATGAAATTCATGGCGCCGACACTAGGTTAAATTTAGTGAAATTTACGCTTCGTCCTTTGAAATATAGGTGCTTCGATTAAAAAGATAACACGCTGCAAAAGCGAGAAAACAAGGCGATAACACATTGGAGCCGCTCAAGAGCAAGCTTATTATCCTCTCATTATTTTTAGCGACCAGCGCCGCTATTATGAGCGCAAGTGGATAGAGGATTAAAGTCACACTGGCTAAATTTTCGATTATAAAAACTGCCAGAGAAAAACATTGATTTTTTATAAAAAATTTGCTGTATTTTTTCGTCGGATAGCTCTTTAGATAAATTTTCGTAAAAATATATGGCAAAATCAGCACCGCAGCAAGAGAAAAAAGCCCGCCCAGAACGTTATTCACAAAGCTTGTAAACCACGAAACTAGAACCGTAAAGCCCACAAACGTCATGCTAGCACGTCTGATAAGTCTATGCGTGTCGTAGCGATTTTTTAGATTGCGCGGTATATTTTTAAATTTTGCGTCAAGCTCATTTAGTTCGTCCAGTCTTTCCTTTACGGATTTTGCGCTTTGAGCCGCTAGGACAGACTCTCTGCGTAGATCCGGGGTCCCGGAGGCGGGTGTATATGAGCTTTTATTGAAAAAATAGCATATCGTAAAGATTAACAAGCAGATCGGAGCTGCGATAAGACAGTATAAAAATCCGAAAACCTCAAATCCTTCGCCGTCTTTATAAATTGACATCCAAATAAAAAGTAAAATCGGATACAAAAGCAAAACTATGCTGGCAAAATTTTCTATCGTAAAGACCAACAAACTATCTCCTTGATCCTTGATAAAAAGGTTGCTGTATCGCTTAGTCTTAGTGTATCTTAAAAAACAG
Organism: Campylobacter sp.; assembly: GCF_019423325.1. Classification (NCBI taxonomy): domain Bacteria; kingdom Pseudomonadati; phylum Campylobacterota; class Epsilonproteobacteria; order Campylobacterales; family Campylobacteraceae; genus Campylobacter; species Campylobacter sp. Next base: position 29,537 of record NZ_JAHZBQ010000003.1, on the reverse strand, counting down.
ATCGTCGCGCATATAGGCAAAACTATTATCGCGACATCACAAATATCTCTAAAAATTTTAGACGACGATTCTATACCGATATTCGAAAAAAGCAAATCAAGAAAAAACATTAGCATTAGCGAGAAATAGATGGTTGTAGCTGCCGACGAATAATACCCTATAATCACGCGTCTAATAAATCTATGCATATCGTATCGCTTCTTTAAATTTTCAGGGATAGCGGCAAATTTCTCGTCCAGCTCTTTTGTATCTGCTTGAAATTTCTCGTCCACAGCTCGCTCCTTTTATAAAGTGCTAAATTTTAGAAATTATATCGAATTTAGCGCTGCAAAGCGGCTACATTTAGGTCTAAATTTAAACGCGAAAAAGTATAATTACGCCATGGTTTTGACGCAAAATTTGATCTATGAAATTTTACCCTTGTGGAGGAGATCCCCGCGGGCAGGGTCGCTAGCTACGGACAGATCGCGCGCCTGATCGGGCTGCCCGCTCACTCGCGGCTCGTGGGGCGCGTGCTCTCGCAAGCGTGCTCTACGGCGATTACCCGTGCCACCGCGTCGTAAACCACGCAGGCGCCTTGGCGGCGAGCTTTGCGGCTCAGCGCGAACTGCTAGAGGCCGAAGGCGTGAAATTTAGAGGCGAGCGCGCCCGTATAAAAAAGCACTGCTGGGAGTGCTAAGGCCTAATCGCCGCAGACTGAAGCACGGAATTTGCGGATCGTTTGAAGCGCGAAATTTTGAATTGTCTGCGACCATGGAATTTTAATTTATAAAATTTTTAGATCCGCGCAGGTTTAAGCGGCGGTAGCGGCAGCGCTACCGATCGCTAAGAGCCTGCGAGCTTTATTTGCTTGTAGATGCGGCGCAAATCATCATGCGCGAAAAGATAGAATTTTATCTTTTTTACGCGGCGGTTTAAACGCCGCACTAAGCGGCTCCTTGGCAATCAACCCCGCCGCAGTTTTACGAAGCAGATGCGACGCCGCTTATTAGTTTTTTCGCTGCAGGCTTTCGCGCCTGTTTCGGCACCGCTTATAGATTTTGGCTATCGTAAATTTTGACCCAAAAAGGCAAATTTGGCCGCTAATTTTAGTCAAATTTAAGCTCCTTCGCGAAAAATGCGACGCCGTTTTTTAAAGACATATAAAAATGCCTAGCAAATTTAACGCGCTCACCGATCCGATATTTAAACTCGCAAGCCAAATTTATCCTCAGGATGCGGGTAAATTTACCCTAAGTCTGAAAGCAAAAGACAAAATAAAGCCAAATTTAAGGCGTAAAGCATTGCTGAATATTAACTAAAACCGCATATAATCCGGACTCAAATCAATAAAAAAGGACAAAATGAATGAACTATCAAAACTCCCGACTCCCGATATCGCCGAGCACGGCGCGTTTTTCCCGTCGCCGTTTTCGCTGTCGCAGTTTACGGCGCCCGTGAGTGATCTGGCGGATTTTAATTACGAGAAAAAATACGACGACGATAAAAAAATCCTCATCATCGCGGCTGACGAGCGGTATTTGCTGATGGACAACGAGACTTTTTTCTCCACTGGCAACCACCCTGTCGAGACGCTCGTGCCGATGTATCATCTGGCGCAGGCGGGCTGGGACTTCGAGATCGCGACGCTCTCTGGAAATCCCGTAAAATTCGAGTTTTGGGCGATGCCTGCGAAGGACGAGCGGCTCAAGGGCTTTTTTGAGAGCTACGCGACTAAATTTAAAGAGCCTAAAAAGCCCGCTGATATCGTAAAGAAGGGATTTGACGAGTATTTTGCGCTATATATCCTGGGCGGCCACGGCGCGCTGATCGGGCTTGACGAGAGTCGCGACGTAAAGGCCGCACTAAAATGGTTTCATGAGCAGGGTAAATACATCATCACGATCTGCCACGGCCCAGCCGGGCTGCTAGCCGCGGCGCTTGACGAGGATAAGTTTTTGTTCGAGGGCTACGAGCTCGTGCTGCTGCCCGACGTCATTGATCGCACCTCGCCCGATATAGGCTACATGCCGGGCCATCTGCGCTGGTATATGGGCTCGCGGCTAGCAAAACTTGGGATGAAAACCCTAAACGAAGGTATCGACGGCGCCGTGCACAAAGGCCGCAACCTGCTCTCGGGCGATAGTCCGCTAGCGGCCAATAACCTCGGCAAACTGGCGGCTAAAACGCTTTTAGAGTCGCTGTAAATTTTACGCCGTTAAGGTCGGCATCTCGGCATAAAATTTTAATTTTTACGCGGCGGAAAAATTTAAAATTTCAAAGCGTGCCCGCTTCGGCTTTAAATTTAATGATCGCCGTCCTGCGCGCGGTGTAATCGTTTAAAATCGCCGCTCGCCTTCGATTTGCAAGCGATGCGCTGTGCAGCGTCTAAATTTAAGTATTCAAATTTTATCGCACTTTTGCGCGCGAGCATTAAAATCTTTTGCGGCCTTTTAAATTTGCCGCTTTGCGCCACCGTGCTCTTCGCGGGCGTAAAAAAATCCTCGCATATCGACGCCCCTTGGCTGCAGCAGCTTTATTTTCCTATCGATGCCCCGCCCGCGTAGCCCGTGAGGCTGCCGTGCGTGCCTATGACGCGATGGCAGGGGATGATGATCGAGATTTCGTTGTGCCCTACGGCGCCGCCCACGGCTTGCACGGACATCTTCGCTAGCCCGCGTGCTGCGGCGATTTCGCGCGCGATCTGCCCATAGGTCGTGGTTTTGCCATATGGAATTTTAAGCAAAATTTCCCACACGGCGCGCCTAAACGCCGAGCCTACGGGATTTAGAGCGGGCGTAAAACCGGGCTCACGTCCGCTAAAATACAGATCGAGCCAGCGCTTAGTTTGATCGAAAACGACCAGGTTTTTCTCCTCAAAGTACCCGCCTTGCTCGTTCGCGCAAAAATTTCTGCTCCCGCCTTGCGCCGAAAGATTGGTCGCGCGAGGTTTTTTGCCCGCATCCTGAGCCGCAAAATCGCACATGAAGAATTTTTCGCTCGCTATAAGTGTATGTGCGCAGAATTTTACGTCCGCGCCGCTCGCCGCTTGCCGCTTTTGCCACAATATCGCTCTTTTTCAACGCCGCAAAATCGCGCCGTGTTTCGCTAACGATGTGCTGCTCTTTTGCGAGCAGATCGGCCCGCCCCACTTTTTATCCGCACCGCTTTTCGCCTCTAGCGCACGACCTTTCTCGCAGCAATCTTCTCTCGCGGCGGCATCTGTTTTTGCCGCAATATCGCGCGCGTAGAATTTGTCGTCTGCGCTGCTTGCCGCGAGAGCGTGCGCGTAGTATTCCTCGCCTTCGAACCACAGCCTGCAAAGCCCCGCCTCATCGCCCGCGAGCGTGAGTTTGCCAAGCGGAGAGTCGTAATATGCGATAAAATTTCATCGTTGCTTTTGTTTTGCGATTAAATTTAGGCGCCGCAAATAGCGCCTAAATTTCCCAAATTTCTAAAATTTGCGGACAGATTTTAGCTAGCTTTGCTTAAACTCCGCCTTTTGCGCGCTGCTAGGGTCGCTAATGGCTTCGAATTTAGCAAAAAGCTCCGCTATCTCAAACCAGCCCGTTAGATTTAGATCGAATTTTTCCAAATTCGCCTCGGACAAAAACTCCAAATCATGATCGTAAAACGCGATCTCGCCGCTATTAAAGCTCACGAGCCACAGATCGCCGGTGCCGCTATCTGCAAAGATACAAAACTCGCGCAATAGCTTGCTATCGCCCTCAAAAGGAAATTTCGCCGCGTCGTTGCAGTGCGCGATCTCATACTCTTTCAGCACTCTAAAATCGCTCGCAATCTCCCTACCGAAGTATCCACCTAGGATATTTTTTAGCTCATTTTTATTCAAATTTTATCTCTCCGCTTTAGTTTCGTTTTTTGACGTAGAGCATAAAAAAGCCGACCATCGCCGCAAAAATCACGCACATCGCAAGCGTCACGATGAGCGTGCCGTGCGCCGAGTCGCTTAAAAACAGCCCCGTCGTGTTCATCCCGAAAAAGCTCGTGATGAAATTTAGCGGCAAAAGCAGCGACGAGATGATCGTGAGGATGTAGATATTGCGGCTGATCTTGTCGTTTTTGAGACCTTGGATGAACTGATAGATATCCTCGATCCTGACGGCGTATTCGCTCATCACGCCTTTGAAAACGCCCGCTTCGTAGGCGTAGTTTTTCAGCCGCTTTTTAAGGGCCGCTTGCTCGTTTCCGCAGATGAGCAGCGCCTCGTAAAAATGCGAAATTTTGTTTTGAAATTTGCGGATTTCGTATTTTAGGATCGAATGCCTTTTCATAAATTTTGAAAAATCGCCGTGGCGCGTGTAGATTTTTTCGTAATTCTCAAGCTCCGCGGAGTGCTCTAAAATTTTATCGCGGTACTGCGCTAGGATCTTTTTTACGACTGCGAAAAACTCCTCCTCGCTGCTAAGCCGCACCTCGGCGGCACCCTCTTGCAAATAGATTGCGCCCGCGTCGAAAATAAAGCGGTAGTTTTGCTCGCGCGGCGCGTCCGTCACAAAGTACACATACTCGCGATCCTCGGCGTAGTAGTAGCCCGAAACGCTGCGCTTTTCGGTAATCGGGTTCAATGAGGCCTCCTTATTCAGTCGTTTTAAATTTATGGAATTTTAGAATTTCGTTGCAGATTAGAATTTTGAAATTCCGCTGCCTATAAGAATTCCGAAATTTCGCCACTAATAGGAATTCTAAAATTTCGCCGCCACTTAAATTTTATCGTATTTGGAATTTCAAAATTCTTTTGCGCTTGGAATTTTAAAATTTTGTGAGCTGTAAATTTCGGCTAAATTTTAAAATTTAGCATGCCGTAATTCAACCCCTATTAAAATTTAACGCGAGCCGTAAGGCTCGCCCCTTGAGCGTACCAGGGGTTGGGGGATTTTAAGGGGGAAGGGGGAGCGCCTCGCAAAACGAGCGTAGCGACGCAAGGCTTAGCCTGGCAGCGTTTCTTGCGAGCACAGCGAAGCAGAGCAAGTAGCGCCCCTTCCCCCTTAAGAGAAAACGTCGCCACGACCTAATCTCTAGAGATAAAATTTTATATAGCGAAATTTTAAATTCCAAATTTATATTGCCGTTTCGCTATTTATAAATTTAAAAGTAGCACTTGCCTTTATAAAATTCCGTTTAAATTTTAACCCACGATATGTTTCTCTTGGGGCGGGAAGGGGCCCCAATTACGAGGTCGCTCCCCTTCCCGCCCCGAAAGAAATACACAAAGAGCTAAAAATACTGAAATTTAACATAGTGAAATCTTTATAAATTCGAGCCGGCGTATGCGTTACACATAATCCGTAAGGGGGGGCGGCGCTCAGAGTTAGCGGGGCGCCCCCTTACCAACCCCCACCCGCGCGACGCTAGCGGTGCGGACTACGTCCGCGCTTATTTTACATTGCGACTACACCGTATGAAGTTCTGGTGCAACTACATTTTTATAAAATTTAACGCAAAGCCATACTGAAAACGGCTGTATCGTGTAAATTTGGCGCAAGTTCTCGCTGAAATTTATCGCAAAGCTAAACTATAAAACTCTTGTGCAAAACTGTATTAGAATTTCGCCGCAGAATTTTAAGGTAAAATTCTGCGTCTAAGCTCAGTACCGCATTTGGGGCGGGAAGGGAGCTTGAATTGCGAGGTCGCTCCCCTTCCCGCCCCAAGCCCCACCCAACCCCCGACGACGCTTTAAGCGGTGCGGACTACGTCCGCGTTATTTAAATTGCGGCTGCGCCGCATGAAATTTTAGCGAAAAGCCAAGCTATAAATCCCACGGCGAAATTCCGCGTCTAAATCATTCGCGCTCGCGTCTGAAGCGAAAGGGTCTTCGAGCCTAAGCCTAAAGCGAGACGACCTTTGAGCCGAAGCCCCCTTCTGCGGGCGTGCCGTCGCGAAAGCCCTTGACGCTGGGGTGCGATTTTAAAAACTCCTTTACCGCGAACGCGAGCTTGCCCGTGCCGATGCCGTGTTTCACGATGATCTCATCAAAGCCCATCACGAGGCTTTGGCTGATAAATTTATCAAGCCTGCTGATCGCTTCCTCGGCGCGCAAGCCGTGCAGATCGAGGCTCAGCGACGCGGAGGCGGGCTTTTGCACCTTGATGCTGATATTTTTTGCGGGCACGGGCGCCGCGCCGCTGCGCTTTAGCTCGCTAAGCGGCACGCGTAGCCTGATACCGTCGCTTAGCATCAGCGCCTGGGTTTTGCTGAGCGATAAAATTTCGCCCTTGATCTTGCCGTATTTTACGCGATCGCCCACCTTGAGGCTTTGCGGCTCGGGCGTGCCGAGTTCGGGCTGCTGCACAGCCCGTGCAAGCTCGTTTGCGCGGTTTATGGCGCGCTGCTTTTCGCGCACGTCGCTTAGGCTCACGCTGCGTTTGGCCTCCGAAATGGCGCGGTAGTATTCGTTTTGCAGCTTTGAAAGCTCCGCCTTCAGCTCGCTTTGCGCGCGCTCGCGCTGATCTTTTAGCGCTTCGCTCAGCGCATCCAGCTTCTCCTCTTTTTGCTGCGTCTGTGCCAGCTTTTGTTTTAACTCAAGCTCTAAATTTATCGCTTTTGAGATCGCTTCGTTTAGGTTCTCTTTGTTTTCGCCGTAGTTTTTGCGCGCCGCAGCGATCAAATTTTGCGCTATGCCGTAGCGCAGCGCGGTTTCAAAGGCGTAGGATTTGCCGATCGTGCCCTTTAAAAACTCATATTTCGGCGCGCTGTTTTTCTCGTCGTAAAGTGCCGCCAGCAGCTCCACGCGCGGATCTTTCGCAAGCAGCATCGCCAGGCGCTTATGATGCGTGGTGATGATCATCTTCACGTCGCTGCTTATCAGCTGCTCGATCATCGCGCCGTATAGGCTTGCAGCCTCCTCAAAATCGGTACCCAGCTCGATCTCATCGACGCCGATTAGAATTTCTTTGCGCCCGAACAGCTTGCTAAAGGCAACCATCCTACCCGCGAAGGTCGAGATGTCGTTTTTGGAGTTTTGCGGATCCTCCATTACGAGCTCGAACTCCTTAAAGGTGCCGATGCGGCTGAGGCTTGCGCGAATAGGCATCGGAAGGAGGTACTTGGCTAGCAGCGCCGCGCTTAGAATGCTTTTTAAAAGCATCGATTTTCCGCCCGCATTCACGCCGGTGATGAGCAGAATTTTACCCGTAAATTCGACGCTCACGCGCTTTGGATTTTTAAGCGCGGGGTGGGCGAAGCTGTCTAGGACGATGTCGCGCGAGGGCTCAGGCAAGACGAACTCATAATCGCTCGCTCTTGCCATCGCGGCGCGCGCAATCAGCGCGTCGATCTGATCGAAGGCGATGTTTATAAATTTCAAAAAGGCTAAGTTTTTATTAAAAACCGCGCTGATCTGCTTGCAGTGCTCGAATACGATCTGCTCTTTTTTATCCAAAATCGCGCTTTGAGCGGACTTCAGAGCCGCGATTGCGTCGGGAAGCACGTAAAAATAGCCTCCGCTTGAGCGCGCTACGACGCTGCCTTTTAGCACATGATTAAAGCCGCCGCGCACCAGCAGGGCCTCGGTGTCGCTTATGTAGTGGATCTGCGTGTCGGCGAGATAGGGCGAAAGGGCTTTGGAATAGATCAGCCTTTTTAACGTCTGCTCGATCTCGCCCTTTTTTATTTTAAACGCCTCGTTTAGCGCGCCGAAGCGCTCGTCTATCGCGTCGCGAAAGCCGCCCTGGTCATCGAAATAATCCTTTAATTGCGCAATGGGCGCAGGAATCTCGATCTTCGCAAGCCAAGCGGAGAGTTTGCCCTCAAAAGGCTGCTTTTTGAGATATAAAAAGTAGCGAACGATCTTGCTAAACTCGTAAATTTCGCTGATATGAAGCACGCCATGCTTTGAGATGCGCATCAGCGCGTCGTCTAGGTTCGCGACGCTTTCGCACTGCGCGAGATCAAATTTCGTAAGCTCCGAAATTTTTTCAAAATTTAGCTTGCTATCGCCGCTTAAAAACAGCGGCTTTTCGCGCGCCAAAAAGCTTTTAAATTTCTCTAGGTACTCGCCTAGATCGAGGCGCATAAAGAGTTCGTCACTGATCATAAACGCACTCTTTAATCTTGTAGGTTTTGCCCTTAAACTCCGCGTCCGCGCTCTTTTTGGCGATGAAAGCGCCCATCGAAAAGGAGTAGGTGAAATTTTCTCGTGTTACGATCTGCGCGGAGCCCTGCTCTTTGTCTGCGGCAAAATTTTGCGTAGTTTTAGAATTCTGCGCGGAGGCTTGCGGACTATAGCTTTGCGCGTCGTCTCGTTGCGCGGAATGTTGCGTAGAATTTTGTGAGGCAGAGCTTCGCGTACCTCCTTGATTCTCGGAATTTTGCGGCGTGAGACTCTGCGTATCGTTTTGTTGCGTAGAATTTTGCGAAGTAGGGCTTTGTGCGGAATTTTGCCCGTCCGAGACGGTGCCGTTTATTTGCGCGGCTGAAGCCTGCTCGTTCGTTTGAGCGGCGGAGCTTTGCGTAGCGGAAGCGGCCTCGCCTTGCGCGTTTAAATTTGCTTCGTCGGCTTTCGCGCCCAAATTTTTCGCATCCGCGCCGTGTTTTTCGGGATAGGAATTTGCCGCGCCGCGTGTTTCAGAAGCGGAATTTATTGCGCCGCCGCATCTTAATCTGGCGCCTGCGTTAAATTTAGACACCATCTCCTCCTCAAGCTTGGCGGAGTGCTCGCTCGCGCTTTCATAAAGATACGCTCCCGCGCACAGCAGCACGATCAGCACCGTGGCGATGATTTTGGCCCTTTTGCTTAAAATTTCGTCCCGCACGAAAAAGATCGCCGCGATAAATAAAAATGCGAAAACAAATACTAAAAATCTCAAATTTTATCCTTGCCCGCCCGCTGCGGAGTTTGTCTAATAAATTTGGCGAGAGCTTTCAAGCTTAAAATTCTCCGCGCAGCTGATAGGTGATGTCGCCTGCGCCAAATCCGATCACGAGGCCGTCGTTTATGATGTGGCGGACGCCGAAAATATCGCTAAATTCTATCTTCTCGCCGTTTCTAAAGACCCTCTCGGTAAATAGCGCTCCGAGCCCCTTAAATTCCTCTTTTAGATCGATACCGTTGCTAGGTTCGCCCGCGGCGTAAACGGGCAGCACCACTAGCTCTTCTACACCCGCAAAGCACTCTTTAAAAGCGTTTAAATTCGCCTTAAGTCTGCTGAAGCGGTGCGGCTGAAAGATCGCCGTGATCTTGCTAAGACCTAGCAGGCTAGCGTATTCGCGCGCGCTTTGCAGCGTCGCTCTGATCTCGGTAGGATGGTGGCCGTAGTCGTCGATGAGCACGAAGTTTGGGGTGGCGCACAGGATGTCGAAGCGCTTTTTGATCCCTTGGTAATTCAGTAAATTTTTGCGGATCTGCTCTAGCCCTGTCTCGCACGCTGCGGCTAGGATCGCCAGCGACGCGTCTATGGCGATGTGCCTTCCTAGCCCGTAAACCTCGAAGCGTCCGAGCTCTTTAAGATTAAAGCTCATAAAGGGCTGATGATCGCGTAGCAGCACCTTTAGATCCGTTATGTCGCGCGAAGGAAAGAGCTTGATACAGCCGAGCTTTATCGAGCTTAAAAACTCATCCTCGGCATTTATCACGCGGATCTTGGCGCGCTCCAAAAAGCCGCGATACGCCGCGTGAAATTTATCCAAATCGTTGTCGTAATGATCCATATGTTCGGGCTCGGCGTTGGTAACGACCGCGACGTAGGGATTGGAATTTAAAAAGCTTGAATCGCTCTCGTCGGCTTCAAAGATGATATTTTCGCTGTTTTCGTATTTCATATTCGAGCCGAACTGCTTGGAGATCGCGCCGATGATAACCGAGCCGTCTATCAGCGCCGAGGTTATCGCGCTCGTGGTACTTTTGCCGTGCGCGCCGGCGACTGCGAAGACGCGCTTGTCTTTTAGCACGAAGGGCAGGGCCTCCTTGCGCGAGAGGCAGACGATCCCTTTTTTGCGCGCGGCTTGCAGCTCGACGTTGTCCTCTTTGATCGCGGCGGAGTAGATGACGATCTCCTGATCCTTAATCGCCGAAGCGTCGTGCGGAGTGATGATCTCCATGCCGTCCGCTCTTAGCTTGTAGGTCGTCTCGCTCTCTTTGATATCCGAACCCGAAATGATAAAATTTTTCTCGTGTAAAAATCTCGCTAATGCGGAGATGCCTATGCCGCCGATGCCGATAAAATGAACCTTTTTCACCTTTGTCCTTAAATATTATAATAGAAAATTACGTTTAAATTTTTAAATCCCGCGTCGGCGAAATTTAAAAATTTAAACCATTCCCGCGCGCCTTGAAATTCGCCTTTAATTACGAGCTCGCAGCGTCATGCAACCCCGTCTCGCTACTTTTAAATCCGCTTTTAAAATTTAGCGATCTAAATTTACCTTTAGAATTTCGCCTTTTAAAATTTGAGCGTTCGAAATTCTGCGCTTAAAACTCTGCTTTGAAACGGGAGCGCTTAAATTTTACGACTCAAACTCGTCGTTAAAATTTAGCAGCGAGCGGGGCGCCGCCGTGCCTGCCGCATCGTATCGCGCACCGAAGCCGCGTAAATTTCGGTAAATTTCGTCGCACGTCCATTATTTAAATTTAACGCCCGAAATTTAGCCGCTTGAGCTTCGCGGCAAAACTTATTCGCTGCTTTGCGCTTTAAATTTAGCCGATAAATTTACCCACATAAATTTAAAATTTCATCGAAATTCTAAATTTCAGTGCGCCCGTTGATCGCCTTTATTAGCGAGAGCATATCGACGTTATCTAAGCTCACGCCCGTAGGCACGCCTTGGGCGAGCTTGGTGAATTTCAAACCCAGATCCGCGAGCTTATCCTCGACGTAAAGCATGATCCCGTCGGAGTTGATGCCCGGCGTCAGCGCGAAAATCAGCTCGCTCGCGCCGTTTTGCTCTACCATGGCGCGCAGCGCCGCGATTTTATCTTCGTCAGCGGCGTCTAGCACGAAGTAGCGGCCGTTGTAAATTTTATTACTCTCTAAAATAAAGATATCTTTTGGGTTTTCGACGATGCAAATTTTATCGCTTTCGCGCTCGTCGTCGGCGCAGTATTCGCAGATCTCGCCTTCGCATACCGCTCCGCAGATGCGGCATCTGTGCAGTCCGCGCACCGCCTCTTCGATATTGTGCGCTAAATTTAGCCCTAGGAAGGAGTTTTGCACGCTTACGTAGTAGGCAAAGCGCAGGGCGGATTTTTTGCCCACGCCGGGGAGCTTTTCAAAGCTTGCTACGAGCTCTTCGAACCTGTCTGTGCCGCTCATATGGCGCCCTTCGGCGAAAAGACGATCGAGAAGTAGTGTGTGCCGTCGCTGTAATTGTACTCGAAGCAGAATTTATGCAGCTCGCAAATTTTATCGATGATATAGAGCCCAAGCCCCATGCCGGTGGCTTTCTCGTCTTTATTTCTAATGAAAGCCTGCTTGTAGTGCTCGAATGATTTTGCAAGCGCCGCTCCGCGGTTGGCGACGCTTACTTTGTTTTCATCGCAGATGATGCGGACTTTTTTATCGCTGGAGTATTTTAGGGCGTTATCAATTAAATTTTTAATGGCTAGTGCAAATAGCCCGAAATCCACGTTTATCACCGCGTCACACTCGATATCCGTGCTGATGAGCTCGTCCCAATTATCGAGCATAGACATATCTTTTACTTGCTCTAAAATGAGGCTGAAATGATAATCCTGATAGTTGAGCGAGTAGCTTTTTGAGAGTAGTTGCTCGATTTTGGCAAACTCGTTGATTAAAATTTCAAGCCGCTCGAAGACATTTACGAGCCGCTCTTTTTGTGTTTCGTCATCGAGCATCTCCGTAATGAGTCTACCCTTGCCGATCGGGGTTTTGAGCTCGTGCATGATGGTGCGCAAAAACAGCTGGCGCGAGCGGATCAGCTCTTGAATTTTAGCAATCGCGTTGTTAAATTCCTGCGCGACCTGCCCAATCTCGTCCTCGCTATGCGTGGCGGCTAAATTTACGTCCAAATTACCTTGGGCGAATTTTTTGATATTTTTGCTTAGTTTTTTTAGCGGCGTGAAGCTTCGCACGATTGATAGATAAAGCGAGATTAAAACCGCCATCGTAAGCAGAAACCCGACCCAGAGCGGATCGTTTAAATTCTTCGTGCCGAGGCTTTCGAAAACCACGACGAAAGAGTTGTTTTTTATATTTAAAAACAGTGAATTATTATACTCGACCGAGCTAAACTCGCCGATAGAAGTGTCTTGAACAAAAAAAATTTTACCACTCGTGATGATGTTTTGGATGATATTTTTGTCTTTTACAAGCTCCAAGCCATAGCTGGAGAAGTAGCGCTCAATATCGCTGGGAGGGGCATTACGCTTGTATAGCTCAAGTAGATTATTGACCGCGTTTATTTGATTAGCCTGCATGCTGCCTAGAGCTCTATTCATCTGCATCCGTGCGAACGTGATGAAAAGCACGCAGACTAAGATGATCGCGATTACAAAAAAAACCGAAATTTTGGTGATTAAGGAGTGCTTCATCCGATGAGCTTGTAGCCGATACCGCGAACCGAAAAGATATGCTTAGGCGCTTTGGAGCTGTCGCCGATTTTGGTGCGTAGGCGTCCGATGATGACGTCTAAGCTCTTTGAATCTTTATCTTTTAGGCTCTTGCAATGGTATACGAGCTGTTCGCGAGATACCGAAAAGCTATGCTGCTTGATTAGATATTCTAAAATTTCATACTCCGCAGGCGTTAGCACTAGCGATTCCTCGCCGAAGTAAATTTCATGGCGCTTATCGTCGATACGAAATACGCTATCGGTGGCGGTTTCTTCCTTCTCGCTAGCTTTTTTATAGCGGCGGATGAGGCTCATAATGCGCGCGTGCATCTCCTTTGGATCGTATGGCTTTGGCAGGTAATCGTCCGCGCCGATCTGAAGACCCACTACGCGATCGCTCACGTCGCTTCTAGCCGAGCTGATGATGATCGGAATGTCGTATTTCTCGCGAATCTCTTTGCAAACCTCAAGTCCGTCCATCCCCGGAAGCGTAAGATCCAAAATCAGCAGATCGTAGTTTTTGATCCCAGCGCTAATGCCCAGATACGGGTCTTCGAAGTTTGTAACTTGGATGTTAAATTTAGCCAGATATTCGGTTAGAAGCTGTGCGAACTCGCTGTCGTCTTCTATCATCAATACATTTATCATTTTTTATCCTTTGAATCGTTGATTTGAAATTTTAAATATTGCATTATACATAAAAATAGTTAAGTCTTAACTTGAGTTTTATTAAATTTAGATAAAATTGCCCCTTTTGTTATAGCTTAAGGAGAATTTCGTGGAAGAAGATTATTATGAAATTTTAGGCGTGGCGCGCGATGCGGACGCCGAGACGATAAAAAAGGCGTTTCGAAAGCTCGCTTTGCAATTTCATCCCGACCGCAACCAAGGCGACAAGGAGTCGGAGGAGAAATTTAAAAAGATCAACGAAGCGTATCAAATTTTAAGCGACGATCAAAAGCGCAGGATGTATGATCGCTACGGCAAAGAGGGCATCAGCGGCGCATACGGCGGCACGGGCGGCAGAGGATTTGATTTTAGCTCCATTTTCGGCGATTTTTTTGAGCAGGCATTCGGCGGCGGCGGTCGCTCGACTCGCCCTAGCGATCCATACGGCATAGATACCGAGCTAGCCGTAACGCTGGAATTTAAAGAGGCTCTAGAAGGCGTTCACAAGGAGATAAAATACAAGATCAAAAAGCCGTGCTCCACCTGCGACGCTACCGGCTCGAAGGATAAAAAAAGACATACCTGCTCCGCTTGCGGCGGTACCGGGCGCGTCGCTGTAAGGCGCGGATATATGAGCTTCATCCAAAGCTGCTCCGAATGCGGCGGCACGGGCGAGATCGTAAAAGACAGATGCAAGGATTGCGGCGGCAAGGGCTTTACCGAAGAGGACGTGAGCCTTAAATTTGACATCCCCGCAGGCATAGACGACGGACAGCGCGTGCGCCTAAGCGGCAAAGGCAACGTCTCCAAAACCGGCGAGATCGGGGATCTGTACGTGATAGTGCGCGTGAAGGAGGATAGCCACTTTCTGCGCGACGGAGATGACCTGTATATCGAGGTGCCGGTGTTTTTCACGCAGGCGATCTTGGGCGAGAGCATCGAGGTGCCGACGCCGCGCGGCAAGGCAGAGCTGAAGCTCAAAGTAGGCACGAAGGACAAGCAGCGCTTCACGATCTACGGCGAGGGCGCGCCAAATATCCGAACTAAGAAAAACGGCGATCTGATCGTGCAGGTAAACGTCCAGACGCCTAAAAAATTGAACGAGAAGCAAGAGGCGCTTTTGCGCGAGCTTCAAGAAAGCTTCGGCAGTAAGGGCGGAGACGACGAGGGGATACTCGATAAGATCAAGAATTTTTTCAAGTAAACTGCCTTGATCTGCCTTACGCGGCGATTATTTAAGCTCTAGCTTAGCGGGCTGCGGAATTTTAAATTTAGGCGCTGCCTGTTTGGTCGCTCTGCTGCTTGTTTGTTTGCTCGCTAGCCGTAGTTCATTTGATCGTAGCTTGTTTGATCTTCGCCCGCTGCTTCATGTGATTAGCGACTATCGTTTAGCCGCCGTTTGCCAAGCGTCGTCTGTTTGATCACGGCAAACACTGCACGGCTTTATAGGGTAATGCTTGCGAGTAGAATTTTATCTGTGTCCGCAGCGGTCTTTTTGAGCGCTAGTGCGCCGCAAAACGATAGCAGGGTCGCGATTCGCACACCGCAAGCGACTACAAATTTAAAAAGGACGAAAATGGATCGCAAAAATGAGCCTACAAATTTCAAATCCGCGGATGATGAGATGTTTGCGTTTTTATCGAGCTTGGGCGATCGCTGGCGGGTAAGCGAGGGCGGAGTGAAATTTATAGAGGAAAATTTCGCCTTCGTCGGCTCCAAACCCGTCTTGCGTGGATTGAAAGATTACGCGACCGCGGACTGCCTGAGCTTTGCTGGTGCCAGAAGCTTCATAGACGCAAACCCCGCGGTAAAAGCGAGGATTTTGAGCGGCGAAATCCACTATCTAGGCGATAGTCTAACGAGCGCCGAGGTTAAATTTGCGCCTGAATATTTTTACGATTTTTTAAAATTTATAATGGAGCAGGTCCCAGAACACCACTATTTTTTCAGCCCTACCGCGCGCTGGCTCCTGCTGGTTGCGATGGAGAAATACGTGGAATTCGCGGCTTTGGATTAATGTTTGGGCCCGCGAAAATTTACGAAATTTTACTTCGCCTGTATCGCACGAGTTTGAACTGGTTGCGGCCTGCTACGGCGTGACGGAAGATCGGTTGAAATTTATCGACTGCGGCAAGAACCGCGACGCAGTGGCATAAAATTTAAGCGAGCGCTCCGTTCGCGAACTAGCCCTTGCCTAGCTTGATACGTGCCCTAAAATCGGGCATGATCTGTGCGATGAGCGCGTAAAAATCCGCTCCGTGATTTGCGTGGATGAGGTGCGCGAGCTCGTGCAGCACGACGTATTCGACGAAGCGCGGATCCCGCTCTATCAGGCTTAGCGAGAAGTTGAGATAGCCCTTAGCGTGGTTGCAGCTGCCCCAGCGCGTCTGCATTTTGCGCACCCGTACCCGCGCGATTTTGCGACCTATCCGCGGCGAAAATTTCGCGATATAGCGCAGATAAAGCTCAAGCGCAAAGGCCTTTTTAAACGCCGCAAACTCGCCCTCGCTCTCGCAAAAGATCACGCCTCGTGACATAAAAATTTTATCTTTAAATTTAGAGCTTCGGATAAAATTTTTGATCGTAAAATCGGGCTCGTCGCGCTCCGCCGCTTGCGCGCTTTGCGCTACATTTTGCGGCACGTTTTCGCTCGCGGATTTTGAAATTTTTTCGCTCATGAGCGGAATTTCCTCACTCGTATCAAAACTAAAATTTGAAATTTCTCCGCTCACAGCGGGTTTAAATTTTAAAATTTCTTCGCCCGCGACAGGTTTAAATTTTGAAATTTCATCCCCTGCGGCAGGGTTAAATTTTAAAATTTCACCGCTTGCGGCGGAGTTAAATTTACCTGCGTCGTCGCTTTGTGGAGCGCACCCGTCCGAGTGAAATTTAAAAATCTCGCCGCAGGATTGCTCGAAAACATTTTGAGCCGCCGTATCTATAAACCCGCTGCTTTGTCGCATTGCGCTTTGCTGTGCGAGCCCTTGCGCAGCATCGTCCGGTAGGTCAAATTTCAAATCCTCGCCCGCCGCACTACTTTGCGAAGTGCGTTCGCCCGAGTGAAATTTTAAAATTTCACCTCCCATATCGCCGTCCGCACCGTCATTCATGCCGCCCGTGGCATTGTTTGCGCTGCCGCTCACATCGCCGCCGCTACCGCTTATGTCCGCGCCGCTTTGTAAATGGGCTGAATTTACGCCGCCTGCGCCGCTACTCGCATCGCCATTCGCCCAGTTCATGCAGCTCCGCACGACGCCATCGTTTAAATTTTTACTCGCGCCGCAGTTTGTACCGAGCTCGACCTCGCGGCTAAATTTCAGCTTGTAAATTTTGCCTAAAATTCTAACCTGATCGCTTGCTAAGAGTTTGCTTCGCAGCCGCTCTAGCGTTTGGCGGATCCAGCTTTTGTGCTTTAGGATGAAGTCTTTCGCCTGCGCCGCGGTATAGGAGTGCGGCACGCTGACGCTGATCTCGCACTCTTTATTGATGCGGATGCGCGCGTATTTCATCCGCTTAAAACGCAGACTGATCGGCAAGCCTAGCAAATTTAGACTAACTTTTTGCTCTGCCATTTTTTACTTATCCATCGCGCCGTATTGGCGCTGCCGCGCAGCCACTCGTCGCAGAAAAACCCGATCCAAACGCCCAAAATTCCATACCCCAGATGAATGCCCAAAAGCCAGCCCACGGGGATCGAGACGCCCCACATAAAGATCACGCCCATCGCAAAGGGAAACCTCGCGTCGCCGCTTGCGCGCAGGGCGTTTACGAAGACGATATTAAGCGTCCGTCCGAACTCAAGCCCGAGCGTTAAGTAAAAAAGCGGCCGCATGACCTGCTTGTGCGCCTCGTTTAGGCTCAGTAGCTCCATGATCTGCTCGCGCGCTAAAAACACGATCGCGACAAAAAGCGCCGTCGCCCCAAGCCCAAAGCGCAGCGCGGTAAAAGTGTGTCGGTACGCCTCCTGCGGCTTGGCGGCGCCTACGAGGCGGCCTACGATCACTTCGTTTGCCATGCTGATCGCGCTTCCGCCGAAGAAGATGAATGATGAAATTTGAAAATAGATCGTCTGCACGGTAAGGCTCGCCTCGCCCATGCTCGCTACAAAGGCGAAGGCGACTAGATACTGCACGATCCACAGCATGTTTTCGCCAGCGCTAGGAAGCCCTACGGATAGAATTTTACGCAGCGTGGCGAGCTTGATCTTTAAAAACATCGTGAGGTAAAATTTTATTTTTAGCACCTTCGTAATGATGAGAAAGAATAAAAATACGCCGATCATGCGCCCCGCGATCGTGCTCACGCCGATGCCCTCAAGCCCGTAGTACGGCAGTCCGAACGGCCTAAATAGCACGACGTAGTTGCCCGCGAGAGTTACTAGATTCATCACCACGGAGACCGCGATGATGAAATTTGCGTATCCGTAAACGCGCACGATGGCGCTAAGCACGATCGCGACGGCGTCTATTGCAAAGACGATGCTGATAACCTTAAGATAGATCGCGCTTTCGCTCAAAAGCTCGGCGGGCACCTGCAGCGCGTGCAGCAAAAACGGCGCGCAGCTAAAGACGAAAACGCCGCTACAAAGCCCAACAAGCGCGTTGAACGCGATGCTCGTGTGGATCGCGCGCATGGCTAGGACTTTGTTTTTCGCCCCGAGCGCCTGCGCTACGAGAACCGAGCAGCCCACGGCCAGAAAACCGAAAACGGTGACGAAGAGCAAAAATATCTCGTTGCCCGCCCCAAGCGCGCCTACTAGCGAGACGTCCACGCGCGAGATCATGTAGGTGTTGATAAACGTGGTCACGAGGTGCAAAAACATATCGATGTAGATTGCGAGCGAGAGCCTTAGTAGCGAGATTTCTTTCATATTTTGCCTTTATTTGGGGGAAATTGTAGCCGAAAATTCTTTTAGGTTTGCTTTTACGCAGGGAGCGAGCGGAGTTGTTTTTGCACGCCGTGCGGCATACGTAAAATTAGAATTTACGGCACCCGGCGCGAATATGCGGTGATTTAGCGCAGACGAGCGGTTGATCTCTTTGGCGCTGCGACGGCGGCGAATGGGTGGTTTTAATAAACGGAGCGCGGAATTTTAAACGCAGATGTTTTTAAACGGGCGTCAAGCTATCTCAATAGATTTTGCTTAAATATCGCTAGGATAACGATTGTATCGTTGGGTTCGTCTATTAGATACGGGATTACGAAACCCTTAAATACAAAATCTCTAATTCTATCATCGTCAAAGCTTTTTGATCTACGAAATTTATACGGCATAAAGCTAAGCTCGCCTGCTCGCGCAAAAAGCTCGTTTTTAAAATTTTCTGCCGCATCCTCTGAGCGCTCTGCGATAAATTCTACGATCTTGCTAAGCTGCGCGCGAAATCTTTTAGACTGGATTATTTTCAATTTTTCCAGCCCTTGCCTAGCTCCTCAAAGCCGCTTAGATCGCCGTTTGCGTATGATTTTAAATCTGCATCCATTCCGTTTTTTATCTCGTCGTAACTTTCGCCTGATCTAAACTCCGACAGAATCGTTTCTAAGCTTTTCTCGCCGCTTAGAGTGATCTGCGCGGAGGGATCGATTTTTAAAAAAAGCTTCTTAAAAGTTTCGAGAGTATCGCGATCGACGCCGCTTTGGATCTGCATAGTGATCATTTTAGCTCCTTAAATTTTAGCGATTATAGCAGCTCATAGCTAAATTTAAAATTCCAACCGTTTTAGAGCCAAAGCTCGATAAAATTTTAAAATTTACGCCCGCTAGATCGAATTTCGCTTCCTCATGTGGACCGTGAAGTGCTCCGACGCGTCCTTAAAACCGCACTTTTGTAGGAATTCTCCGGCGCCTTCGGCCTTGTGCAGAGGGGTTACGACAAAGGTGGTGGTGTGCGCAAAGCGCTTATTAAAGGCATTTACGAGCGCCGTGCCGATACCGCGCCTTTGATAATCCTTATGAACTATCACGCAGTAAAGATAGCTCGTAGCGAAGTTGTCGCGGTCGCAAAACGCCTCCAGCACCCCCACGGTCTTGCCTTGCGTTTTGGCGATCGCCACGTAATCATAGGTTCGCCACACCCTGTATGTCTCGTGCGGCGGCACGGAGGCTGCGTTTTGCTCTGTATCCCAACCGATCGAGACCATTATCTCATCCAGATCACTAGGCTTAAAATCGGCGGAATTTTCTAAAATTTCAAACTCCATCTTCGCTCCTTAATTGAAATAGCTTTTCAAATCGCAAGTATATCGCCATAGCTTTAAAACGGCATTAAATATCAATTAGCGGCTCTTTCGTCGAGGTTTAAATTTTAAAATTTAAAGGCGCGGCAGGGCGCGGTGCGTAAATTTAAATCCGAATTTAAAATTCTAACCATTTACCGCAATTTGATATAAACTCGGCAAAATTTTCCCAAGGATCCCCGATGCAAACGCTTGATTTTCACGTCCATCTGCTAAGCAAGGAGGTGCGCTTCGACCGCCCTTACGACAGGCTTGCGCTGCGCCTTTTCGGCAGGCGCTTCGGCATAGACGTATCGCGCGCGATCAAAGAGCCATACGAGGCCTATGTGGACGCTCTGCTCGGCGGGCTTAGAGCTTCGAAATACGTTAAAAAGGCGGTACTTTTCGGCGTGGATGCTAAATTTAGCGACACGGGCGAGCTAATCCATCGCGATAAGACCGTCTGCGCGGACAACGACAGCGTGTTCGAAATTTATCAAAAAAACCCTGATCTCATCGTGCCGTTTTTTAGCATCAATCCGAAGCGAGCGGACGCGCTAGATGAGATCGATCGCTGCTTTGAGCTCGGATTTAAGGGGGCGAAATTTTTACAAAACTATTGGGATCTGGATACGAGGCTGCCTCGCTACGTGCCGTATTTTGAAAAGCTCGCCAAGTTCGGCTTGCCGCTGGTGATCCACGTCGGCAACGAAAGCTCGGTGCCCAGCACTCGCCGCTGCGAGGCGTTGGAGATGATCTACGCGCCGCTTGAGCTGGGCGTTACGACGGTGTGCGCGCACATGGCGATTAACTACGAATATTCGCATATTTTTCGTGCGCTCTCGCGCCGCCCGCGAAATTTCGGACACGATTATTTTGCGCTTCTAGCGCTTCTGCGCACGCACAAAAACCTCTACGCCGACGTTTCCGCGCTTATGACGCCGGTGCGCGCCAAGGCTCTGCCGCATCTGGCGAGCCAAACGGACGTGCACTCGCGCCTGCTTTACGCTTCTGACTTTCCAGTGCCCTATTCTGCGATATACAACACCTACGATCTGCGCCTGTCGCAGCGTATCGCACTGCATAAAGAGCCCAACCCTTTCGATCGCAACGCGCGCGGACTGCTCGCGTATTTCGGCGAGGAGAGCGAGCTGTGGAGCAATTATAAAAAAATTCTGCCCTTTGCGTAGACGGCGAAATTCGATGAAATTTAGAAGGCGGGCGTGAATTTTATAAAATATTTTTTCTCGGAAATTTTTAGGTTATTTAAGCTTCTCGTAGGCGCCGCGCTTGTGCTAACTGCAGGGTTTTTAATCTACAAACTATTCTTTGCGGAGCCGGATTTGGCGGAAAATTATGAGCAAAATCGCGTTCAAATTTTAGCCCTGCGCGATTTTGCACGCGAGATAAAACCTGGGGGAGTTTCTTTTGACGTCCGTTTTGACGGCGACGGGGTCTCAAGCATGATAGCCGTGAATAAAGACAAAAACCGAAGTGCGAGTTTTTATAGTATAGACGAAAAGACGAACGAGCGCGTCGTTTTAAAAATTTTAGGCTGGGATTTTGGGACTTTTAATGAACTTAAAGCCAAAGTAAAAAGCGCAAATGCCCAGGGCGTAAGCATCTGGGAGGGCGAGGATAAAACCGCTATTTATTACAAAGACGGGTTTGTGTCGGAATTTTATGAGATTTTCGAGGGTCCTGCGAGCGAGGCCGTGAAAAAAGACTACGAGATCGGCTGTGATGATAGATTTGCCGCAGACGGCGTGGTGATGGCGCGCGACGGAGGCGCTACGACGAGCTTTATATGCGTGGATAAGGACGGCTACGGTATTAAACGCAGGTAAATTTTACAGCGGTTTTGTATGAAATTTTAGCGGGAATTTTTGTAGGATTTTTTATCCTTGTTGCGGATATATTGCGAGAATTTTTTGCTGTTATTGCAGATATTTTAGGGTTGTAAGAATACTTTGCAGCTCCAGTTTTGTCGAGCCTGTCGTTTAATTGCTCGCTCGACGCTAAATTTTAAAATTTAAACCGAGCGGCGTGTATCGTAGTATCAAAGCACTCTTTGACGCGGTACAAATTTTGAAATTTCAGCAGTTTAATTTAGTTCGCAGGTACGATAAACGAAATGGTGAGATCATACACGGCGCCGCACCGCTTTAAATTTAGCTCACAGACGCGCTAAATCCTAGCCGCGACATGATTTGCTTTAATTTTATAACGACGGCTCGCTTTAAGTTTTAAACCGCTAGCGCAACCTTCAAAATTTAGCGGCAGTCTGCTTGAAATCCGCATACACCGCATCGCCTATGCCGCATCGACGCTGCGTTGCATGATTTACGCTCAAAGCTGCTAAAATACCAACGACGCGTTGTGTCATTCGCGCCGAATTGCGCTGCACCATTCTTGTCGCACCGCTTGCGCTATAAAATTTTAATGCGAGTTTGTTTTAAATTTCATTGCATCGCACAAAAAACCGCTGGCGAGAAATTCTAGCGGCGGCTCGCTTTAAATTTACGCTTCGTGCCGCTTCTCGGCTCGTTTGTTTCAATCTCTCGCAGCGCCTATTTGTCGCGCCTGCCGTTTAATTGCCCGCCCCGCTAAATTTTAAAATTTACTCGAATTTTAGGAATTTATGAGGCTTAAAAGCGCCTTTGAAATTCTTGCGATCTCATCTTGCATATGCCCGCCCGGATTTTGCTCAAACTCCGCTTTCGCACCCGCACTGCGGCATTTTGCGATAAAATTTCGCGCAGTCTCTCCGTAGAGTGCTCCGCGCGGATTTTTCGGGTTCATCTCGGCCTCGCCCAAGGATGCGTAGACATGCGCCAACCCCCTTTGCGGCGAGTGCGCGGCGACGAAGGCATCAAAGCCGCTAAACCAAAACGACGCCGAGACGCAGGCGATCTTTTGAAATTTATCGCTCGCAAACGCCGCATACGCGCTAAAAAGCCCCGCCAGCGAGTATCCCGCGCACGCTCGCCACGTAGGCTTTCCCGCGCCGAATACGTGCCGCTCGATACGCGGGATCAGCTCGTCCGTAAATTTTTCTAAGTGCGCCGCGCCGCCGCCTGCGAAATCGCGCACCCCCTTAAACGGCGATTTTGCCGCCCACGGGCTAAGCTTATCGCCCCACTGCACCTCGTTTAGATAGATCGCCGCAAGCACGAAATCCGCGCCGCTTTGTCGCGAGACGAGCTCGTAAATTTCGCCCATGCCGGTCGCGCCAAAGTCCAAGGCGTGCAGGTATATGATCGGCACGGCACCCAAGCGGGGCGAGGCGATTTGTGCAGACGCGGCTGGCACTATATTCGGCATCGATGACGCGGATGAAATCGAGTCGGTAGCCGCCGTAAATTCGGGTGCAGTATCTAGCACGGACGACGCAGCGGGTTGAATGGCTTGTGCCTTAGGCGCGGCGAGAGAGGAGGGAAAAGCGGGCGCGATGGACGTAACGAGCGGTGTATTCGGTGCTGCAGACGCGGGAGGCTCAGATGAAGTAGCCTGCGCGGACAGACCGAACGGAACGGCGGGCGGATCATCCCGTGCGGATGAGGGGGACGGTAGAAGCTCAGATGAGACAAATTGCGCGGATGCAGAGGTGTCTGGCAGGGTATCCGACGTGGATTTGATAGACTGTGCGTGCGTAGTTGTCCCAAAAGACGGCGCGTGCGGGGCGAAAATTTCTACGCGCAAGCCGTTAAATTCCAAACTTTGCATCGCTAAAGCCTTAAAAGTTATTAAAATTTAATAGAATTTTGTGTAAAATCATCAAATTTAACACTAGAGGAACTTAAAATTGGCTTTGATCGAGCTTATCGATGTTACGAAAAAATTCGGCTCTCATGTCGTTTTGGACGGCGTAAATTTCGCACTGGACGCTAACGAGCGCGTCGCCGTGATCGGCAAAAACGGCGGCGGCAAGTCCACGCTGATGAAGATAATTGCAGGTCTGTGCGAGATTGACGAGGGACGCGTGATCACTCAAAACGGGCTAAATATCCAGATGCTCGCTCAAACGCCTAAATTTGACGAAAATCTCTCAGTCAAAGACGCGCTGCGACGGGAGCTAGCCGAAATTTACGCCGCCCTTAGCGAATACGATGCGATCTCGAGCAAAATCGCCGCACAGCCCGAAAACAAGGAGCTTTTGGCGCGCCAGGACGAGCTGATTAAATTTATCGAGGCCAAGGACGGCTGGCAGATCGATAATAAGATCGAGCAGGTGCTGCAAAATTTCGGACTTAAAATTTACGAAAACCGCTCCGTCTGTACGCTTAGCGGCGGCGAAATTCGTCGCGTGGCGTTGGGTGCGCTGGTGCTTAAAAAGCCCGACGTGCTGCTGCTGGACGAGCCCACGAACCACCTCGACGTCTATATGGTGAAATTTTTAGAGGAGATGCTGCTTAGCTCGAAGCAGACGATCGTTTTTATCAGCCACGATCGCTACTTCATAGACCGCTTGGCGACGCGCAGTATCGAGATCGAAGAGGGTAAAATTTCAAATTTCGACGGCGGATACGAGAACTATCTGAGGCGCAAGCAGGAGATGCTTGCTTCGCTCGAAAAGTCCCACGAGACGCTGCTTAAACAGCTGCGCGCCGAGGAGGAGTGGCTGCACCGCGGCGTAAAAGCTCGCCTAAAGCGCAACGAAGGGCGCAAGGCGCGTATCATGCAGATGAGGCAGGATGCGAAGAAAAACCCGGGCGCGATCCGTCGCGTGCGGCTCGAGCTGGAGCGCGCGAGCAGGAGCTTTAACGGCACGGGCGGCGACAATCGCAAAAAAATGCTCTTTGAATGCACGAATATCGGTAAAATTTTAAATGGCAAGGTGCTTTTCAAGGGCTTTTCGGCGCGGGTTTTGCAGGGCGAGCGTATCGGTATCGTAGGCGCTAACGGCGCTGGCAAAAGCACTCTGCTTAAAATTCTACTCGGTCGCAGCAAGATCGATGCGGGCGAGATCAAACGCGGCGAGATCAGGATCGGCTACTTCGATCAGACCCGCAGCGGTATCACGGACGATAAAAGCATAATCGAAATTTTCTGCCCCAACGGCGGCGATCATATAAGCGTCCGCGGCAGCTACATGCACGTCTATGGGTATTTGAAAAATTTCTTGTTTCCGAAGGAATTTTTAGACAAACCCGTGGGCGTGCTTAGCGGCGGCGAAAAGAACCGCCTGGCGCTTGCCAAGCTCTTTACTGAGCAGTACGATTGCCTGATTTTGGACGAGCCCACAAACGATCTTGATATCGCGACGATCAATATTTTGGAAGACTATCTGCTAAGCTTCGAAGGTGCGGTAATCATCGTAAGCCACGATCGCTATTTCATCGATAAGATTACAAATAAGCTTTGGGTTTTTGAAAAAAACGGCACGATCGATCAAATTCAAATGCCCTATTCGCAGTATTTGGAGTTTGAAGACGAGATGGCGGAGATTGACCAGATCGAGGCCGACGCTGGCGCGAGTGCGAGCGAGGACGAAGGCGGTCGCGAAAACAAAAAGGAAAAAACGAGCGCCGCGAAGCTTAGCTACAAGCAGAATAAAATTTTAGAGGAGTATCCCGCTAAAATCGAGGCTATCGAGGCGCGTATAAAAGAGCTAAATCACGCGCTTTCGACGCCTGAAATTTATCAAAAGCTCGGTATGCAGGGGCTTTTTGAAGAACTTGAAGAAAAAAGAGGAACGTTAAACAGTATGGAAAATGAATATTACGAAGTGCTTTCGCTTGCCGAGAGCCTAAAGTAGGCGCGATGGTTTGGTTTTTGATCTTTTTATACGCGCTTTACACGATTTATAAAATTTCGCTCGATCTGCTCGAGCTAAGCTTCATTCGCGCCAAGCTAAAAGAGCCTGCAGTGGTGCTTAGCGAGGATGATTATCACAAGGCGGGCGAGGTCGGCGCGGTAAATTTAAAATTTAATATATTTTCGCACTGCTTTTCTTTTGCGGTGGCGCTTATTTGGATACTTGCAGGCGCTGGCGCGTTACAGCGCGCAATATATGAGCTAGCTGGCGACGGGATTTTTGCGCAGAGCTGCTTCGTGACGGCGTTTTTAATTATCGGCGGCGCGATATCGCTTCCGCTTGAGATTTACAAAACCTTTGTTAAAGACAGACGCCTAGGCTTTTCCACGATAACGCCCGCCGTTTTCGTAAAAGACGCGCTAAAATCGCTTGCGCTCACGCTGGTTTTTGGCTTTGCAGTAGCCTCTGCGCTCGTTTTTTGCGTAAATAGCCTGGGCACGCACTGGTGGGTCTGGGGCTTTCTGCTAAGCTTCGGCGTAGTTTTACTGATAAATTTGATCTATCCGACCGTTATCGCACCGCTGTTTAATAAGATGCAGCCGCTACAGCAAGGTGAGCTAAAAGAGCGCATAGAGGGGCTTTTGCAGCGCTGCGGCTTTAAAAGTAGCGGCGTTTTTACGATCGACGTAAGCAAGCGCGACAAGCGCCTAAACGCCTATTTCGGCGGCTTCGGCGCGACGAAAAAGGTCGTGCTCTTCGACACGCTCATAGAAAAGCTGAGCGAGGATGAAATTTTAGCCGTTTTAGGGCACGAGCTCGGGCATTTCAAACACGGCGATGTTTTGAAAAATTTAGCGCTTAGCTTCGTGCTTTTGGGCGCGACATTCGCGGTATTCGGAAACCTTCCCGGGGGCGTGTTTGGCGCGCTGGGGCTTAGCGAGGGCGGGGGCGCGACGCTGGTTTTTATGATTTTGTTTGCGCCGATCTTGCATGCGTTTTTTGAGCCGGTGATCTCCAAGTTTAGCCGCATGCACGAATTTAGCGCGGACCGGCACGGTGCCAGCATGCAGGATAAAAAGAGCATGATCGGCGCGCTAAAGAAGCTGGGCAGCGAAAACAAGGCGTTTCCGCTCGCTCATAAAATTTACGCCGCGGTGTATCATTCGCACCCGAGCCTGTATGAGCGCATAAGAGAGCTTGATGAGGATCGCTGAGGCGCTAAGATGGGGCTTGGGGCAGTGCGGCTCAAAATACGTCGCGCGCGAAATTTTAAAATTCTGTGAGCGCCTTGAAGGTGAGCAGCTCGTGCTAAGATGCTCGGAAGAGCTCGCGCATGAAGCGGAATTTCGCGCCAAGATAGCCGAGTTCAAAGACGGTCGCCCGCTTGAATACATCACGCAAAGCTGCGAGTTTATGGGCTTTAAATTTTACGTCGACGAGCGAGTGTTGATACCGCGCTGCGAGACCGAAATTTTAGTGAAAAAAGCTCTTATTTTGGCGCAGAGCTTGGGCGAGCCGCGCATTTGCGAGATCGGCACGGGCAGCGGCATAATAGCTATCTGTTTAAAAAAACTCCTTCCTTCTTGCCGCATCGCGGCCAGTGACATCAGCGCGGATGCGCTTGAGGTGGCGCGCGCAAACGCCGCAAATTTGGGCGCAGACGTCGAGTTTCTACACTGCGCCTACGCGGATGAGATCGCGGGCGAGTTTGATCTCATCGTCTCAAATCCGCCCTATATCGCAAACTCCTACGCATTGGACGCGCGCGTGCTGCAAGAGCCGAAACAGGCGCTGTTTGGCGGCGAGAGGGGGGATGAAATTTTAAAATGCATCGTGCTGATCGCTGCACGGCGCGCAAAATTTCTAGCCTGCGAGATGGGCTACGATCAAAAGCAGAGTTTGTCGGCGTTTTTGCGCGAGCAGGGCTTTAGGGCGGAATTTTACAAAGATTTGGCGCAGTTTGATCGCGGATTCGTCGCGCGAAATTTAAACAGATCGTAGGCGCGCCGTGCAAAGCTCGCAACTACGCAGACTGCTTTATTACAAAGCGTTCGGCTACCGCTACGTAGGCGCCGAAATTTTAAGCGGCGGCGCACGATTTTTTAAGGCGCTGGACGCGCTAAAATCCGCTACCGCCGAGTGCAATCTCTGCGAGCTTGCCAAAACGCGCACGAGCTCTAGCGAGCAAAATTTTAAAAATTTAAAAACTATCAAAAATTTCAAAACTCCTACGAGCATAAAACTTATGATCGTAGCTCTAGCGCCGGGCGTTAGCGAGGGTTTTGGCGGCGGTTTGGAGGCTGAGATTGAAGCGGCGCTGGATCAAATTTGCGCACCGGAAGAAATTTATTTTAGCTTTCTGATAAGGTGCGCGGTGCCGCAAAATAGGCGCATAAGCTCGGAAATAATTTTAAAATGCGCGCCGTATCTGACTGATGAAATCAAAATTTTAAAACCCAAAGTCGTGCTCTGCCTAGGGGAGCTCTGCTGTAAAATCGTGCTGCGAAACGGCGATCTGGCGGGCATGGACGCGCTGCACGGCTCGGTCTTTAACGAGGGCGGCATCAGTTTCGTGCCGAGCTTCGATCCTGCATTCATCGCGCAAAATCCGAGCAAGGCGGAGCTTTTCAAAGAGGATCTGCAAAAGATAAAAGAGCTGTTATGAGGTGCATTTTGGCGCTTTCTTTGCGTGCCGTTTTGATTTTGCGCGCAGCTTTTTGCGCGGACGCCGCGATTTTCATTGCGGCGAGCGGACGGGGCGAATTTAGCCTGCTTAAATTTCACGGACTAGCGGGATTTTAGCGGAGTAAAACACAGACTCGATCTGCGCGGGTTGAAATTTAATGGCGAGAAATTTCATAAAGCGGCGGGGCAAGGCAAAATTTAACGCCATCGCAAAATTCTGATATTTTTAATTTTGCTTTCTATCTGGCTATCTCGGGGCGCGTGAGGGATTTGCGTTGCGACGTAGCGTTAAATTTAAACCTCAATGCCGAGCGAAATTCTATGTCGTAAAATTTTATCTAGCCTGTAAATTTTATTTTGCCTAAGAGCTCTGCGTATCCTTAAATTTTACGCCTAAGGTCGGTCTGCGCTATGTTTGCACCGCACGACTAGGTAAATTTGAACTCGCGAGATAAATTTATCTCAAAGATTTGAAAAATTCTAAAATTTCGGCGCTAAATTTGATTGGCCTGCCGTCTTTTACGAAGGCGATTTTTACGTCCTGCACGTATAAAAGCTCGCTGAAATCTACGTTTTTAATATCTTTGATCTTGTAAATTTCTTGTCGCAAAATGGCGCTGGCGTTTTTGAGCGCAGCTAGGCTCGTGTGAATTTCAAGCGTATCGCCGAGGCGCGCGGGGCGGAGAAATTTAGCGCAAAGCTCGCTAACTACGAAGTGTGCGTCCGCGCGCGCGAAGTCCACCCCTGCCTGCATAAGCGCCTCGCTGCGCGCCCGCTCGCAAAATTTAATGTAGTTGGCGTGATACACGATGCCCTGCGCGTCGGTATCTTCGTAGTAAATTTTAATCTGCATCGGCTGCGCTTTGCTCTGGTGCTGCCTTTTTCGCGGCGAGGGCGGGGAGGATTTTTGCGAAAAACAGCACCATTTGAAACACGATGATGAGTTTCATGCACCATTCGCTAGCCGCGTGGATTTGGGCAAATTCCTGCGTCATCGTCGCTTCTGCACCGATCTTTTGGGCATTTATGACGTAGTCGGTAAAGTAAAGCACGAAAAGCAGGGCAAGTATGATATTTATGAGCGTCAGCATCAGAGTCGAAAGGCGCAAGCGAAAGGATTGCGATTTGTTATTGTTGAAATTTATCATCTCAAAAACGAGACAGATGATCGAGACTGCGATGAGGATGCCGCCGTATTTTACGAAGATCTCGCTCATTAGCTTGCCGCTTTGAAAGTGCGATAGCACGCCCTCTCCGGTAATCTGCTGCGGAAAAAATACCACGGGCGCGACGAGTGCGCCGAGCGAGAGCTCGATGCCGATAAGGGCCGCGATGATGAAGATATAGATAGAAAAAATTGCGCGCATAGAAATCCTTTTAAATTTTGATAAATTTTAAATCGGACGTGATTATAGCGAAATCTTATAATCGTGCGCTTAAGTGTTTTGCAAGCAGGTTTTATGGACGAATGGGTGCGGTCGGCGGTCGCAAACATGATGAAATTTTGAATTTTTGGATGCAACGGCATGCGAAATTTATAAAATTTTTATTGGAGAGCAGAGAAGAAATTTTGTATTAAAACGCACTGCGGCTAAAATTTCATTATGAAATTTAAAATTTTCCAAATCGTTTTTTAAAATTTCTAATGCCCATTCAGCCCCCTTTAAGCATCGCTCTTGTATAATCACAATTCTGTTTCGCACCGA